>DATFRN010000225.1:0-7967 GCA_035263165.1 Acidimicrobiales bacterium | reverse complement strand
AGCGGCGACCCGCCCAGGCCGCCGACCCGCTCGGGCCAGCCCCAGCGCATCCAGCCCGCGTCGAACACCATCCGCTTGACCTTGGCCAGCTGCGCCATCTGCTCGTCCAGCGACCCGCGGTGCTCGTGCGCCGGGGCGAGAGCCGCCGCGTTCTCGTCGAGCCAGCGGTCGAGCGCCGGCCGGAACTCGCCGAGGTTCATACCGACGACGGCTCGGGCCGGGTCGGGTCGTGCGGCTTGCCCGAGTCGCGGGACCCGCTGCGGCGCAGGAACGTCATCGACCGGGTGTGCAGGCGCCAGCCCCGCTCGGTGCGGCGGTAGGTGTCGGTGTACCAGCCGATGCGCATGCTGTGGTCGGTCTGGTCGACGAAGCACAGCGGCTGCTCGCCGGTGCCCTCGTCGCCGTCGAGCACGACGGCCGGGGTGCCCACCATGAACAGGCCCTTGGGGGCGGCCGCCACCAGCGCCGGGAAGTCGGCCAGCGCGTAGGTGGAGCCGAAGGCGCTGTAGCTGCCGTCGGGTGTGAACACGTCGATGACCGCCTCGATGTCGTCCTTGGTCATGCCCACGGCGTAGCGGGCCAGCACCTGTCCGATCTCGACGATGTCCGCCACCTGCGATGGCTCCACGGTCAGCTCCCCTCGTAGACGACGTGCACGGCCGGCGACGTGGGCACGGACTGGCAGGTGA
The DNA here is from genome assembly GCA_035263165.1 of Acidimicrobiales bacterium. Taxonomy (GTDB): domain Bacteria; phylum Actinomycetota; class Acidimicrobiia; order Acidimicrobiales; family VFJN01; genus ZC4RG19. Next base: position 7,278 of record DATFRN010000225.1, on the reverse strand, counting down.
GCACCCACCCCTCCGCCACCTCGTCGTCGGTGAGGACGTCGTTGACGTGCATCTTCACGGTCCCCCCCACCAGCATGGCCATGCAGGTGGCGCACGTGCCCGACTCGCACGAGAACGGCGGCGCCATGCCCATCTGGCGGGCCGTCTGGAGGATGGTCGTGCCCGGGTGGTGCTCGACCGTCCCGGTGCGCCCGGCCAGCTCGATCGTCACCTGGGCCGGGCCCTGCTCGTCCTCCTCCTCGTCGCCGGTCGGCGCCGCGGGGGTGAACCGCTCGATGTGGATGCGGTCCGGGGCGACGCCGCGGGACAGCAGCGCGCCCTCGACGACGTCCATGAACGGCTCGGGCCCGCACACATAGGCCTCGGCGCCGCCGTGATCGCCGAGGAAGTCCCCGACCGCGTCGGGGTCGACGAAGCCGTCCACGACGTCGAGCCGGTGGACGAGCTCCAGCCGGCCGGGGTGGGCCGAGGCCAGGGCGTCGAGCTCGGCACCGAAGATGACCGAGTCGCGGTCGCGGTTGGCGTAGAGCAGCCGGACCCGGCGCCTGCCGCCGGCCAGCGCGGCTTTGAGGAGGGAGAACACCGGGGTGATGCCGCTGCCGGCGGCCAGGGCCACGACGTCGCCGTCGCCGGGCCCCAGGCAGAAGACGCCGGCCGGGACGCTGGCCTCGACCTCGTCGCCGGCCGCCAGCGTGTCGATCATCCAGTTCGACACGACGCCGCCGGGCACCCGCTTGACCGTCACCTGCATCTCGGCGTCGACGCCCGGCGCCGACGACATCGAGTAGCACCGGTGGTGGACCTCGCCGCCCACCCGGACCCGGAAGGTGAGGAACTGGCCGGCCTGGTAGCCGAAGGCGGCCCGCAACGGGACCGGCACGTCGAGCACGAACGACGCGGCCTCGGCGGTCTCCGTCACCACGCGCCCGACCCGCAGCGGGTGGAACCCGTGGTCGCGGGCCACGCCCGGCTGGGCGGCCGGCGCTGCGGAGGTCGCCATGGGAGGCTACGATAATCAAGTTCTCCTAGAGCGGCAACGCTGTTGCGCTCCGGGATGCGACGAGGAGGGGACGCGATGCAACCGACCGCCATCGGCCGAGGCAGCTGGCGCCTGCGCACGGTGCCGCCCGACCTGGCCGCCCGCTACCGGGCCGAGGGCTGGTGGACCGACGACAGCCTCGGCGCCATGGTGGCCGGCGGCCTGGCCCAGATGGGCGACCTCGGCTTCCAGGTCCGCTCGCGGGTGCGGCCCTGGAAGGGCACCTTCGCCGACGTCGACCGCGCGGCCCGGGCCCTGGCGGGCTCGCTGGCGGCGCGGGGCGTGGGGCCGGGCAGCCTGGTCGTGTTCCAGCTGCCCAACTGGGTCGAGGCCGGCATCACCTTCTGGGCCGCCGCCTACCTCGGGGCCGTGGTGGTGCCGATCGTCCACTTCTACGGGGCCAAGGAGGTCGAGTACATCGTGCGGGCCACCGAGCCCGACGTGGTCGTGACCCCCGACCGGTTCGGCCACAACGAGCACCTGGCCACCTGGGACGAGGTCCTCGGCCGCCACCCGGCCCCGCTCTGGCTGGTGGTGGGCGACACCGACCGGGCCGACCTGCCCCGGGCGGCCACGCCGTTCGCCGACCTGCTCGACGGCGAGCCGGTCGCCGGGCCGTCCGCCGTCGACCCCGACGCGCCCGCCCTGATCGGTTTCACCTCGGGCACCACCCGCGACCCCAAGGGCGTGGTCCACTCCCACCGCACGATCGGGTGCGAGACCCGCCAGCTGGCCCGCATGTTCCCCACCGCCGGGCCGCCCACGATCACCGGGGCGCCGGTCGGCCACTTCATCGGCATGCTCAACGCCTTCCTGGTGCCGACGCTCCAGCTGCGCCCGGTCAACATGATCGACGTGTGGGACCCCGGCGAGGTGCTGCGCATGATGGTCGAGGACCATCTGAGCATGGGCGGGGGCGCCACCTACTTCCTCACCAGCCTGCTCGACCACCCCGACTTCGGCCCCGAGCACCTCGAGCTCATGCCCTTCGCCGGCCTCGGGGGCTCGCCTGTGCCGGTGGCGGTCACCGAGCGGGCCACCGCCCTCGGCATCACCGTGTTCCGGTCCTACGGCAGCACCGAGCACCCGTCGATCACCGGCTGCTCGGTCGACGACCCCGAGGACAAGCGGCTCGCCACCGACGGCCGGGCGCTGGAGGGCGTCGACATCCGGCTGGACGAGGGCGGCGAGATCGTCAGCCGGGGCCCCGACTGCTGCCTCGGCTACACCGACCCCGGGCTGACCGCGGCCGCGTTCGACGCCGAGGGCTGGTACCGCACGGGCGACGTCGGCGTGATGGACGCCGAGGGCTACCTCACGATCACCGACCGGGTCTCCGACATCATCATCCGGGGCGGCGAGAACATCAGCGCCCAGGAGATCGAGGAGCTGATCCTCGGCCTCGACGCCGTGGCCGAGGTGGCGGTGGTGGCCGCCCCCGACGCCCGGCTGGGCGAGCGGGCCGCCGCCGTGGTGCGCCTGCGGCCGGGCACGACGCTGCCGTCGCTGGACGAGGTCCAGTCGCACCTGGCCGGCTCGGGGCTGGCCCGGCCGAAGTGGCCCGAGTCGCTGCACGTGGTCGAGGAGTTCCCCCGCACGCCCTCGGGCAAGGTCCAGAAGTTCCGGCTGCGCCAGCAGCTGCGGGACGGGAGGCTGGAAACCTCATTCTCGTCTGATTAGAGTCATCCTCGCATGGCTGTGATCACCACCGAGAAGCTGGGTGACAGCGTGGGGGCCGAGGTCCGCGGCGTCGACCGGGAGCGGCTCCTGCGCGACGACGACCTCCCCGGCGCCTGCCTCGAGGCGCTCGAGGCCCACGGGGCGCTGGTCTTCCGCGACCTCCACCTCGACGATGCCACCCAGGTGGCGTTCAGCCGCCGGCTGGGCGAGGTCGAGGTGTTCGGCAAGGGCGAGCACCCGGAGATCTTCCGCATCACGCTCGACCCCGAGAAGAACCCCGCGGCCGCCTACCTGCGGGGCACGTTCGACTGGCACATCGACGGCTGCACCGACGACGTGCCGATCATGGCCACCATGCTCAGCGCCCATGCCGTGGCCGAGGCCGGCGGCGAGACCGAGTTCGCCAGCACCTACGCCGCCTACGACGGCCTGCCGGACGAGGAGAAGGAGCGGCTGGGCGCGGTGCGGGTGGTGCACAGCTTCGAGGCCGCCCAGCGCCTCACCAACGACGACCCGAGCCCCGAGGAGCTGGCCTGGTGGCGCCGGCGGCCGGCCAAGGAGCACCCACTGGTCTGGCGGCACCGGTCGGGTCGGCGGTCGCTGGTGCTCGGGGCCACGACCGACCACGTCGTGGGCATGGGCCGGGACGAGGGCAGGGCCCTGCTCGACGACCTGCTGGTTCGGTCGACCACGCCCGAGCGGGTCTACCGCCACGAGTGGCGGGTGGGCGACGTCGTCATCTGGGACAACCGGGGCGTGCTCCACCGGGCGCTCCCCTACGACCCGGCGTCGCCCCGGGACATGCACCGCACGACCTTCGCCGGAGACGAGGCCATCCAGTGACCGAGCACACCGCCATCGTGACCGGGGGCGGGTCGGGCATCGGCCTGGCCATCGCCGAGCGGCTGGCGGCCGACGGCCTGGCCGTGGCCGTGTTCGACCGCGACGGCGACGCCGCCGCGGGGGCGGCGGCGAAGATCGTCGCCACCGGCGGCACGGCCGCCGGCCTGACGGTCGACGTCACCGACCGCGAGGGCATCGCCGCCGGCGTCGGGGACGTGCGGGCGGGCCTCGGCGTGCCGACGGTGCTGGTGAACAGCGCCGGGCTCGACGGCTTCGAGCCGTTCCTCAAGATCACGCCCGAGTCGTGGGCCCGCCTGATCGAGGTCAACCTGACCGGCACGTTCAACTGCTGCCAGGCGGTGGTGCCCGGCATGATCGAGGCCGGCTGGGGGCGCATCGTCAACATCTCGTCGTCCAGCGCCCAGGGCGGCCAGCCGCTGATGACCCACTACGTGGCGGCCAAGGCCGGGGTCATCGGGTTCACCAAGGCGCTGGCGCTCGAGCTGGGGCCCAAGGGGATCACGGTCAACACGATCCCGCCCGGGTTCATCGACACGCCCATGCTGCGCCGCTCGGAGAGCCGGGGGCTGCTCGGCGAGGGCGTCGACCACCACGCGGCCCGCACGCCGGTGCGCCGGGTCGGGCGGCCCGAGGACATCGCCGCGGCCTGCTCGTACCTGGTGCGGGACGAGGCGAGCTACGTCACGGGGCAGGTGATCGGCGTCAACGGGGGGCGGAACACCTGAGCGACCGCCCTAGAAGCTAGTTCTCATTGTACCGACCGGTACATGCACCATCGAGAGATTCATCTTCTACTTATCAACGGGATCTCGTTCTTCGCGGGGTACGCTGCAAGCCATGGCCAGGAACCCAACGACGGCAAGCGCTCCTGGGGGCGACGGTCCCAGCTCGTGGCGCGAGATGGCCGTCGCGCGGTCGCTCGACCCGGCCCGGGCCCGGGCCGAGCAGCGGGTGCAGCGCTTCCTCGACGCCGCCATCGAGCTCATGCAGAACGACTCGGGCCGCGACTTCACGGTCCAGGACGTGGTCGAGAAGTCGGGCCAGTCGCTGCGCAGCTTCTACCAGTACTTCGCGGGCAAGCACGAGCTGCTGCTGGCCCTGTTCGAGGAGGCGGTGCGGTCGACGGCCGAGCGCCTCGAGGCCGTGATCGCCGAGACCGACGACCCGCTGGAGCGGCTGCACCGCGCCGTGGTCGAGCACTACCTGGTGTGCCGGCCGATGCCCAGGTCCCGGTCGTCGAAGAAGGTCGGGCCGACGCCGGCGGCCATGGCCGAGTTCGGCCAGCAGCTGCTGACCGAGCACCCGAAGGAGGCGTCCCGCGCCTTCCAGCCCGTCGTCACGCTGTTCGAGCAGATGCTCGACGACGCGGCCGAGGCGAAGGCGCTGCGGGCGGGGCTCGACCACCGCTCGCTGGCCGGGGTGCTGCTCCAGGCGATCATGTTCAACGCCTTCGCCCTCACGATCAGCGGCTCGTCGCTGGCGGCTGACGGGCGCACCGGCGCCGAGGAGCTGTGGGACCTGATCATCCGGGGTATCGGCGCGGGCTGAGGCACACCATGGGGGGAAATCGACGATGCGACGCGCCGTGGCCGGCCTCGCGCTCCTGCTCGCGGGGGCGACCGTGACGGCGGCCTGCTCTGACGACGCCGACAACGGCGCGGGGGCCAGGCCCGAGACGACCGTGCCGGTCGAGCGGCCCGCAGGCCCGGCGGCGACGTTCGCCGCGCTGAAGGGCGGCAAGGGCGTCTTCCTCGGCGCCAGCGGGCCGGGGCCGTCCCTGTCCAAGGCCGGGTACACCGAGACCGAGTACTCGGCGACCGGCACCGCCACGTCGTACACGTCCGACGGGCCGCTGCCGACCGACGGGCGCTACTCGCTGACGCCCGACGGCACGGCGCCCTACGCCACCCGGCTCGTCGTGCGCCGGCCGGCCGAGCAGGCCGACTTCAACGGCACCGTGGTGGTCGAGTGGCTCAACGTGAGCGGCGGCGTCGACGCCTCGCCCGACTACACGTACCTGGCCGACGAGCTGCTGCGCCGGGGCTACGCCTGGGTGGGCGTGTCGGCCCAGCGCATCGGCATCGAGGGCGGGCCGGTGGCGGTCTCGGCCCCCGGCGCCGAGGACCTGGGGGCGGGCAAGGGGCTCAAGGGCATCGACCCGGCCCGCTACGGCAAGCTCCACCACCCGGGCGACGCCTACTCCTACGACATCTACACGCAGGTGGCGCGGGCGCTGCGGTCGCCGGGCAAGGCGAAGCTCGCCCCGCTCGACGGGCTGCGGCTGGAGCGGGTGCTGGGGGTGGGCGAGTCGCAGTCGGCCTTCGCCCTCACCACCTACATCAACGGCGTGCAGCCGCTGGCCGACCAGTACGACGGGTTCCTGGTCCACAGCCGGGGCGGGGCGCCGGCGCCGCTGGGCAAGCCGGGCGCGGGCATCGACATCGCCGGCAGCATCGGCGGCAAGCCGACGACCATCAGGACCGACGGCGCGGCCCCGGTGATCGTGGTCGAGACCGAGACCGACCTGCTGGGGATCCTGGGCTACCTGCCGGCCCGCCAGGACGACGCCGACCGGTTCCGGCTGTGGGAGGTGGCCGGCACGGCCCACGCCGACAAGTTCCAGCTGGGCGACACCGAGTCGATCCTGGGGTGCTCGCAGCCCATCAACCGGGGCCAGCAAGTGTTCGTGCTGCGCTCGGCGCTGCGCCACCTCGACCGCTGGGCCGCCGGCGGCGACCCGCCGCCGAAGGCGCCCCGCCTCGACGTCGAGGGGTCGGCCGGCACGGCCAAGTACGCGCTCGACGACGTCGGCAACGTCAGGGGCGGCATCCGCTCCCCGGTGGTCGACGCCCCGGTCGACGTCCTCTCGGGCATGGCGTCGCCCGACTCCTCGATCATCTGCCTGCTCATGGGCAGCACCACGAAGATCCCCACGGCCAAGCTGGCGACGCTGTACGAGTCCCGCGCCGACTACACGGCGGCCTACGAGAAGGCGACGGACGCCATGATCAAGGCCGGCTTCGCCCTCCGCGACGACCGCACCCAGATCCTCGACCAGGCCAGCCCCGACCGCATCGAGGAGTGACGCCTCGGGCGAGCGGCGCCTGGAGGCGCTGCAACGCCACGCCGCCGAGGCGAAGGGCTGGGACTACGACGGCTGGCAAGCGCTGCGCGCCGCCGACAAGCAACCCGACGGGTGATCCGCTACCTCATCGACTCGTCGGCGCTCTGGCGCATCGTGCGCGACGACGACCTGCGGTCGGCCTGGACCGAGCACATCGCCGGCGGCGCGATCGGCTCGTGCCAGGCCCAGCGGGCCGAGTTCCGCCGGTCGGCGCGCAACGTCGACGAGTACGAGCAGATGACCGCGACGTTCGACGACCTCTACCCCGACGCCCCGCTGCCGAAGACCACGTGCGACCGCCGCGCACCACGGGCTGGTCGTGCTCCACGACGACAACGACTTCGTGGTCGCGGCGCGACACCTCGCCGACCTGGTCGAGCAGAACGTCCGCGACGCCCCGGCCTAGGCCGCCGTGTCGTCGCGGTAGACCTGGCCGCCCTTCATCACGAAGCGGACCTGTTCCGTGAGGGTGATGTCCCGGGTCGGGTCGCCGGGGACCGCGATGACGTCGGCCAGGAGGCCGGCCTGGAGGCGGCCGCGGTCGTCGGCGTCGATGAGGTCGGCGGAGACC
>DATFRN010000224.1:0-12747 GCA_035263165.1 Acidimicrobiales bacterium | reverse complement strand
CTCCAGCAGCGGCGCCACCGAGGGCTCGTCGAGGCCCCGCACCCACCCCGCCAGGTCGCTGATCTGCATGGCGCAGGCGTCGGCGATGCTGATGCCGGCGATCTTGGAGGACCGGGCCTCGGCGCCGAGCCGGGTGCCGCCACAATCGGGGCAGGCGGTGAGCGTGACGGCCCGCTCCACGAACGCCCTGATGTGGGGCTGGAGCGAGTCGACGTCCTTGGACAGCATCGACTTCTGGATGCGGAGGATCAGGCCCTCGTAGGTGAGGTTGATGCCGTCGACCTTGATCTTGGTCGGCTCCTTGTAGAGCAGGTCGTCCAGCTCGCGCTTGGTGTACTTGCGGATCGGCTTGTCCGGGTCGAAGAAGCCGCAGCCGGTGAAGATGCGGCCGTACCAGCCGTCCATGCTGTAGCCGGGGATCGTGAGCGCACCCTCGTTGAGGGACTTGGCCTCGTCGTACAGCTGGGTCATGTCGAAGTCCGAGACCGTGCCCCGGCCCTCGCAGCGCGGGCACATGCCGCCGAGGATGCTGAAGCTGCGCTTCTCCCGGGTCGTGCGGCCGCCCCGTTCGAGGGTGACGGCACCGGCGCCGCTGATCGAGGCGACGTTGAACGAGAAGGCCTGGGGCGAGCCGATGTGAGGCTGCCCGAGCCGGCTGAACAGGATGCGCAACATGGCGTTGGCGTCGGTGGCCGTGCCGACCGTGGAGCGGGCGTCGCCGCCCATGCGCTCCTGGTCGACGATGATCGCCGTCGTCAGCCCCTCGAGCACGTCGACGTCGGGGCGGGCCAGCGTGGGCATGAATCCCTGCACGAAGGCGCTGTAGGTCTCGTTGATGAGCCGCTGGGACTCGGCGGCGATCGTGCCGAACACCAGCGAGGACTTGCCCGACCCGGAGACGCCGGTGAACACGGTCAGCCGGCGCTTGGGCAGCTCGACGCTGATGTCCTTGAGGTTGTTGACCCGGGCGCCGTGGACCCGGATGCGGTCGTGGCTGTCAGCAGCGACGCTCATCGGTCGATCCTGCCACGGCTCGGCGGACGACCTCGATGGCCCGCTGCGCGCCAGATCACCGACGGGGTCGCGACCCGGCCAGCCAGGCGAGCCAGGTGCGGTTGGCCAGCAGGGCGTGGACGAACCCGCCCGTCAGGAGGGTGAACATCACCACCGTGCCCACGCTGTCCTGCCAGGAGCTCACGTAGTTGCCCTGATCGTCCATCGGCGACGACACCATGATCGTGAACAGGGCGACCGCGGCGACGCCGTAGAGCGCCGCGGCCACGAGCCAGCCTCGGCGCTGGGCGCGGATGCCGATGTAGAGGAAGCCCGCCCAGGTGGTGAACCCCAACAGCAGCGACGTCAGGACCCAGGCGCTGTGGCGGAGTCGCCATGGCCGTGTCGGCCCGGCCACCGGTTGCGCCGCGGTCCGGGACGCCGACAGTGGGGAGACGGGCTGCCCGAGGCCCGCCTCCACCTCGGCCAGCCAGGTCAGGGCGTCCGGCTGGCGGGTCGCGGGGTCGTCGGACAGCCCGCGGTCGAGCACGCAGCCCAGGTCTCTCGCCGTGCCGCGCAGCCCCGCTGTCGCCGCACCGTCCCCGGGCGGTGAGCCGGTCGCCAGCCACGCCATCACGGCCGACAGCGACCACAGGTCGGCGCGGCGGTCGATGATGGCGGGGCCACCCCGGAGCTCGGGCGCCCGGAAGCCCTCGGTCCCGCCGCCGGACGTGTAGCCCGAGTTGCGGGCGAGGTCCTTGCACAACCCCAGGTCGGCCAGCACGAGCCGCTCGTCGGACCGCACGACGCTGCTCGCCGACGCCGGCGCCGGCGGGCCCGCTCCACGAGTCGTCAACAGGATGTTGGCCGGGTTGACGTCACGGTGGACGATCCCGGCGGCGTGCATGGCGTCGAGCGCCCGGGCGAGCGGCTCGGCGACGGCGCGGAGGTCGGCGGCGTCGGGCTGCCAGCCCGTGGCCCGCAGGTCGCGCACCCGCTGGGCCAGCGTCCCCCGCCAGGCGAACTCCAGCACCAGGTAGGGCTGCTGCCGCTCGGTCTCGCCCAGGTCGTGGACCCGGACCACGTCGGGGCTGGTGATGCGGCGCAGCACCCGGCCCTCGGTCAGGAACCGCATGCGGATCTCGGGGTCGAGGCTGTGGTTCTCGGCCAGCACCTTGACCGCCACGGTGTCCTCCAACCGCTCGTCGAACGCCCGGTAGACGGTGGCGAACGTGCCGGTGCCGACCACGGCCTCGATCCGGTAGCGCCCGATGCGCCACACCCGTTCGCCGTTGTGGTCGCCGTCGGCCGGCTCGCTGGTCACCGTGGCCCTCCCACCCGGTCGGTCGCCGTCGCCGTCACAGTAGGGGCGGCAGCGTCCCGGCGGTCGGCGCTAGGCGCCGAGCGTGGCGGCGCACCTGGTCCCGATCTCGGTGCCGAGCGCGTCGGCCGCCGCGCCGTCGCCCCCGAACGCCTTCCGGACCCGATCGGGGTTGGCCGACACGACCGCCGACACGCACGCCTCGGTCTCCGGGGTCGGCGTGCCGGGCGCGCCGGAGAGGAACGTTGCGGTGACCACCCGCGGGCACCCGATGACCGCGTCGAGCAGTGCCGTCTCGATGGCGTCCTCGAGGGCCTTGCCGGACGCGTCGCCCGACCCGAGCCACCCGTCCGCCAGCGCGTCGTTCAGCGCGCGCCGGTCGAGGTGCCCCGCGATGCAGGCCTCGTCCTCGGGGGTCGAGTGGATCCCGAGCTCGCGCACGAACATCGAGCCGAACGCCTTCGTCGTGTCACAGGCCTCGAGCCCCTTGCCCAGCTTGGCGCGGGCGTCGTCCGCCACGTCGACGGCGAGGACGTCGTAGCTCTCGGCGTTGGCGAACTCCTCCGGCGTCACCTTGGCCCGGGCGAGGGCGTCGGCCCCGACGACGTCGACGAGTGCGGTGGAGACGCAGGTCGCCGTGGCCTCGTCGAAGGGCAGGTCCTTGTCGGCGGTCATGGATGCGACCGCGGCATGGATGTAGGGCTTCGGATCGGTCGCCTCATCTCCGCCGCCGTGGCCGGCGTCCCCGCTGCAGGCGGCCAGGAACACGAGCGGGAGCGCTGCGAGCGCCAGCTGTCGTGGATCGAACATGCCCCGTCCTTCGGGACGTGTCCGGCGTTGGTTGCAAAAATTCGGAAAGATCAGGGCGGGGCGATGTCGATCAGGGCCGCGAGCTGGGCCCGACCCCGCGCGACGTGGGCCTTCGTGGTGTTCACGTTGAGGCCGAGGCGGGCGGCGGCATCGGCGTAGCTCAGCCCTTCGATGTCGCGGAGCTCGACCGCCCGGCGGTAGCGGCCGGGCAGCCGGCGAACCAGCTGCTGGACGGCCTCGCGGGTCGCGATGAGCGAGCTGATCCGCAGGGCCTCGCCTATGTCGTCGTCCGCCAGCGGCGACGTGGCCCGCTGCCGGCGGAGGTGGTCGACGGCTCGGCGGTGGGCGATGGTGAAGAGCCAGGTGACGAAGCCGGCCTCGCCGGTGAACGACCGGATCGAGGTCGCCATCGACACCAGCGTGTCCTGGGTGACATCGTCGACCGCGGCCTCGTCCACCAGCACCTGGCGCACGCCCGCCCGGGCCAGGCCCAGCTCGTCGACCAGCTCGGCCAGCAGCTCGAACGCGAGCGGCGAACCGGCGGCCGACCGCTGTGCCAGCAGTCCGAGGCCACGGTCGCGCTCGTCGCGCGCCTCCGGGACCGCCCGGGCGAGCCGCCGAGCGGCCGGCCCGTCGCCGGCGTCCAGCAGCTCGGCCAACCGGTCGGCCCAGGCTCCGCCGCCTCCTCCCACGGGACACGTTGCTACACGGTTCGTGCTGCCGCCGCGGCAGCTAAATACTTAACATGTAAACAGTATCCATGTATGCTATCGGTATGGACGAGCCGGGCATGCCGACGACAGGGGCGCTGGTCTGGCACCTGGCGATGCGCTGGCGATCGGCCGTCGACCGGGCGGTCGCCCCGTTGGGCCTGACCCATGCGCAGTACGTCGCGCTCGCGTCGATCCGGGGTCTCGCAGCCCGGGGCGAGAAGCCCAGCCAGCGGCGGCTCGCCACGTGGACGGGGCTGGGGCCGATCTACGTCTCCAAGCTGGTCCGGGCGCTCGAGCGCGACGGCCTGGTCGAGCGTGCTCCCGACCCCGGTGATGCGCGAGCCGTCCAGATCACGCTGACCGAACGAGGCAAGGACACAGCCGACCGGGCGATCCCGATCGTGCGGGCGCTCGACCGCGAGCTCACGGCCACGCTCGGTGGCCCCGGTTCCGCCCGGCTCGGCGCGCTCGGCGATGCCCTGCGCACGTTGCTCCGCACTGCACCCCCAACAGGAGGCGACCCATGACCAACCCCACCCCCGACCCCGCTCCTGCGCTCACCGGCCGGGACATCGGCCAGGCCCAACGGGCCATCGGTGCCCTCCTCGGCCGCAAGCTCGACGCCGCGGGCCTTCCCTTCTCCGACTGGGTCGTGTTGCTGACCCTCGACACCGCCGGCCCGCTGGCGGCGGACGACCTCGTCGGCCGGCAGGCCGACGGGCTCAATGAGCCCGAGAGCGAGGCCCGAGCCACCGTCGACCGCATGCTCGGCAGCGGCATGCTCGCGCCCGAGGGCGACCGGCTGGCACCGACCGCGGCCGCCGAGAGCGTGTTCCGACCGATCCGCGACGGCGTCTCCCAGCTCACCGTCGAGCTGTACGGCGACCTGCCCCGGGAAGATCTGGAGGCGACAAGGCGCACGCTCGCCGAGGTGACCCGCCGGGCCAACGCCAAGCTGGCCGAGATCGCCTGAGCCTCTCGCCGCCACGCAGGGCCCCGGAACAGCAAGCGGCCCGGTCGCGGGGACCGGGCCTGACCTGCGTGTCGCTTGGTGGCGGGGGGAGGATTTGAACCTCCGACCTTCGGGTTATGAGCCCGACGAGCTACCAGACTGCTCCACCCCGCGTCGGTGGAAGAGACACGATAGCGCCGCCCGGCGGGCGCGCCAACCCGGCTTCGTCCCTGCTAGGCCGGTTCGCTGGGTTTGGTCGTCGTCGTCGAGCGCGGTTTGGTCGTCGTGGTGGTCGACCGCCCGGCGCCGGCGTCGGCGAGGATGGCGTTGGCCTGGTCGAGCTTGTCCCGGGCCTGGCGGATCTTCTCCTGGTACGCCCCCAGGTCGCCGTTCTGCTTGAGGTCGGCGTCGGCGTCGTCGAACAGCGCCTGCGCCTGCTGCAGCAGCCGGGCGGCCTGCTGGGCGGCCGTACCCTGGGCGCTCCCGTTCCCGTTGCCGTTCCCCTGGCCCTGGCCCTGGCCCGACCCGGAGGTGGTGCCCGAGCCCGACCGCGGGTGCTCCTGGGTCGCCACCTGCTCGCCGGGGAACAGGTCGGCCAGCGCATCCCGCAGGGTGTCGCCCACCGCCACCTGGTCGCCGAACACCGCGACCACCTTCTCCAGCCGCGGCAGCTGGCGGTTCTGGTCCTGGCTCACCACGTACATCGGCTGGACGTAGACCAGCGCGTTGTCGATCGGGACCAGCAGGAGGTTGCCGAGCCGCACCTCGGACCCGCCGCTGCCCAGCAGGTTCTGCAGCTGGGAGAACGTCGTGTCGGCCGAGATCGACGCCGCCACCAGGCCCGGCCCGTCGGGAAGGTGGGCGCTCGGCATCTGGTAGACGACCAGCTCGCCGTAGTGGCCCGGCTCCATGCGCGCGGCCATGAACGCGGTGAGCTGCTGGCGCCGGTCGTTGTTGCTCTCGGGCACGAACGGCCGCATCAGCACCATCTCGGGCGTGGGCGGTAGGCCGCCCCGGTTCTCGGCGTTGGGCAGCTGCAGCAGCTGGTAGTAGGGGGCGATCCGCGGCGCCCGCTCCTCGCCCGTGGCCTGGCCGGCGGTGTCGGTCACCGGGGTCGACGGCTCGGCGCCGGCGGTGCCCGGGTCGCGGGCCACCCGCCAGGCGTCCTCCTGGGTGAAGAAGTTGTCGGGGTCGACGATGTGGTAGCGGCCGTAGGCGGCGGTCTGCACCCGGAACAGGTCCTCGGGGTAGCGCAGGTGCGCCCGCAGGTCGTCGGGCATCTTCGACCCGTCGGTGAACAGCCCCGGGAACGCCTTGTCGTAGGCGTCGATGATCGGGTCGTCGTCGTCGACCTTGTAGAGCTTGACCGTGCCGTCGTAGGCGTCGACGGTGGCCTTCACCGAGTTGCGCACGTAGTTGAAGTCGTGCCGCAGCCCGCTGGCCTGGGGCAGCTGGTCGGTGTCGCCCTCCTGCGCGTACGGGTAGCGCGACGTCGTCGTGTAGAGGTCGAGCACCCAGACGATGCGCCCGTTGAGCACCACCGGGTAGGGGTCGGCGTCGTGCTCGAGGAACGGCGCCAGGGCGTGCACCCGGTCGACCACGTTGCGCACGTAGACCACCCGCGACTTGTCGTTCATGAAGTCGGAGATCAGCGGGTTGAGGTCGCCGAAGCGCAGGGCGAACGCCGCCCGCCGCACCAGCGAGTTGGCCTTCACGCCGTCCTTGCCGCTGTAGGTGGTGAACTTCGTGCTGCTGTCGCTCTTCTGGTAGTCGATCTCCCGGCGGTTGGTGTCGACGACGATGTACCCGGGCAGGTTCTCGCCGAAGTACACGCCTGGCTTGGTGAGCTTGCCGGCGGCGAGGCGAGGGTCGACCTTGGGCGGGATGTCGCCGATCATGAACTCGGGCTCGTTGCCCTGCGAGGCGTTGGACGGCGCCAGCACCGCGCCGTAGCCGTGGGTGTAGGCCAGGTGCTGGTTCTCCCACGAGTCGCCGGGGATGCCGTCGGTGTTGAGCGTGCGGGCCCCGATGTTCACCTGCGTCGCCTGGCCGTCGATCTCGTAGCGGTCGACGTCGATGTCGTCGATGCCGTAGTAGTCCCGGATGCGCTGGAGCTGCTCGAACGTCTGGCCCGACAGGTTGGGGGCGGGGTCCCACAGGCGGATGTTGCGGATCGTCGGCGCGGCGCCGGCCAGGCTCACGTCGCCCGGGTTGCTGGTCGGGTTGAACCGCTCGGTCTTCACCTGTCTGAGCCCGAGCGCGTCCCGGGTGGCGTCGATGTTGCGCTCGATGTACGGCCGCTCCTTGGCCGACTCGTTGGGCTGGACCTTGAACCGCTGCACGTACTGCGGGTAGATGCCGCCGACGACGATGGCCACGAACATCCACAGGCCGACCGCCAGCACCGGCAGGGTCCAGCCCCGGCGGAAGATGTTGGCCACGAACAGCACCGCGGCGGCCAGCGAGATCAGCACCAGCAGGTTGAGCGCGGGCAGCTGGGCCTTGATGTCGGTGTAGCTCGCCCCCTCGACCGTGCCCCGGGTCGACGTGGTCAGCTCGAAGCGCTGCAGCCAGTAGTCGGCCGCCTTGATGACCGCCAGCGCCGCCAGCAGCACCGACAGGTGGGCCTTGACCTGGGGCGTCACCCGGGGCGAGGGCGGCTGCACCCGGATGCCGCCGTTGAGGTAGTGGGCGACCGTGACCACGATGAGGATGATCAGCAGCGAGGCGAACAGCCAGTCGACCACGAACGACAGGAAGGGCAGCTTGAAGACGTAGAAGCCCACGTCCCGCCCGAACTGGTCGTCCTTGACGCCGAAGCTGCCGCCGTGGGTGAACAGCAGCCACGAGTTCCACTCGGCCGACACCCCCGACCCGGCGATGAGGGCCAGCAGGCCGGCGACGATGCCCCGCACCCATCCCGTCCGCTCGGCCACCAGGTCGTGGTAGCGCTCGAGCAGCTCGTCCTCGGGCCCGGCCATGCGGAACGGCGGCGCGATGCGGTCGGCGATCAGCAGGTTGACCCAGCACAGGACGAAGAACAGCGCGATGAAGATGAGGGCGAGGACGACCTTGGCGCCCAACACGCCCCGCCACACGCGGCCCTGCCCCAGCGAGTCGTACCAGAGGAAGTCGGTGTAGAAGCCGGCGATGCCCCGCAGCGACGTGAGCAGGACGAACACGGCGATGACGCCGATGATCAGGATCGTGCGGCCCCGGTTGGTCTTGGAGCTGCGCCGGGTGCGGCGCGGCAGGTCGTCAGGGGCTCGCATTGGCGGGGAGCCTATCGACCGGTCCTGAGAGGACCATGACGCGGGGCCCCAGCTTCGTCAGGGCTCCTTCACCAGGGTGGCCGGGACGACCAGGCAGCGGCACCCGGGATGGGCCGGGGAGCAGCGGTCGCCCGTGGGGAACGGCTCGCCCTTGGTCACCTCGCCGGCCAGGGCGTTGTCGTCGGCGTCGGGGCAGGGCTCGCCGGTGCGGTCGACCAGCCAGCGCAGCCCGGCGTCGGCGGGGGCGGCCGTGTAGGCGCCCCAGGCGTAGGCCGCCGAGGCGTAGTGGCGGACGGCGGCGCCGATGTGCTGGCCCTTCCACTCCCGGTAGAGGGCCCGCAGGCGCTCGCTCACCTCCTCGAGGTCGCCGTCGGCGTCGTCGAAGGACCGCTCGATGCGGGTCCGCAGCGGCTCGACCAGCGTGCGGCCCAGCTGGCCGGCCAGCTCGTCGCACGTCTCGGCGATCAGGCCGCCGACCGCGGCCGCGCCCTGGTCGGCGGCGGTGTCGAGGTCGCCGCTGGCGGCGATGGCGAAGCGGTCGGCGTGCTCGTCGGCCTCGGGGACGACGTCGGCGAAGGTGACCGAGCGACCCCGGCGCAGCAGGTCGAGCACCTCGTTCTGCTCGTCGGCCAGGACCCGCTTGAGCCGCCGGCCCATCTCCCGCTCGATGGGGGCCAGGGCGGCGTCCCGGTCGAGCAGGGCCTGGGCCTCGGGGCTGACCGGCTCGGCCTCGGCCTCGGCCTCGTCGCCCTCCTCCTCGCCGGCCGCGTCCTGCGCCTCGCCCTCGCCGGCGACGGCCACGGCGACGACGCCCGGCGTGGGCTCGTCCTCGGCGTCGGGCTCGGGCCGCTGGGCCCGGATGCGGGCGAACAGCTCCTCGACCCGGGGCGCCGGCTCGCCGTCGCCGTCCTCCTCCGGGCCCGCCGCCACGGGGGGCACGGGCTCGGGCACGGGATCGACGGCGGGCTCGGGCTCGGCCACCGGCGGGGCGTCTGCCACCCGTGGGGCCTCGGCCACCGGGGGCGCCTCGGCCGGGGCCGGGGGCGACTCCTCCTCCGGCGCCACGGCGGCGGGCTCGGCCGACTCGTCGGCCTCCTCCCCCAGCTCGCGCAGCATCTCGTCGAACTCCTCGTCGGAGATGACGGTGTTGGCCACGTCGTCGACCATGCCGGTCATGCGGGCGACCGACAGCTCGGCCTCGAGCACCTCGACGGTGTCCTCGGGCTCCTCGGCCACCCGGCGCATGGCCGCCTCGCTGGCCATCCGGGCCTCGGGCAGGGCGACGGTGAGCTCGACGGTGGCCTCGTCGACCGTGCGCTTGACCACCTCGTAGGCGGCCAGCAACCGCTCGCGGGCGCCGTTGAGCCGCTCGAGCTGCTCGCGGGCGGTGCGGCGGCGCCGGGCCAGGTCGGCCAGCATGCGCTCGCGCACGGCCTGGGCCTCGCCCACCAGCCGCCGGCCCTGGTCGCGGGCCGAGGCCCGGATCAGCTCGCCGGCCGCCTCGGCCTCCGACCGGGCCCGCTCGCCCTCGGCCAGCATGAGGTCGCGCTCGCGCTCGGCCTCCCGGCGCATGGCGTCGACCAGCTTGCGGCCCTCGGTCCGGCGCAGCTCGACCTCGGTCTCGGCCTCCCGCCGCAGCTCGTCGGCCTCGGCCAGGATCCCCTGGCGGCGGGTGGCGGCGTCGGCCTCGGCCTGGTCGATCACGGCGCGCGACTCGACCTGGGCCTCCCGGACCATGCGGGACGCCGACTCCTCCGCCTTGGTCCGGATGTCGCCGCCGGCCTGGCGGGCGGCGTCGAGGACCCGAGCGGTCTCCTCGCCCAGCAGCTCGACCAACCGGTGCTGGTCGAGCTGCTCGGCGAGCTCGGCTCTGTTCTCCGCCCGCTCGGCTCGTTCCCGCTCGTGGGCCTCGGCCCGTTGCAGGCGGCCGACCATGTCGGCCAGGTCGTGGAGGAAGGCGCGGACCTCGTCGGGGTCGTAGCCCCTCCGGGCGGTGGAGAAGTGCCGGCGGGCGATGCCCGTGGCGTCGAGGGGAGGCTCGGGCGACATCGGCCCGATGCTAGGACTCGAGACCGCCTCGCGCTGAGGGTCGAAGAATTGACCTCTCTGGGTGGTCAAATGGCCCCGAAACCGGCCCGGAGACCCCGCGTCATGCCGCGGCTTTGGCCTCCTGCTTGCCGATCTGGGGGAGGTCGTCGGCGTTGCCGCCGTTGTCGGCGAGCACCTTCAGGGCGTCGTCGAGGTTGTCGACGGGGACCACCTTGAGGCTCTTGCCGGCGCGGGCGCGGGCGTCCTTGTAGTCCGACCGGGGGACGATGAAGAGCTTGATGCCCTTGTTCCGGACCGCCGCCGCCTTCTGGCCGGAGCCGCCCACCGGGCCGACCGTGCCGTCGGGGGACATCGTGCCGGTGATGGCCACGTCCTTGCCGCCGGTGAGGTCGCCGGGGGTCAGGGCGTCGATGATGCCCAGCGTGAAGGCGAGGCCGGCCGACGGGCCGCCGACGTTGCCCGTGTCGATGGCGATGTCGAAGGGGAAGTCGTAGTCGATGGCCACCGGGACGATGCGCACGCCCATGACGCCCTTGGTCGGGTCGTCGGGCGACGGTTCGAGCGTCAGCTCGTGGCGGCGCTCGGCCTGGCTGCCCTGGGGGCGGACGGTGACCGTGACCTTGTCGCCCGGCTTGCGGGCCGAGACCAGGCGGGTGAGGTCCTCGGCCTCGTCGAACCGGTGGCCGTCGACCGCCACGATCGTGTCGCCGGGCTGGAGGACCCCGTCGGCGGGCGAGTCGGGCAGCACCTGGTCGATCAGCTGGCCGACGGTGACGTGGACGTCGTAGCCCAGCTTCTCCAGTGCCACCTGGGCGGCGACCTGCTTGGAGTTGGTCATCATCTGCAGGTTGAGCTGCTGGTTCTGCCGGACGTTGCGGCCCTGGAGCACCTCGTCCCGGCCGATGACGTCGATGTCGTCGTCGATCCAGCCCTGGACCAGGCCGAGCAGCGTGGCCTGGCGGAGGGACACGGTGGTGTAGCCGATGGTGCCCTTGGACGGGTAGGTGTGGGTGCCCTTGACGCTGATGAGCGGCTCGACGGCGCGGACGGAGCCGGGCTTGAACAGGTAGTAGGGCAGCGGGACGACGGCCGCCCCGACCAGGAAGGCGGCGGCCAGGAGGGCGACGATCCAGGCGACGATGCGGCCCCGGCGCCGCCGCTTGGGCACGGGCCCGGGGGCCTGCTCGCCGTTGCCGCCGGCACCCCCGGCGGCCTCGGTCAACGTGTCGGCGGGCGGGGGCGCGGCGGCGTCCGTGGGGGCAGCGGGGCGCTCGGACGAGGCGGCGGGGCCCGGTCCGGCCCCGTGGGCTTCTGGTTCAGTGGGCATTACCATCCGTGCCGGCGTGTTCCCGATCTTGCTGCTCGTGATCCTGATGGTCGCCTGCGCGTGGGCCGTTGCGGCCGAGGCACGTACGACGCGGCCCGACCAGCCTGCCACGGGCGACGCCAAACACCCCACCGAGGCGCCCCACGACGCTGCGGAGCCGAGCCCGGCCGCCCGCGCCTGGAACGCCGTCGCCGCCCGCTGGGCCCGCCGGTCCGAGCCCGGCGACCACGCAACCCCGGGCGCCGCCGCGGCGCCGCCGCGGGAGGATGGCCCCCCGGCAGGGGCCGGGGCGTGGGCCGCCGCGGCCTGGGCGACCACCCGCCGGCAGGGCGGCGCCGCGTGGGCCGCCACCGGGAGCGGGTCCCGCCGGGGTTGGGCCGCCACCCGGAGCGGAACCACGAAGGGCTGGGCCGCCACCCGCAACGGGTCCCGCCGGGGCTGGGCCGCCACGCGGAGCGGGTCCCGCCGGGGTTGGGCCGCCGGTCGGAAGGGCGCGTACGACGCCTGGGAGGCCACCCGGGAGGGCGCGCAGTCGGCTCGGGCCGCGGCGCCCGGGGTGGCCCGGTCGGCCCGGGACGGGGCCCGTCAGGAGGCCGGGCGGGCGTGGGACGCCACCCAGCGCCGGAGCAGCGCCGCCTGGGACGCCACCCGCCGGGGATGGGACGCCACCCGCCGGGGCGCTGCCGCCGCGGCCGTGGCCACCGAGCGCGGGGCGCGGGCGTCGTGGGACTTCGTGCGGCGGACCGGGCGGGCGTTCGGGCTCGCCGTGGCGGCGGCCGCGGTCGCCACCGGGGCCGCGATCGCCCGGGCCGGGCGGGCCGTGGGCCGCGGGGCCGGGTCGGCTGCCCGGAGGGGCCGCCGGCGGGCACGCGCCGACGCCCAGTGGGTCGCCGGGAGCGCGGCGTCGGCCGGGCGGCGGCTCCAGCCGCGGCCCCAGGCGCTCGACGGGCTCGACCCCGACGAGTCAGACGAACAGGTGGCGCCCCCGGCCGCCGTGCCGCCGGTCGCCGTCCCGCCCTCCGGCGGCGACGGGGCCGCGGCCGTCGGTGTGCGGGCCGCGCCCCGCACCACCACGCCGGCCCGGCGGCGGGGACCCGGGCGGGACGGGGCCACCCGCCCCCGGGCGGCGGCGGTCCCGGTGGTCACGGTCGTGCCGGCGGCGCCGACGTTGCCGACCGGCACGCGGACCCGCGAGGGCGTCGTCGTGCCGCTGCGGGTGCCGCTGCGGTCGCGGCTGAAGGCCGGCATCGGCCTGGTCCTGCTCAGCACCATGCTCGGCATCGGGGTGGCGGTGGTGATCGGCGTCGCCA
>DATFRN010000223.1:0-7360 GCA_035263165.1 Acidimicrobiales bacterium | reverse complement strand
CGCCGCCGAAGGCGTGGCCGGCGGTGACGGTCACGTCGACGATGCCCCGCTCGCGCAGGGCGTGGTGGAGGTCGGACAGCGCCAGCGGCAGGGCGGCGCCGTCGGTCATGACGTAGGCCAGCCGGCACTCGGGCCGCAGGTGGCGCACCAGGGCGGCGACGACGCCCACCTGGCTGTGCAGCGAGCAGGCCACCACCGGCACGCCGGGCACGCTGGCGGGCAGGTCGGGGTGGTCCTCCTCGGCGGCGCCGGCGTCGAGCTGGAGGCTGGTGTAGCGCAGCTTCATCACGTGGCCCGGGCCGGGGTGGTCCCAGCCGTCCCGGGCCAGGTTCCAGTGCACGACGTGCCAGCCGCCGGTGCCGAGCCCGAGGTCGACGGCGGTGGTGTTGAGCACCACCCGGTCGCCGGCGGCCACGGGACCGAGCAGCTCGGTCAGCACGTAGGCCCGCCCGCCGTCGGTGGCGACCCGCTGCAGGCCGGCGCGCTCGGACAGGACCTCGGTGACGGTGGCGGTGACGAAGCGGGGCATGGCGGCCCCCGAACCTAGTGCCCGCTCAGAGACTGGCGATCAAGCGCTCGACCCGCTCGTCGCGGGACTTGAACGGGTCCTTGCACAGGACCGTGCGCTGGGCCTGGTCGTTGAGCTTCAGGTGGACCCAGTCGACCGTGTAGTCGCGCTTGCGTTCCTTGGCACGGCGGATGAACTCGCCCCGCAGGCGGGCCCGGGTGGTCTGGGGCGGGGTCTCGACCGCCTCGTCGATGGCCTCGTCGGTGGTCACCCGCTCGACCCGGTCGTGCTGCTGGAGCCGGTAGAACAGCCCCCGCTCGCGGTTGACGTCGTGGTACTGGAGGTCGATCAGCGCCACCTTGGGGTGGCTGAGCGGCAGGTCGTGCTTGGCGCAGTAGGCCTCGATGAGGTTGTGCTTGATGACCCAGTCGCACTCGCGGTCGAGCTTGAACGGGTCGGACGCCAGCCCGTCCAGGCAGTACTCCCACATGCCCAGCGCCTTCTCCTCCAGCGGCGACAGGCCCCGGGTCTCGGCGTAGCGCTTGGCCCGCTCGAGGTACTCGCCCTGGATGTCGAGCGCCGACGCCTCCCGGCCGTTGGCCAGGCGCACGGTCCGCTTGCCGGTGAGGTCGTGGCTGATCTCGCGGATGGCCCGGATGGGGTTCTCCAGCGTCATGTCCCGCAGCACGAACGACGGGTCCTCCAGCATGCGCAGGAGGATCGACGTGGCCCCCACCTTGAGGAAGGTGGCGTACTCGCTCATGTTGGAGTCGCCCACGATGACGTGCAGGCGCCGGTAGCGCTCGGCGTCGGCGTGGGGCTCGTCGCGGGTGTTGATGATCGGCCGGCTGCGCGTGGTGGCCGAGGACACGCCCTCCCAGATGTGCTCGGCCCGCTGGGCGATGCAGTACATGGCGCCCCGGGCCGTCTGGAGGACCTTGCCGGCCCCGGCGTAGATCTGGCGGGACACGAAGAACGGGATGAGCACCTCGGCGTAGTGGCTGAAGTCGTCGCGCCGGGAGGTGAGGTAGTTCTCGTGGCAGCCGTAGGAGTTGCCGGCCGAGTCGGTGTTGTTCTTGAACAGGTAGATGACGCCCCGGATGCCCTCCTCGCGCAGGCGGGCCTCGGCCGACACCAGCAGCTGCTCGAGGATGCGCTCGCCGGCCTTGTCGTGGGTCACCAGGTCGAGGATCGAGTCGCACTCGGGGGTGGCGTACTCGGGGTGGCTGCCGACGTCGAGGTAGAGGCGGGCGCCGTTGGCGAGGAAGACGTTGCTGGAGCGGCCCCACGACACCACCCGGCGGAAGAGGTAGCGGGCGACCTCGTCGGGGCTCAGCCGCCGCTGGCCACGCAGTGTGCAGGTGACGCCGTACTCGTTCTCGAGCCCGAAGATGCGTCGCTCCACGCCCGCACGCTATCGCCGTCTCCCCAGTGGTGGGCCGACCCCCGGTGACGTGGTCGCTGACCTGCGATGGCGGCCCCGCGCGGTACGGTCGTGGGGTGCCGATCGGGCCGATGGTGCCGCTGACGACAGTCGCCAACTCCGTCGCCGCCCGGATCCTCGCCGCCCACCTGGGCTCCGAGGGCATCGTCTGGGAGCTCCGGGGAAATGTCGACGGCCCCTACCCGCTCGGGCCGGTCGAGGTCCTGGTGGCCGAGGACGACCTCGACCTGGCCCGCGAACTGCTGGTCGAGCCCGAGGACGTCGAGCTGCCGGCCGAGGCCGACGTCCCGGCGGCCGAGGCGGCGCCGGGATCGCGGGCCCGCTGGGTCGTGCTGGTGGCCGGACTGGTGGCGGCGGCGCTGATCCTCGGCCGCCTGCTGGCCCTGGCCGGCGCCCACTGAGCGGGCTCAGCCCTCCTCGGTGGTCTCGTCCGCGTCGGCGTCGCCGGCCGGCTCGGCGGGCGGCGTCTCGTCCCCGGTGGCGCTCGTCTCGGTGGGCGTCGCCACCTCGTCGGCGGACGGCGCCGGCGGGGCCTCGGGCTCGACCGCCACCTCCGCGCCGGCCAGCGCGCCGTCGACCTCCTCGTCGGTCAGGCGCCGGAACGCCCGGCGCCCGGCGCCCCGGGCCAGCACGGCGACCTCGAGCTCGGCGGCGGCCAGCGTGCGGTCGGGCCCGGCCAGGGCGGCCACCGCTGCGCTCAGCGCCTGGGGCAGCGACATGTCGCCCCGGTAGGCGGCGGTCAGCCGCTCCATGATGGTGTCGGCCTCGCCGCCGCCCAGCACCGTGAAGTCGGTCTCGTCCACCACGGTGCCGTCGTAGAAGATGTGGAACAGCCGGTCCTGCGCCTCCTCCAGGCCCAGCTCGGCCACCACGAGCTCGACCTCCATCGGCTTGATCTCGTGGGTGAACACGTCGCCGATCATCTGGGCGTAGGCGTTGGCCAGGCTCTGGGCGTCGACGTCCTCGCGGCTGAAGGAGTAGCCCTTGAGGTCGGCGTGGCGCACCCCGGCGATGCGCAGCCGGTCGTACTCGTTGTACTTGCCGGCGCCGGCGAACGCGATGCGGTCGTAGATCTCGCTGACCTTGCGCAGCGTGGCCGAGGTGTTCTCGGCGCAGATGAGGATCCCGTCCGCGTAGCGCAGCGTGGCCAGGGCCTTGCCCCGCGCGATGTTCTTGCGCGCGAAGTCGGCCTTGTCCTTCATCTGCTGCTCGGCCGGCACGTAGAACGACATGCTCATCGCGGGCTACCTCCGCCCATCGTCGGGGTGGCGCCCGACCCGGTCGTGCTGGCCGGGGCGGACAGCCGGTCGAGCAGCGCCCGGAAGGCGGCCGCCACCTCGTCGTCGGCCAGGCGCTCGAAGCCGGCGCCGGTGATGGTGGCCACCACCGGATAGATGCCCCGCACCAGGTCGGGGCCGCCGGTGGCCGAGTCCTCGTCGGCCGCCTGGAACAGCGCGTTGATGGCCAGCCCGACGGTGGCGTCGCGGTCGAGGTCGGCCCGGTAGCCGAGCTTGATGACCGTGCCGGCGTGCAGGCTGCCCGAGCCGGTGGCGGCGAAGTCGCTCTCCTCGTAGCGCCCGCCGGTGACGTCGTACTCGAACAGCCGGCCCACGCCCCGCAGGACGTCGTAGCCGGCGAACAGCGGCACCACCACGAAGCCCTGCATGGCGGCGGGCAGGTGGCCCCGCACCATCTGGCCGAGCTGGTTGGCCTTGCCCTCGAGCGACAGCTCGGCCCCCTCGACCTTCTCGTAGTGCTCGAGCTGGAGCTGGAACAGCTTCACCATCTCGATGGCCGGGCCGGCGGCGCCGGCGATGGCCACGCCCGAGTGGCGGTCGGCGGCGAACACCTTCTCCATCGAGCGGTGGGAGATCAGGTTGCCGGAGGTGGCCCGCCGGTCGCCGGCCATGACCACGCCGTCGGCGAAGCGGATGGCGACGACGGTCGTGCCGTGGGTGTGGTCGGGCACGGGGCCGGCGGGGAGGTCGGTCCACCGGGGGCCGCCCCCGGATCGGGCCAGCACGTCGACGAACGACGGCCCGGGATCGTCGTCGGCTCGGAAGGTCGGGAGCGTCATCGAGGCGGAGGCTACCGGCTCATCGGTGGCGAAAACGACAACGGGCGCCTCCCGCGGGAAGCGCCCGGCAGGTCGGACGGCGGCGCTGCCGTCCGCGACCTTTCGGTGGACGTCGGCTACTCGCCGCCCTTCTGGACGTACGACTTGACGAAGTCTTCGGCGTTGCTCTCGAGCACCTCGTCGATCTCGTCGAGGAGGTCGTCGAGCTCGGCCTTGATCTTCTCGCCTTGCTCGGAGGGGGCGGGCGTCTCCTCGACGACCTCTTCCTCACGAGCGGGGGTGGACTTCTTCTTCAGCTCTCGCTCAGCCATGCCCCTGCACCTCGTGTCTCACTCTCACTGACCCAGCCGGTCCAACAACTCGGCGCTACTGCTGCTCTCTTCCATCAACCTACCTACGTGCGCCTTGGTTCCACGTGTCGGATCCATCATCGGGACCCGCCGCAGCGGGTCGCCGCCGATGTCGAACACCATGGAATCCCAGTTCGCGGCCACGATCTGCGGAGCCCACCGCTGCAGGCACTTCCCCCGGAAATAGGCCCGCGTGTCGGTGGGCGGCTCGGTGACGGCCCGCTCGACCTCGGCGTCGGTGGTGATGCGCTCGAGGCCGACCCGGGCGGCCAGGGACCGCTCGGGTCGCATGTCGTGGTACTGGAGGCCGAGGGCCGCCAGCTTGGGGTCGTCCCAGCGCAGCCCGTGCTTGTCGCGGTACCCGGCGATGACCCGGTGCTTGGCCACCCAGTCGACCTGGCCGGCCACGGTGGTGGGGTCGGTCTCCAGCCCGGCCAGCACCTGCTCCCAGCGCCGCAGGACCTCGGCGCCGATCTCGGGCGCCCCCAGGCACTCGAGCCCGTGCTCCTCGGCGTACTTCTTGGCCCGGTCGAGATACTCCCACTGCATCTCGACGGCCGTCATCGTGGTGCCGTCGGCCAGGTCGAGCGGCTGGCGCAGCGACAGGTCGTAGGACACCTTGCGCAGGGCGGCGACCGGCGTGGCCAGCGACAGGTCGCGGGGCAGGAACTCGTCCTCGATCATGGCCAGCACCAGGGCCGTGGTGCCCACCTTGAGCAGGGTCGCCACCTCGGCCAGGTTGGCGTCGCCCACGATCACGTGCAGGCGCCGGTACTTCTGGGCGTCGGCGTGCGGCTCGTCGCGCGTGTTGACGATGGGCCGCTTGAGCGTGGTCTCGAGGCCGACCTCCTCCTCGAAGAAGTCGGCCCGCTGGGTGAGCTGGAAGGGGATGTCCTCGTGGGTGAGCCCGGCCACCTCGGTGCCCACCTTGCCGGCGCCCGTGTAGACCTGCCGGCTGATGAGGTGGGGCATGACGTGGGCGACGATGCGCCCGAAGGGCACCTGGCGGTCCATGAGGTAGTTCTCGTGACACCCGTAGGAGTTGCCCTTGCCGTCCGAGTTGTTCTTGTGGACGACGATCTCCTGGCCGTCGGGCAGCAGCGCCCGGGCCGCCACCATCGACCGGGCCAGGATCAGCTCGCCGGCCTTGTCGAACACCACGATCGAGCGGGGGTCGGCGCACTCGGGGGTGGACAGCTCGGGGTGGGCGTGGTCGACGTAGTAGCGGGCGCCGTTGGTGAGCACGGCGTTGACCAGGTGCGTCTCGACCTCGGGGGCCATCGTGCCCTCGGCCGTGAAGCCCCGGGCGTCGATGTCGGGGTGCTCGTCCTCGAAGTCCCAGCCCACCTTGGGCGTGCTGCGGGGCCCCTCCCCCGCCCGTGCCAGCTCCTGCACGTAGGCGTTGATCAGGACCGACGAGGCGGCGATGGGGTTGGACTCCCCCGCCCCGCGCACGACGATGCCGAACTCCGTCTCGACACCGATGATCTTGCGCAGGGCCACGCTGCGGACGTTACCCCCGAATCCCCGCGACACCAGCACACGTAACGAGATCGCCTCACCACGCGAGGTGGGCCGTCCGCCACGGCCTGGTCAGGCCCGCTCGACCGGGCAGGCGACGTCGAAGGGCGGCTGCAGGCCGAGGTCCAGCACCAGGGTCGGGCCGGCGGGGTCGTGGTCGACCGTGCACACGAAGCGGTCCTCGGCCGGCTCGGCGCGCCGCCAGGGTGCGCACGAGGTTGGTCAGGTTGGGGTGACCGTTGTGGGCTCGGGCCGGTGGGCGCCCGGGTGCTGGCGACGGGCGCGCATCAGCACGGCCTCGACGTCACGTAGGTCAGCACGGTGGAATCGCCCCGCAGCTCGGCCTTCACGCAGCGCACCTGCCAGCCCCAGCCGGACTGCACGGCCACCA
The DNA here is from genome assembly GCA_035263165.1 of Acidimicrobiales bacterium. Classification (GTDB taxonomy): domain Bacteria; phylum Actinomycetota; class Acidimicrobiia; order Acidimicrobiales; family VFJN01; genus ZC4RG19. Next base: position 1,069 of record DATFRN010000223.1, on the reverse strand, counting down.
CGATCTCCTCGCCGTCGGGGCGGGCGGTGCCGAGCACCCGGGCCGGCTTGTCGCCCACCGCCTTGACCGCCAGGCGCTCGATGGTGGGCGCCGAGTCGGGGTAGTCGGCGATGGTCTCGTCGGACACCAGGGCCAGCTCGCGGCGCAGCGAGACCCGCACGTCGTCGGCGCTGGCGTCGGCCTCCCGGCCCATCGTCAGGTTGAGGATGGCCGCCGCCACCAGCAGGGTGCCGCCGATCACGCCGATGACGACCAGCCGCCCCTCCTTGCTGTCGGTGAGGCCCCGCAGCCGCACCGGCGCACCCGAGTCACCCGGACCGGCGATGGTGCACCGCGCTTACAGGTACTGGCCCGTGGCCACCCGCTCGATCGCCCGGCCGCCTGCGGCGCTGCCGTCGTCCCGGTTGACGATGGTGCGCACGTAGACGATGCGCTCGCCCTTCTTGCCGGAGATCTTGGCCCAGTCGTCGGGGTTGGTCGTGTTGGGGAGGTCCTCGTGCTCCTTGTACTCCTGCTGGATCGAGGCGACGAGGTCCTCCAGCTTGATCCCCTTGGGGCCGTCGGCCAGGTGGCGCTTGATGGCCAGCTTCTTGGTCCGGCGGACGATGTTCTCGATCATGGCGCCCGACGCGAAGTCCTTGAAGTACATGACCTCCTTGTCGCCGTTCTGGTAGGTCACCTCCAGGAACTCGTTGTCGCCGTCGGTGCGGTACATCTCGTCGACCGTGCGCTCGATCATCACCTGGACGCACTTGCCGGCGTCGCCCCCGCCCAGCTCGCCCACCTCGGCCTCGTTGAGGGGCAGGTCGGCGGTCAGGTAGCGGGAGAAGATCTGGGACGCGGCCACCTCGTTGGGCCGCTCGATCTTGATCTTCACGTCGAGCCGGCCGGGCCGGAGGATGGCGGGGTCGATCAGGTCCTCGCGGTTGGAGGCGCCGATGACGATGACGTTGCGCAGCGACTCGACGCCGTCGATCTCGGCCAGCAGCTGGGGCACGATCGTCGACTCGACGTCGGAGCTGATGCCGGTCCCCCGGGTGCGGAACATCGAGTCCATCTCGTCGAAGAA
>DATFRN010000222.1:0-6965 GCA_035263165.1 Acidimicrobiales bacterium | reverse complement strand
GACCTCATCGCCGCCACCCAGCGCGAGTACCGCAAGTTGGGACGGCTGCTGGTGCGGGCCGAGTTCGGCGACTGGCTGCACACCGACGCCTGAGAACGTGCGCGGGCAGGCACGTCGTCACGGCCGCCGTGGTCTGTGTTTCCCGCTCTTCCTGCTTCGCAGCGGGCCGCTCGAGCCACGGCTGCGCCGATCGGCGCAGCCTCAGCGTCAGGTCCCGCCGCCGGCGAAGAACAGGAACGGGAACGAGGTCTGCTCCGCGCTCTCCACCAGGTCGCCGTTGGTGGCGGTGTAGGTGGCGGTGACGAAGAGGTTCCACGGCTGGCTGGACGGGCAGGTCACCGTGAAGCTCGGCTCGGAGTGGCTGCCGCCCCCGGTGTGCTTGTGCTGCGAGTCGCTCAGGGTCCCGGCGACGAAGTCGCAGTTGTACGTGTAGCTGATCGTGGCGTCGAAGCCGGAGACGCCGCTGAAGTTGTCGTTGCCGTGGAGGAACACGGTGACGATGGCCGAGTTGCCCGACACCGAGGCGGTGATGCCCGAGTCGCTGACCGTGGGCGGCGAGCTGTCGAACGTGTCGCCGCAGTTGTCGGGGATGCCGTCGCGGTCGTCGTCCGGACCGGTGCACGGCTGGGTCGGTGCGGGCGTGGGAGCGGGGGTCGGGGCCGGCGTCGGGGCCGGCGTCGGGGCCGGCGTGGGCACGGGCGTGGGCGCCGGGGTCGGGTCGGGGGCGGTCGTCCGGCTCGGCGAGGTCGTCGGGGTGGTGGGCGTCGTCTCGTCGGGACGGCGGGGCCGGGTGTCCTGCGGGGTCGTCGAGGTGTGGCCGCCGGGGGCGGCCAGCGTCGGCCCCGGCGCGGCGGTGGCGCCGGGGGTCGTGCCGGCGGGGTCCGGGACGCCGGTGGGCACCGGACCGGTGGGCGGCGGTCCGCCCGTCGTCGTCGGGGTGGGGCCGGACGGGCCGTCGCCGCCGGGGCCCGACGGATCGGGCGTGGGGTGCACGGGACGGGGGTGGCCGGGGCCGTGGTTGTCGACGCCCTCGCTCGGGTCGGCCGGGTTGTACTTCGCCACCGCCTGGAACGTCCCGTCCACGTGGATGACGCCGGCCTGGTTCGAGTCGGGGTCGTTGTAGAACACGATCCCGTCCCGCTCGAACAGGTCGAAGCGCCCCCGCGCCAGCGCCCGGGTGGTCGCCACCAGCTTGCGCCGGGCCACGTCGACCACCGCCACCTGGCCGGTCGTGTAGTTGGGCACGAACACCCGCCCGCCCGACTCGACCGGCGCCCCGAGCTCGGCCCGCTCGGCGAACACGGAGATGGCCACGTCGGCGCAGCGCCCGGTGCCGAGGTCGGACACCCGCAGCGTCCGCTGGCGGCCCGAGACCGAGTAGAGCACCGGGTCGTCCTGGGAGCCGCCGAAGCGCACCGAGTCGTCGCCGGGCTCCATGTCGATGCACGCGCCCCGCCCGGGGCGGCCGTCGCTCCCGAGCCGCCGGGCCCGGCGGGCCGACCGGTCGACCAGGACCGGCGCCCCGTCGACCGCCACCAGCTCGGCGCCGGCGGGGTCGTGGACCACGGCGGCCCGCCGGTGGCGGGGACCGTCGCCGAACCACACCAGGTCGCCCGACCGGGCGCCCAGCACCCACAGCCGGCCCTGCTGGTCGACCGCGCTCGACCCGACCCCCTCGGCCAGCGACTCGGCCGGGCGGGCGCCTCGGCGCGGGTCGTGGGCGCCGAGCGACACCACCCGGCCCTGCTCCTCGTCGACCAGGTAGACCCGGCTGTCGGTGGCCCGGGCGATCACGTGGCCCGAGGGGTGGTCGAGCGCGGCCACCGGCTCCCCGGCCTCGAACGTGCGGGGGTCGACCCGGACCAGCGTCCCCCGGTCCCCGTCGGCCGCATAGCCGACCGGACCGGCCTGGGTCGCCACCAGGGTCCTCGACCCCGGCCCCACGTCGACCCGGGCGGCCACCTGGGCGGTCGCGCCGTCGATGAGCGTGAGCAGGCCCACGTCCGACGACACGACCCAGGCGGCCCCCGAGCGCAGGTCCACGCGCCGGGGCGGCGACGGGTTCGCGCCTGCCACCACACCCACGGCCACCAGGGACGCGGCCACGGCCGCCGCCCCACCAGCCCGCCGGACCCGCCGGGTGCCGAACATGCCCACGATCGTGCCCATGGCGCCCTGCCCCCGGCCCCGGGTGAATCCCCGGACGCGTTCCCGGGTGACCCGGATCCCGCCATGCCCTGCCCGATCGGGCAGCCGATGGGGCAGGCGGCGCCGCGCCTTGCGGCGCGCCCTCGGGGCTGGTGGGCGGTCCGCCGCGGGCGGATCATGGACCCATGCACGACCACGACCTCGACGTCGGTGCCGAGGGGGCGGGGCCCGAGGCGGCCCATCGCCACGACGAGCACGCGGGGATCTCCGACCGCGATATCGGGCGGGGGGTGGAAGCGGGCCGCCCGGACGCGCTGGGCAAGGGCGGCCTGCTCCACCTGCAACGCACGGCGGGCAACAGCGGCGTCGCCGCTCTGGTGGCGCAGCGCCGCGCCGCCGACGACGACGCCGCCACCGCCGAGGGCGGCGGCGACCGCTCCCCGGTCCACGACGTGGTCAACTCGTCGGGCCACCCGCTGGACGCCGGCGTCCGGGCCGACATGGAGGCCGCCACCGGCCACGACTACGGCGACGTCCAGGTCCACACCGACGGGGCGGCCGCGGCGTCGGCCCGCTCCGTGCAGGCGCACGCCTACACCGTCGGCAACCACGTCGTCTTCGGCGAGGGGCGCTACCAGCCCGACACCAGCGAGGGCCGCCACACCCTGGCCCACGAGCTGACCCACGTCGTCCAGCAGCGCCAGGGGCCGGTCGACGGCACCGACGCCGCCGGCGGGATCAAGCTCAGCGACCCGGGCGACCGCTTCGAGCGCGAGGCCGAGAACGTCGCCGCCAAGGTCTCCTCGGGCGCGGGCGGGGACGCGCCGACCCCGGCGGGCGGGGCCGACGCGGCCCCCGTCCAGCGCCACGCCGACGCCGGCGAGGAGCCGGCCGTCCAGCGCCAGGCGACCGGCGGTGAGGAGGAGCTCGAGGAGGCGCCCGGCGCCGAGGCCGCGGCACCGGCCCCCGAGGCGGCGTCCGAGGGCATCGCCGAAGGAGAGGAAGAGGAGCCGACGGTCTCCAAGCTCGACGAGGGCGTCGCCGTCCAGCGCCAGGGCGAGGACGAGAACGAGGACGAGGGGGTGACGCAGGAGTGACGGAGAGCGCCGGTTTGCCCCTTCGTGCACCCGACGGTTCCCCCGCGTGAGGCCGCCCGACCCTGGTGGGCGCCCTCATCATGCGAAACCCTCACAGGCGTCGATCTGTGCCTCGTCCGAGGTTGCGCCGACACCAGTGACCCACCCATAAGCCCTCCTGGAGGGGCCTGATGCCTCAGTACCTGTCACCCGGGGTCTATGTCGAAGAGGTCGACTCGGGCAGTCGGCCGATCGAGGGAGTCGGAACGGCCGTCGCCGCGTTCGTCGGCATCGCCGCCTCCGGCCCCCTGCACGAGCCCACGCTCGTCAGCAACTGGACCCAGTTCACCAACATCTTCGGCGAGTTCGTCGAGGGGTCGTACCTCGCCCACAGCGTGTACGGCTACTTCATGAACGGCGGCGGCAACGCCTACATCGTCCGGATCGGCTCCGAGGGCCGCAAGGGCGCGGCGCCGGGCTCGGCCGCCCAGGCCGCCCTCGGCCCCGGCCAGCCGGACAAGGAGCCGCCCTACACGGTCACGGCCCTCGAGCCGGGCCCGGCCGGCAACGACATCACGGTCGAGATCACCCACCCGCAGCAGCAGGAGGGGCAGGACGAGCCGCCGGCCGACCAGTTCAACATCATCGTCCGGCGGGGCGGCAACCTCGAGGAGACCTTCGAGGGCGTCACCACCCGCCGCGGCAAGGCCAACGCCGCCACCGTCGTGCGCGACCAGTCCAAGCTGATCCGCCTGGAGGCGACCTCGGGCAGCATCGAGCGCCCGGCCGCCGGGTCGATCAACCTGTCCGGCGGCAACGTGCCGGCCCTGCCCGACCGCATCTCGCCCGACGAGTACGTCGGCGACGTCGCCGACCGCACCGGCCTCGGTGCCCTGGAGACGATCGAGGACGTGACGATGGTGTCGGTCCCCGACCTGTCGGCGGCCTACGACCGCGGCGCCATCGACGCCGAGCAGTTCAAGGCCGTCCAGCTGGCGATGATCAGCCACTGCGAGCTCATGGGCGACCGCATGGCGATCCTGGACCCGCCGCCCAACCTCACCCCCCAGCAGATCAAGGAGTGGCGGGTCGAGAGCGCGGGCTACGACTCCAAGTTCGCCACCCTCTACTGGCCGCGGATCAAGGTGCTCGACCCGGTGAGCGGGCAGGGCGTGTTCATCCCGCCCTCCGGCCACATGTCCGGCATCTGGGCCCGCAACGACGACGAGCGGGGCGTGCACAAGGCCCCGGCCAACGAGGTCGTGCGGGGCGCCATCTCGCTCGAGTGCACGATCACCCGCAACGAGCACGACACGCTCAACCCCGAGGGGATCAACTGCCTGCGGGCGTTCCCCGGGCGGGGCGTGCGCGTGTGGGGCGCCCGGACGCTGTCGAGCGACCCGGCCTGGCGCTACGTCAACGTGCGGCGGCTGTTCAACTACCTGGAGAAGTCGATCCTCAACAACACCGACTGGGTGGTGTTCGAGCCCAACGATCGGAACCTGTGGGCCAAGGTGCGCCGCACCATCGCCTCGTTCCTGGTCATGGAGTGGCGCAAGGGCGCCCTCTTCGGGTCGACGCCGGCCGAGGCCTTCTTCGTCAAGTGCGACGACGAGACCAACCCGGCCGAGGCGATCGACCTCGGGCAGATCACCTGCCAGATCGGCGTGGCGCCGGTGAAGCCGGCCGAGTTCGTCATCTTCCAGCTCGCTCAGCTCCAGGGCGGCGTGAGCCTGGTCAGCGAGTGAGTTCCTTTCCACACCGAACAAACGGAGGTAAGGGCCCGTGGGCCTGATCGACAAGTTCGACAGCATCATCGGTGCGTCGTTCGGCTTCGAGTTCGACCAGCACCAGGCCAAGGGGATCATGGAGATCTCCGGCCTGAAGCAGGAGCTCGACATGATCGAGGTGAAGACGCAGACGGCCGATGGCAAGTACGTCAACACCAAGATCCCGGGGCGGGCCAAGGCCGGCACCGTGACCATCACCCGGGCGCTGACCGAGGACACGCAGTTCGCCGACTGGGTCAAGGAGGCCCACGAGGGCAAGCTGCCCCGCACCAACGGCTCCGTCATCGTCTACGACACGATGATGTCGCCGATCATGCGGTACAACCTGCTCGAGTGCCAGCCGGCGTCGCTGGAGATCGGCACCCTCAAGGCGGCCGACACCTCGGTCACCACCGAGAAGATCACCCTGCACCACGTCGGCATCTCGGTCGAGAAGGGCTGACGATGGGCTGGCGCGCGGTCGGCGGCTCGGCTCTGGCCGCGTCGCCGGAGCAGCTCGAGACCGGGGGCGTCGCCACGGCGGCGTCCCCGGAGGCCGCTCCGGCGGCCCCCGCACCGGCGCCGGAGCCGCCGCTGCGGACCGAGTTCGACTTCATCCTCCCCCGGGGCTACGTCGACGCCGACGGCGTCGTGCACCGCAAGGGCACGATGCGCCTGGCCACGGCCCGGGACGAGCTCCTGCCCCTCTACGACGGGCGGGTCAAGGAGCGCCCCGAGTACCTGTCGGTGGTGCTGCTGGCCCGGGTCGTCACCCGGCTCGGCGACGTCGAGCCGACGGACTGGGTGATCGAGCACCTCTTCGCCTCGGACCTGGCGTTCCTCCAGGACCTGTACCGGCGGATCAACCAGGAGGGCCACACCCGGGCCTCGATCCAGTGCCCGGCCTGCCAGCACGACTTCGCCGTCGACCTGTCGGGCGGCGGCCTGGGGGGATCGTGACGTACGCGAGCACCCGGCTCCACGAGGAGATCGCGTACGTCGCCTACCACTTCGGCTGGGGGCTCGACAGCATCATCGACCTCGAGCACCCGACCCGCCGGCGCTTCGTGGAGGAGATCGCCAAGATCAACCGGCGCATGGCGGACCCCGAGGCGGAGGGGTGATACGTGGGGCTGTTCCGGCGCCAACGGGCGGCGGCTCCCGCACCTGCGGGCCCGCCGCCGGCGGTCGCCGGCACCGGCGCGCCCGGGCCTGACCCAGGTCCCGCGCCGCCGATGACGCCCGGCTGGGCGTCGCTGCCGCCGCTGACCACGACCACCACCGCGCCCGCGTCGACGTTCAAGATCGGCGGCGCGGTCAAGGAGGACCTGGTCGCCCTCGACTCGCCCCGGCTCAGCCACGGCATGGGCCACCTGGTGTCGGGCGACGGTCCGCCCGGCGTGATCGACGGGCTGGCGAGCGTCGGCGTGCAGCGGCGGGTCGACCCGGCGCTGGGCGGCGGGCTGGACATGCCGCTCGCCCCGCTGGCCGACGACCCCGGGCCCGCCGCCGGCGGCGACGGCGGGGTCGCGACCTGGTCGACCCCGGCGTTCACGCCCCCGGTGGTGTCCGGCTCGTGGTCGGCCCCGGCCAGCCCGCTGGCGGCCCCGGCCCCCGAGGCCCCGGGGCGGGCGCTGCCCGTGGTCCTCACGGCGCCGGCGGCCCCGGCCGTGCAGCGTTCGATCGACGGCCCGCCCGCCCCCGCTTCCTCCCCGGCACCGTCCCCCACGCCGGCGTCGGCGCCGGCTGCGGCCGAGTCCGCTCCCGGGGCGCCCGGCCCGCAGGCCGCCCCGCTGGCCATGCCGGTGGTTCCGGCACCCACCCCTGCGGGCGACGAGGCGCCGACCGTGTCCCGCCGCGTCGATGACGGCGCGCCCGCCCCCGCGGCGCCCGCGGTGGGCGAGCCGGTCGAGCTGCCCGCCCCGGCGCCGGCGGCCGACGCCCCCGCGGGCGACGGCGGCTTCCGCCCGCG
>DATFRN010000221.1:0-11304 GCA_035263165.1 Acidimicrobiales bacterium | reverse complement strand
GTCGAACGCCTCCGTCACGAGCGGCACGTTGGTGGCGCGACGCCCGCCGAAGAGGATGGCCGAGATCGGGACGCCCTTGGGGTCCTCCCACTCGGGCGCGATCGACGGGCACTGGGACGCGGGCGTGGTGAAGCGGGCGTTGGGATGGGCCGCGGGGGCGTCGGCGCCCGGCGACCAGTCGTTGCCCTTCCAGTCGATGACGTGGTCGGGCGGCTCGGCCAAGCCCTCCCACCACACGTCGCCGTCGTCGGTCAGCGCCACGTTGGTGAAGATGGAGTTGCCGTAGACCGTGGCCACCGCGTTGGGGTTGGTGTCCTCGCCGGTGCCCGGGGCCACGCCGAAGAACCCGGCCTCGGGGTTGATGGCGTACAGCCGGCCGTCCTCGCCGAACTTCATCCAGGCGATGTCGTCGCCCACCGTCTCGACCTTCCACCCCGGCAGGGTGGGGATCATCATGGCCATGTTGGTCTTGCCGCAGGCCGACGGGAAGGCGGCGGCCACGTAGCGCTTCTCGCCGCCCGGCGGGGTCACGCCGAGGATGAGCATGTGCTCGGCCATCCACCCGTCGTCCCGGGCCATGGTCGAGGCGATGCGCAGCGCGAAGCACTTCTTGCCCAGCAGCGCGTTGCCGCCGTAGCCCGAGCCGTACGACCAGATCTCCCGGTCCTCCGGGAAGTGGACGATGTACTTGTTGTCGGCGTCGCACGGCCACGGCACGTCGTCGCGCCGGGTGCCGTCCTCGGCCACCAGCGGGTAGCCGATCGAGTGGACGCAGGGCACGAACTCGCCGTCGGCGCCGAGCACGTCGAGGGGGCCCTGGCCCATGCGGGTCATGATCTTCATGCTCACCGCCACGTAGGGCGAGTCGGTGAGCTGGACGCCGATGTGGGCGATGGGCGAGCCCAGCGGCCCCATCGAGAACGGCACGACGTAGAGCGTGCGGCCCCGCATGGCGCCGGCGAAGTAGGTGGTCAGCTCCGCCCGCATCTCGGCCGGATCCCGCCAGTTGTTGGTGGGGCCGGCGTCGATCTCGCGCTCGGAGCAGATGAACGTCCGGTCCTCGACCCGGGCGACGTCGCCGGGGTCGGACAGGGCGAGGAAGCTGTTGGGCCGCAGGTCCCCGTTCAGGCGCTGGAAGGTCCCGCCCTCGACCAGCAGGTCGGTCAGGCGCGCCCACTCCTCCTCGGAGCCGTCGCACCACTCGACCCGGTCTGGCTGGAACACGCCCGCCCAGTGCTCGACCCAGTCCTTCAGCTTCTGGTTGGTGGTGGTTGCAGCCATGGTCCTCCGGTCCGGGGTGTCCTGGTCTTCGGGACTGTCATGCAGAGGCGGACTCTCCTGGCGGGAAGCGCTCGGGGTCCAGCCCCGGCGTCCCCATGTCGACCTCCGACCCCAGCCGCAGACGGGTGGCCCGGCCGTCGCCGTCGAGATCGAAGATCACGCGCTGCCCCTGGCGGAGCAGGCGGAACACCGAGCCCTCCAGCGCGTCCGGAGCGAGGTCGACCTCCGCCAGGTCGGTGTCCCGCATCACGATCCCGTCCCGGGAGCCCGGGTCGTAGGACTTGATCACGCCTTGCACCGGCTTCTGGCTCCCTCGTTCGCCGTCCACGATTGGGTGAAAGTCACCGTACCGGAACGGTCAGCGATCGACCCAAAGCGGGCCCGGACGCGACGAGGGCGCCCCGTGGGGGCGCCCCGTGTCATCTGGAGAGGGTGCTACCGACGGCACGGTCGGTAGCGGGGGGTCAGTGGCCGACCTTGGTCACCTTGCCGGACTTGATGCAGCCGGTGCAGACGGAGAGCCGCCGGGGCGCGCCGTCGACGACGGCCCGCACACGCTGGATGTTGGGGTTCCACCGGCGCTTGGTCCGCCGGTGCGAGTGGCTGACACTCATGCCCCACGACGGGTGCTTGCCGCACACCTCGCAGACCGCTGCCATGACGCGTACCTCTCCCTCAGGGCCTTCCGGGACCGGGAGACTCTACTGGCGGTCGTCGGGCGACCACAACTCGCCGCCGCTGGGCGGCCGTTGACGACGCGTCACATAGCATCCTCCCTCGTGACCGCGCTCGACCACCTGGACGCCGCCCATCTCGCGGCCGTCGTCCGGGAGTACAAGGAGGCGCTGGCCGCCCACCGGGAGCCCATCAACCGCCTGAACGTCTACCCGGTGCCCGACGGCGACACCGGCACCAACATGGCGCTCACGATGGCCTCGGTGGCCGAGGACCTGGCCGCGGCGGGCGACGACCTGGCCGCGGTGTGCAAGGCGATCAGCCACGGCTCGCTCATGGGCGCCCGGGGCAACTCGGGCGTGATCCTGTCCCAGATCCTGCGGGGCCTGGTGGCGGTCATCGGCGAGGCCGGCGGGTGCGACGGGCCGACGCTGGCCCGGGCGCTGCGGGCCGCGGCCGACGCCGCCTACCAGGCGGTGATGCGCCCGGTCGAGGGCACCATCCTCACGGTCGTGCGCTGCTCGGCCGAGGCGGCCGAGGGGGTGGTGGCCGCCGACGGCGCCGCCAGCCTGGTGGCGGTGCTCGACGCCGCCCGCGACGCCGGGGCGGAGGCGCTGGCCCGCACGCCCGACCTGCTGCCGGTGCTGGCCGAGGCCGGGGTGGTCGACGCCGGGGGCACCGGCTTCCTGCTGCTGGTCGACGTGCTGCTGGCCGTGGTCGACGGCCGGCCCGTCCCCGAGCCCCGGGTCGGGGAGGGGGCGGTCCGCTCCGACGCCACGCTGGTCCAGCACACGGCCGACGACCACGGCCACGGCGACGTGTCCGACCTGCGCTACGAGGTCATGTACTTCCTGGAGGCGCCCGACTCGGCCATCCCGTCGTTCAAAGACGTGTGGTCCGGCATCGGCGACTCGATCGTCGTGGTCGGCGGCGACGGCATCTGGAACTGCCACATCCACACCGACGACATCGGCGCCGCCATCGAGGCCGCGGTCGAGGCGGGCCGGCCCCGGCAGATCCGGGTGACCGACCTGGCCGAGCAGGTCGAGGAGGAGCGCTGGGTCCGGGAGGCGACCGGCAGCGACCTGGTCGAGGTGCCGCCCCACGCCAGCGAGCCGGTCACCACCGCGGTGGTGGCGGTGGCCGCCGGCGACGGCATCAAGCGCATCTTCTACAGCCTGGGCGTGCAGGGGATCGTGGCCGGCGGCCAGTCCATGAACCCCTCCACCGCCGACCTGCTGGCCGCGGTCGAGCTGGTGCCGGCCACCCAGGTCGTGATCCTGCCCAACAACAAGAACATCATCCCGGTGGCCGAGCAGGTCGACGCCCATACCTCCCGGGCGGTGCGCGTGGTGCCGACCCGGGGCATCGCCGAGGGCTTCGCCGCGCTCATGGGCTACGACCCCGAGGCGCCGGCCGACGAGAACGCCAAGGAGATGGGCGCGCTGTCGGCCAACGTGCTGGCCGGCGAGGTGACCCGGGCCGTGCGCGACTCGACCAGCGAGGCCGGCCCGATCGCCGAGGGCGACTACCTGGGCATCGCCCGCGACGGCATCAAGGCGGTCGCCTCGTCCGCCGGCGACGCCGCCTGCGGCCTGCTCGAGCTGCTGGTGGGCGACGAGCACGAGATCGTCACGGTCATCGAGGGCGAAGGGGCGACCCCCGCCGACACCCGGCGCATCACCGAGTGGCTCGACGAGAACCGGCCCGGGGTCTCGCCCGAGGTCCACCACGGCGGCCAGCCGCTCTACCCCTACCTGTTCGGGGTCGAGTAGGCCGCTCCCGGTCGTGACCGACGCGCCCATCTCCCTCGCCGAGCTCGACTCCTGGCCGGTGACGCGGCTGAAGGGGGTGGGCGAGCGCAAGGCCGAGGGGCTGGCCGCGGTCGGGGTCGAGACCATGCTCGACCTGCTGACCTACTACCCCCGGCGCTACGTCGACCGCACCAACGAGGGCCGCATCGGCGACCTGGTGGTGGGGGAGGAGGCGCTGGTCCTGGTGACGGTCGAGCGCACGACCGCCCGCCGCACCCGGGGGCGGCCGCCCAAGGTGCTGGTCACCTCCGAGGTCGGCGACGACAGCGGGCGGCTGCGGCTCACGTTCTTCAACCAGGGCTGGCGGGAGCGCCAGCTCACCCCGGGGACGAGCGCGGCGGTGTTCGGCAAGCTGGAGATCTACGCCGGGCGCAAGCAGATGACCAACCCGGTGGTCGACCTGCTGGGCCGGGGCGGCAACCGCACCGGGCGGATCGTGCCGATCTACCCCCAGTCGGAGAAGGCCGGCCTGTCCACCTGGGAGGTGGGCGAGTGGGTGGCCGAGGCGCTGCGCCGGTCCGGGCCCCGGGGCCTGGCCGACCCGGTGCCGGAGTGGGTGCTCGACCGCTTCGACCTGGTGACCCGGGGCGAGGCGCTGGCCGGCATCCACGCCCCCGACTCGATGGCCCACAAGGAGGTGGCCCGCCGGCGGCTGGTGCTGGACGAGCTGCTGCGGGTGCAGCTGGCCCTGGTCCAGCGCAAGCGGCACATCGAGCGCACCACCCGGGGCATCGCCCAGGCGACCGACGGGCCGCTGGTCGACGCGTTCGTGGCGCGGCTGCCGTTCGAGCTGACGGCCGACCAGCGGGAGGCGATCGCCGCCATCGCCGCCGACCTGGCCGCGCCCCACCCGATGCACCGGCTGCTCCAGGGCGACGTCGGGGCGGGCAAGACGGTCGTCGCCGTGGCGACGCTGCTGGCCGCCGTGCAGGGCGGGCACCAGGGGGCGTTCATGGCGCCGACCGAGGTGCTGGCCGAGCAGCACGCGGCGGGGATCCGGGCGCTGCTCGACGGCGTCGAGGTGCCGGACGCCGGCACCTCCCTGTTCGGCGCCCGGCCGGTGCGGGTCGAGCTGCTGACCAACCGGGTGGGGGCGGCCGACCGGCGCCGCATCCTGGCCGACCTGGCGGCCGGGCAGGTCGACGTGGCCATCGGCACCCACGCACTGATCCAGGAGGGGGTCGAGTTCGCCTCGCTGGGCGTGGTGGTGATCGACGAGCAGCACCGCTTCGGCGTCGAGCAGCGGGCGGCGCTGCGGGACAAGGCGGGTGGCGGGCCGGTGCCCGACGTGCTGGTCATGACCGCCACGCCCATCCCCCGGACGGCGGCGATGACCGTGTACGGCGACCTGGACGTGACCGTGATCCGCTCGCTCCCGTCGGGGCGCCGGCCGATCGTCACGGCCTGGGCCCGCAGCGACGAGGACGAGGAGGAGGTGTGGGAGGCCGTGCGCCGGGAGGTGGCGGCCGGGCGCCAGGCCTACGTGGTCACGCCGCTGATCGAGGAGTCGGAGAAGCTGGACGCCCGCTCGGCCGAGGAGACCTTCTCGTCGCTGGAGACGGGGCCGCTGGCCGGGCTGCGGCTGGGCCTGCTGCACGGGCGGCTGGGCCCGGCCGACAAGGAGGCCACCATGCACCAGTTCCGGGCCGGGCGCCTCGACGTGCTGGTGGCGACGACGGTGATCGAGGTGGGGGTGGACGTCCCCAACGCCACGGTGATGGTCGTCCTCGACGCCGACCGGTTCGGGATCGCCCAGCTCCACCAGCTGCGGGGCCGGGTGGGCCGCGGCAGCGAGCGGTCGTGGTGCTACCTGGTGAGCCGGTCGACGAGCCCCGAGGCCGAGGCCAGGCTGGGCGCCCTGGTGGAGACGACGGACGGCTTCGCCCTGGCGGAGGTCGACCTCGACCTGCGGGGCGAGGGCACGATCATGGGCGAGCGCCAGAAGGGGCGCAGCGACCTCAAGCTGGCGTCCCTCCGCCGCGACCGCGACTGGGTCGAGCGGGCCCGGGACGTGGCCTTCGCCATCGTGGACGCCGACGGCGGCCTCGAGGCCCACCCCGACCTGGCGGCCGAGGTGGCCCTGTTCCTGGACGAGGACGACCAGGAGTTCCTGCTCAAGGGCTGACGCCGAGGGCGTGCGCCGGTTCAGGCCGGCAGGTTCGGCGCGCCGAACCTCTGGTGCCCGATGACCTGGCAGAGGCGCAGCCGGTCGGCGTCGGGGCTCGAGGGTTCGGCGGTGTACACCACGACCCGCAGATCCGAGCCGGCCACGGTGAGCACGTCGCAGTCGAGTGTGATCGGCCCGACCTCGGGATGGTCGATGGTCTTGGTGCTGGCGCCGACGGTGTTGACGCCCCGCTCCGCCCAGAGCCCGGCGAAGCGCGGGCTGCGCCGTCGAAGCTCGTCGACGAGCCGGCCCAGCCGGGCGTCGTCGGGATACGCGCCGACCGCCCGTCTGAGGTCCGCGACGGCGTTGTTCTCGAAGTCGTCCACCTCCGCGTCACTCTTGCGCACCCGTGACGTCGTGCCGGTGAAGGTCCGCCAGATCAGGTTCCGGTCCCACCCGGTGGCCGCCGACGGATCCCCCATCAGCCCGGCCCAGGCGGCGTTCCAGGTGATGATCGTCCAGGCCGGGTCGTAGACGGCCACCGGAAGATCGGCCAGGCGGTCCACCAGCCGCTGCACGCTCGGCGGCACGTGGCTGGTCATGGCGGACCGCTTCGGCGGCGCCTGGCCGGCGACGGTGTAGAGGTGGTCGCGCTCCTCGATCGTCAGCCGCAGGGCGCGCGACAGGGCGGCGAGCACCTGCGTCGAGGGGTTGGTCGAGCGGCCCTGCTCGAGGCGAACCAGGTAGTCGACCGAGATGCCGGCCAACAACGCCAGCTCCTCTCGGCGCAGGCCACGGGTCCGGCGGGACGTGCCGGGGGGCAGGCCGGCGTCGGCCGGTTGGAGCCGATGACGCCAGGCCTTGATGTACGAGCCGATTCCCTCGCCTACCTGCACAGCACCAGTCTGACCCCGGCGGGCGGCGCCTGCGTGGTACTGGCAGTCCCACGGTCGGACGGGTCCTGGTTGCCCGACCCCCGCCGGCCCAACGTCATCACCATGAAACTCGGCATCTCGATGGGCGGCTTCCCCACAGGGATCGGATCGGCACACATCGGACCCTTGCTCTCCCGATTGGCTCGACGTGCCGACGAGGCCGGCTTCGACAGCCTGTGGACCATGGATCACTTCTTCCAGATCCCGATCACGGGCCAGCCGCCCGAGGCGCCACTCCTCGAGGCTTACGCCGTGCTGGCCTTCCTGGCCGCCGAGACCGAGCGCATCCGGCTCGGCACGCTGGTCACCAGCGTCGCCTACCGCCACCCCGGCGTGCTGATCAAGGCGGTGACCGCGATCGACGTGCTCAGCGGCGGCCGGGTGATCTTCGGCGTGGGCGCCGGCGCCCCCTTCAACCGGCTCCCTCCCGGGCGCTCACCCCGCAACTTCGAGGCCTATGGGCTGGGCATTCCGTTCCCGTCCCTGGCCGAACGCTTCGAGCGGCTGGAAGAGGTCCTGCAGATCGCCCTGCAGATGTGGCGCGGCGACGAGACGTCCTACGAGGGAACGCACTACCAGTTGCCTCGGCCGCTCAACTCTCCCAACTCGCTCCAACACCCCCACCCACCGATCCTGATCGCCGGCAGCGGGGAGCAGAAGACCCTGCGGCTCGTCGCCCGCTACGGCGACATGTGCAACCTGTTCGACCTCCCCGGCAGCGGCTACGCCGACGACCTGAAGCACAAGCTCGACGTCCTCAGGTCCCACTGCGAGGATGCCGGCCGCGACCACGACGCCATCGAGAAGACGGTGTCGACCTTCGTCGACCCCGCAGACGATCGGCACCGCGTCCTCGACCACCTGGCCGAATTGGCCGACCTCGGGATCGGCCACGCCATGCTCAGCCCCCGGCGTCCCTGGGACGAGGCGATCCTCGACTCGGTGGCGGCCCTGGTGCCGGACGTCCATGCGATGGGTGTCAGCCGCTCGGGCGGCGGCGGGTGAGAGCGAGGACGATGGCGGCGGCGGTGGCGGCCAGGGCGGCGAGCCCCAGTAGGACCGCCACGGTGGTGGCGGAGGCCTTGCGGTCGCGGGCCGCGCCGACCCCGGCCGCCACGTGGCTGTCCATCACCCTGGCGACGCCGTCGTGGAACGTCGTGAACGCCCGGCCGGATGTGCCGCCGAGGTCGACCGCCCGGAGGATCGGCGGCGTCCCGGTCTGCAGGGCCTGCTTGGCCCGGCCGAGCGCCGCGTCCCGCGCCTCGGCCGTGGACCTGGCCGCGGGGGCGAAGGGACCCGTGGCCAGCGCGTCGATCTCGGCGCCGGTCGCCTCCAACGCGCTGACGGCCTCGGCGGTCGGCCTGATCTCCTCGGTGCCGGTGGCCTGGCGGTCGCCCGAGACGCCCATCAGCACCGTCTCGCGCAGCAGCGACGCCGACAGCTCCTCCTGGCGGTTCCCCAGCTCGAGCAGCCGCGCGCCCCGCCGCAGCGTCGGGTCGTCGACCGCCAGCGCGAGCGAGCGGTCTGCCGCCAGCAGGCGGTCGATCTGGGTCTTGTAGCCCGCGTACACCCCTTGGGCCCGGTCGAGCTGGCGCAGGCCGCGCTCCCGGACGCCGGTGACCTGGCCCCGCAGCCGGGTGAGGTTCACGCCGAGGCCCTCCGCGATCGGTGCGAACGCCCGCCGGGTCGCCCCGCCCTCGTCGGCGAGCCGGGCCCGGACGCGGGCCAGCGCCTCGTCGGTGGCCGCCGTCGCCTGCGGGAACGACGTCACCGGCCGCGCGACGGCGCCCTCCATCCCGAGCACGGCGACCGAGCCCATGTTGCGCTCGTCCTGGAGGCTCTCGAGCAGGTCGTCGGAGCGGCGCGAGCCGAAGGCGGCCCGGCCGGCCGCCCGGACGGCGTCCTCGTCGCGGCCGGCGTCGATCGCCACCAGCACGGCGGCGACGGCCCCCAACGCCAGCGCCAGGGCCACGAGGGCGGCGAGCACGATCGGCAGCGGCGACCGGCGCGGGCGTCCCGTCGAGGTGCCCGGGGTGTCGGTCGGTGGGACGGCGACGAAGGTCATGCAGGCTCCCCGCTCGGCGGGTCCTCCAGCCGGGCCCGCCGGGAATCCGGAGCAGCGTGGCCCTGCCCGTACGCAGGGGGTTGGCGCTGCGGGCCGGCTGGGGGCGGCGGCGACCGATGAGGCAAGATGTCGGGCGATGGCTGGGGGCGAGTCCGACCTCGAGGGAAGTCGGGAACACGGGCGCCGCGACGGCGGCGAGCGGCGCCGCTGGTGGCGCCTGTACGCCGTCCTCGCGCTGGCCGCGGCGGCGTGGTCGCTCGGCGTGCCCCTGATGACCGGCCACGACGAGGTCGGCCAGTCGATCCGGGCCGCCGCCGTGGCCCGGGGCGAGCTGCTGGGCGTCCCCGTCGCCGGCTGGAACAACACGCTGGTCGACGTGCACGCCCCCGAGGCCTACGCCGGTGCCGCCCGCATGGGCGACTGCTTCCTCGGCCGCCCCTACGACGCCCTCCTCGGCATGTCCACGCCGCCCCCCGGCCGCCGCCACTGCCCCTCGCTCGACGGCGGGCGCCGGCTCGCCTACCTCGAGACCAACCAGCACCGGAACCCGCCCGCCTACCCGCTGGTGCTCGGCCTGCCGACGCTGGCGTTCCCCGACCAGCTCGGCGCCTACCTCATGCGCCTGGTCGGTGCGCTCGCGTGCGCCGCCCTGCTCACCTCGGGCCTGATGACCGCGCGCCGGTTCCGGGTGCCCCGGCTGGCGGCCCTGGCCGCGCTCGTGGTGGTCACGCCCGAGGTGCTCTACGTGGCCGGCACGTCCAACACGGCCGGCCTGGAGACGGCGGCCTCGTTCGCCCTGTGGGCCGCCGCCCTGGCCCTGGCGCTCGGCCCGGCCGAGGCCGACGCCCGCCTGGTGCGCCGGGCCGGCGTGGCCCTGGTGGCGCTGGCCCTGGCCCGGCCGATGGCGCCGGCCTTCGCCCTGATCGCGCTGGCGGTGGCGGCCTACCTGGCGACGCCCGAGCGGCGCCGGGCGGTGTGGGCCCGCCGCGACGTGCGCCGGTGGCTGGTCGCCGGCGGCCTGGCCGCCGCCACCACCATCGCCTGGGTGGTCGACCTCCAGGTCCGCTTCCCGGTCGACTCGCCCGGCACCGCCGGCCTGGTCGACGCCTTCGGCCGCGTGGGCTGGTGGATGCGGGGGATGGTGGGCGTGTTCGGGTCGACCGACGTGATCCCGCCGGTCGGCCTGCACGTGCTGTGGGGCGCGGCGGTCGTGGTCGTGCTGGTCTGGTCGCTGCGCCGGGTGCCCCGCCGGGCCGCCGTGGCATCGGTCGGGCTGATCGTGGGCGCCGTCCTCCTGCTCCTGTCCGGATCGGGGCTCGACTTCCCCGACACCGGCGTGTGGTGGCAGGGCCGCTACGTCCTGCCCCTGGTGATGGGGGGCGTGCTCACCGCGGCCGCCGCCGCCCGCCCCGACGCCGCCGGCGACCGGGCCCCCGCCCGCTGGGGACCGCCGCTGCTGGCCGGCCTGGTCGGCCTGCAGGCCTGGGCCTTCCTGTATGCGGTGCGCCACTACTCGGTGGGCTACGGAGGCCCGGCCAACCCGTTGCGCTACCTGACCGATCCGGTCTGGTCGCCGCCCTACGGCCCCGACGCCCTCTACGCCGCGCTGTTCGTCGCCGCCCTGGCCGCGGCGGCCGCCGCGGTCTGGCGCGCGGCCGGCGCCGCCGAGCCCGCCCCCGAGCCCGACCCCGACCCGGCCGTCGTGGGCGCTCCGTCGCCGGCATGAGGCGTCGGGTGTGGTCGTCGTCGGTGCGGTGGGGGGCGGTGGGGCGGGCGTTCGCGAGTTATCGGGGGGCGCCGGTGGGGGCGCGGTTGTTCGTGGGGGCGCGGTTCGCGATCGCGCCGTTGCGGGCGTTGGGTGAGGAGTGTGGGGGGCTGCGGGGGCGGATGTTGTCGTTGGGCTGTGGTTATGGGGCGCTGGAGCGGTATCTGGCCGAGGTGAACCCGGCGTTGGTGATCGAGGGGATCGATCTGGATGCGGCCAAGGTGGCGTTGATCGCGTCGTCGGTGGCGCGCAGCCCGCGGGTGACGTTGCGGGAGGGGGACGCGACGGAGATCGATCTGGATCCGGTGTATGACGCGGTGTTGGTGTGCGATGCGTTGCACCATTTCCCGGCGGAGTCCCATGGCCGGTTGGCCAAGGCGATCGGGGCGTGTCTGGTGCCGGGGGGTGTGGTGGTGATCAAGGACCTGGATGTGCGGCCGCGGTGGAAGTACTGGTGGAACCGGGTGCATGACCGGGTGGTGGCGGGCCCGGATCCGATCGTGTGCCGTTCGCCGGAGGAGATGGCGGCGACCTTCGAGGACGCGGGGCTGGTGTGTGAGCGGGCCGAGCGGACCGAGCGCGGGTGGGTGCCCTATGCCCACTACGTGGTGCGCCTGCGCAAGCCCGCCGACCCCACCCCCACCACCCTCGACTGACGCCGC
>DATFRN010000220.1:0-14395 GCA_035263165.1 Acidimicrobiales bacterium | reverse complement strand
CCCACGGTGTTCACCGACCCGGTCGAGGCGCCGCTGGTCGACCTGGTGGGCCGGTTCGCCCGCACCCACGGGCCGTTCACCACCGCCCAGGTGGCGGGGCGCTACGGCGTGACGGCGGCCCGGGCCGAGGCGGCGCTGTCGTCGCTGGAGGGCGACGGGCGGGTGGTGCAGGGCGAGTTCCGGCCCGAGGGCATCGCGCGCGAGTGGTGCGACGTCGACGTGCTGCGCCAGCTGCGGCGCCGGTCGCTGGCCCGGCTGCGCCAGGAGGTCGAGCCGGTCGACGGGGCCACCCTGGCCCGGTTCCTGGCCGAGTGGCACGGGCTGGGGTCGCCGCGGCGGGGCATGGACGCGCTGGTCGACGTGCTGGGCCAGCTCCAGGGCGCGCCGCTGCCGGCGTCGGTGGTCGAGTCCGAGATCCTGCCGGCCCGGCTGGCCGAGTACCGCCCCGCCGACCTCGACGCCCTGGCCACCGCGGGCGAGCTGGTGTGGGTGGGGGCGGGGGCCATCGGCGCCAACGACGGGCGGGTGCGGCTGGTGTTCCGGGACCAGGCGGGGCTGCTGGTGCCCACGCCGGGCACGCCGGGCGCCGAGGAGGACGTGCCCGACGGGCCGGTGCACGCCGTGCTGCTGGCCCGGCTGGCCGAGCGGGGCGCGTCGTTCTGGGCCGACCTGGTGACGGCGGTGCAGGCCGAGGGCCTGCCCTACGACGACGCCACGGTGCTGGCGGCGCTGTGGGACCTGGCGTGGGCGGGGCTGGTGACCAACGACTCGCTGGCCCCACTGCGGGCCTTCGTCGGCGGCAAGGTCCGCAAGGCGTCCGGCCGCCGCCGTCCGGCGGTGGGCCGCCTGACCCGGCTGGGCCCCCCGGCGGCGGCGGGGCGCTGGTCCCTGGTCGCGCCCCTGCTCGACCCCCGCCCGACCCCGACGGAGGTCGCCCACGCCCGAGCGGCCCAACTGGTGGAGCGCTACGGCGTCCTCACCCGCGAGGCGGCGCTGGGCGAGGGCACCGAGGGCGGCTTCGCGGGCGTCTACCCGATCCTGCGAGCGCTGGAGGAGAAGGGTCGGGTCCGCCGGGGCTACTTCGTGGCGGGCCTGGGCGCAGCCCAGTTCGCCTTGCCGGGCGCGGTCGACCGCCTGCGCGCGGCCCACACGTCCCCGCCGGTGGTCCTCGCCGCCACCGACCCGGCCCAACCGTACGGCGCCGCCCTCCCGTGGCCCCCGACGGCCGGCCGCCCCGCCCGCGCCGCGGGCGCGCTGGTGGTCCTGGCCGAGGGCGACCCGGTGGCGTTCATCGAACGAGGCGGCCGCTCGGTCTGGACCTTCCCCGCCGCGGAGACCCACCCGTCCTGGCCGGCGGCCCTGGCGGCCAGAGTGGAGAGCGGCCACGTCCGCACCCACGAGATCCACACGATCGACGGCGACCCCGCCCGCACGACCCCATGGGCCGACCCCCTCCGCGAAGCCGGCTATGTCGACGGCTACAAGGGCCTGATCCTCCGGGCCCCGCGGTCGTAGCCCGGTCGCCGGGGGTTGCCGTGGCCGCCGGGGGCGAGGCCCCTGCAGCGGCGTGCCTCGCCGCTGGGTGGTGGCGTGCGGTCGCTGCCCGGCCGGGTCCCAACGAGGCCGGTACGAGGCCGGCGGGGCCGGCCTCGTGACCCAGTGTGGGGTTCGGTGTGGGGGTTCACGTCCGGGCCGTCAAGGGCACGGCCGCACTCGTGCGGCCTCGGTGGCCGTTCGCTGCGGGGCGGGTGCGTCGTGCGGTGGCGGCCTCGTCGTCGGGTGGTGGGCCGGGTGGTGGCGTGCGGTCGCTGCCCGGCCGGGTCCCCAACGAGGCCAGTACGAGGCCGGCGGGGCCGGCCTCGTAGCCCAGTGTGGGGTTCGGTGTGGGGGCTCACGTCCGGGCCGTCAAGGGCACGGCCGCACTCGTGCGGCCTCGGCCTGGGGCCGTCCCTTGACTGCCCTCGGTGGCCGCTCGCTGCGGGGCGGGTGCGTCGTTCGGTGGGGCCGGCCTCGTAGCCCAGTGTGGGGTTCGGTGTGGGGGCTCACGTCCGGGCCGTCAAGGGCGCGGCCGCACCGTGCGGCGTCCGGGCCTGCGGCCGTCCCTTGACTGCCCTCGGTGGCCGCTCGCTGCGGGGCGGGTGCGTCGTTCGGCGGGGCCGGCCTCGTGACCCAGTGTGGGGGCACGGCCGCACTCGACCGCCGTCGGCGCCCTGGCTCAGATGATCGACAGGTGGCCGGCGGACTTGCGGCCGGTGTGGTGGGAGCCCTGGTGGCCGCACCAGCAGACCCAGCGGACCCTCAGGCCGCCGCCGGCGGCGGCGTCGATGCCGACGATCCTGTCTTCATCGAGCAGCACGCTCGTGCCGTGCCTGGGGCAGTGGACCTTGAACATGGCCTCATCCTCCGCTCAGCGTCACACCCTGGCGAGTGGCAGCACTGCGCATGTCCGAAAGAATCCTGCCAAACTGTGCGCATGCCATCCCCCGCCCCCCTTCAACGCCCGCGGCCGGGTTCCCGTGAGCCCGGGCATCTCGTGGCGGCCGTGGTCGGCACCCACGTCGCCGCCTTCGAGCTGGGCGTCGCCCACGAGGTCTTCGGGCTCGACCGCGGCGAGTACAGCGCCCCCGACCCCTGGTACACGTTCCGGGTCGTCGGCGCCTTCGGCCCCCGCATCCCCGTGACCGACGGCGACTGGGCCATCACCACCCCCTACTCCCTCGCCGACCTGGCCGACGCCCAGACCGTCATCGTTCCCGTCTGGCCCGAGCGCACCGACCCGGCGCCGCCCGAGGTCATCGACGCCCTCCTCGCCGCCCACGAGCGGGGCGCCCGCCTGGTCAGCGTGTGCTCCGGCGCCTTCCTCCTCGCCCAGACCGGCCTGCTCGACGGCCGCCGGGCCACCACCCACTGGCAGTACGCCGACGAGTTCACCGCGGCCTACCCGGCCATCCACGTCGACCCCGACGTCCTCTTCGTCGACGCCGGCGACGGCATCTTCACCTCGGCCGGCACGGCCGCCGGCATCGACCTGTGCCTCCACATCGTCCGACTCGACCACGGCGCCGAGGTCGCCAACAAGGTCGCCCGGCGCATGGTCGTCCCGCCCCAGCGGGTCGGCGGCCAGGCCCAGTTCGTCGACGTCCCGGTGCCCGACGTGTGCAGCGACGACCCCATCGCCCGCACGCTCGACTGGGCCATGGCCCACCTCGACACCCCGCTCACCGTGGACGACATGGCCTCCCGGGCCCTGCTCAGCCCGCGCAGCTTCGCCCGCCGCTTCCGGGCCGCCACCGGCACCACCCCGATGCAGTGGCTGCTGCGCCAGCGGGTCCTCCACGCCCAGCGCCTGCTCGAGACGACGGACCTGGCCATCGACCTCGTCGCCCAGCGCTGCGGCTTCGGGACGGCGACCGCGCTGCGGGTCCACTTCCGCCGGCTGGTGGGGACGACGCCGGTGGGCTACCGCCGCACGTTCGCCTGCCCCGACGACCTCGACCCCGACCTCGCCGGCCGGGTCGCCAGCTGACGGCCCGCCGTGCCCGAGGGCGACACGCTCCACCGGGTCGCCGACCGCCTGCGCCCCGCCCTGGCCGGCAAGGCGCTGGCCCGGCTGGACGCGCCCCGCCTGCGGGGCGACCGGCCCGCCCCCGGCACCGCCATCGAGACCGTCACGGCCCGGGGCAAGAACCTGCTCATCGACTTCGCCGGCGGCCTGACCCTGCGCACCCACCTGCGCATGACCGGCTCGTGGCACCTCTACCGCACCGGCGAGCGCTGGTCCCGCCCGCCCCACCTGGCCCGGGCGGTGGTCGAGACCGACGACGGTTGGTGCGCAGTGTGCTTCGCCGCCCCGGTCGTGGAGACCTACCACCGCCGGGCGGGACCGCCCGCCCCGCTGGCCCGCCTCGGCCCCGACCTGTGCGAGCCCGAGGTCGACCTCGACGCCGTGCTCGCCCGGTTCGCCGCCCTGGCCGAGGGCGATGACGAGATCGGCAACCTGCTGCTCGACCAGCGCATCGCCTCGGGCATCGGCAACATCTGGAAGTCCGAGTCGTGCTTCGCCGTCGGCCTCGACCCGTTCACGCCGGCGGCCCGGGTCCCCGAGGACACCCGGCGCGCCCTGTATGCCGCCGCCCACCGCCTGCTGCGGGCGCGGGTGGCCGGTGGGGCCGGACGGGGAGCCGGGCTCGCCGTCTACCGCCGCGCCGGCCGGGGATGCTTGCGTTGTGGGACCCCGGTGCTGTCCCGCCGCCAGGGGCAGCACGCCCGCACGACGTATTGGTGCCCGCGCTGCCAGCGGGAGCCGGTAGAGTGATCGTGAAAAGAATCACAAGATCCTGAGAACAGGGGGAGGTGCCGTGGGAGTCCGACCGCATGTCGTCATCGTGGGCGCCGGCTTCGGGGGCCTGGCCGCCGCCAAGCACCTGGACAAGCTGCCCGTCGACGTCACCCTCATCGACCGCCAGAACTTCACCACCTTCCAGCCGCTGCTCTACCAGGTGGCCACGTCCGGCCTGAACGACGCCGACGTCGCCCACCCGGTGCGGGGCCTGTTCCACCGCCAGCACAACCTGCACGTCCGCCAGGGCGAGGTGGTGGCCGTCGACTGGGACCGCCGGGTCGTGCGCTTCGCCGACCGCCGAGAGATCGCCTACGACCACCTGGTGCTGGCGGTCGGCGCCGTCGCCACCTGGTTCGGCGTCAGCGGCGCCCAGGAGCACGGCCTGCCGCTCTACACGCTGCCCGACGCCGTCTCGCTGCGGAACCACGTCATCGAGCGGTTCGAGGCGGCCGACGCCGACCCGTCCCTGATCGACGACGGCGAGCTCACCTTCGTGGTCGTCGGCGGCGGCCCCACCGGGGTGGAGACGGCCGGCGCCCTGGCCGAGCTGTTCGCCGTCGTGTTCCGCCAGGACTACCCGACGATCCCCGTGAGCCGGGCCCGGGTGGTGCTGGTCGAGGCCCGGGACGCCCTGCTCGAGCCGTTCTCGCCGTCGTCCCGGCGGGCGGCGCTGGAGACGCTGCAGGCCCGCCAGGTCGAGGTCCGCCTGGGCGAGGCGGTCGACGAGGTGGCGCCCGACCACGTGCGCTTCGCCTCGGGCGAGGTGCTGCCGACCCGCACGGTGATCTGGGCCGCCGGCGTGCGGGCCAACCCGCTGCCGGGCGCCATCGACCTGCCCACCACCCGCGCCGGCCGCGTCGAGGTGGCGCCCGACCTGTCGGTGCCCGGCCACCCGGGCGTGTGGGCCATCGGCGACGTGGCGGCGGCGCCCGGCCGCCGGGGCCAGCCGCTGCCCCAGCTGGCTCCGGTCGCCATGCAGGCGGGCGCCCACGTGGCCCGCCAGATCGGCCGCATCCTCGACGCGCGGCCGACGCAGCCGTTCCGCTTCCGGGACAAGGGCACGATGGCCACCATCGGCCGCAAGTCGGCGGTGGCCGAGCTGCCGCCGGGCATCCACCTGCGGGGCGCCATCGCCTGGCTGGCGTGGCTGGGGCTGCACCTGCTGTACCTGGCCGGCCTGCGCAACCGGCTGTCGGTGCTGCTCAACTGGTTCTGGGCCTACGTGACCTGGGACCGCGGGCCGCGCATCATCCTGCGCCTCGGCAGCGACGAGGCCCGGGCCGCGGCGACGGACGGCGACGGGGCGGTGACCCGACCCGGCCGCTCAGCGGCGTCCGGCCCGTAGCTCCCGGCGCCACACCAGGCGCAGGCCCGACCAGGTGTCGTCGATGGCGCACACCTTGTTGTCGACCATGCCGGTGGGCAGGGCGACCTCCCGGACGGTGTCCTCGGTGACGTCGGTGGCGACGCCGGACGAGCGCTTGGGCCAGGCGATCCACAGCCCGCCGTCGACCTCGACGGCGTCGGCCAGGGTCGGGAAGCGGCGCTCGAGGTCGGCCCGCCGGGTGTGGAACGACACGATCACGGCGAACCGGCCCTGCGCCCGGGTCCGGACCTCGACCCCCGGCGGCGGCTCGGGCAGCGCGAAACCGTCCGGCGCCCCCAGCAAGCCCACCCGGTCCCCCGGCTTGATCCCGAGCTTGCGGGCCAGCGGCGTCCCCGAGTACCCGGCCATCACGCCCGCCCCAGGACCCGGTCGACCGCGATCTCGATGGCGACCCGGTCGGCGCGCTCGCCCGGCTGGCGGTAGCGCGTCGCGTAGCGGCGGACCGCCTCGGCCACCCGCGCCGGGTCGTCGGTCACCGTGGCCGGGCCCTCGAACGTGAGCCAGCGGCCGCCGTCCACCTGGCTGACGGCGGCGCGGGCGGCGGAACCGGCCGCCGCCAGGTTGCGGACCTTGCGGGCGCTCGCCCAGGTGATGATCCGCACCAGGCCGGCGTCGGGGTCCCACGTGAACCCCACCGCCACCACGTGGGGCGAGCCGTCCGGGCGCAGGGTGGTCAGCGTGGCCAGGTGGCGCTCGGTCACGAAGTCGAGCGCCGAGGCCGGCAGGGCGGCGGGGTCGAGGGCCATCGCCGCCATTCTGGCGGTCACCGGTCGGCCAGCGCGGCCAGCACCCGGCGCCGCCCCGCCCAGGCGGCCGGCACGACCGCCGCCCCGAGCGTCAGCACCCCGGTCACCGCCGCGCACAGCGCCAGCGGGCCCCAGGGCAGCGCGAACACGGTGAACCCCTCGTCGGCCAGCGCCCGCACGAGCACCCAGCCGAACGCCACCCCCACGGTCACGGCGCCCACCAGCCCGAAGGCGGCGATGAGCAGCGCCTCCCACCGGATCGTCGCCCGCACCTGCCCCCGGGTCGCGCCGACGGCCCGGGTCAGCCCGATCTCCCGGGTCCGCTCGACCACCGACAGGATCAGCGTGTTCACGATCCCGATGACGGCGATCACGATCGTGAGCGTGAGCAGGGCGTTCACCAGCACCAGCAGCACGTCGTACTGGGCCTTGACCGCGGCCTTGAACTCGGCGAGCCCCTCGACGTCGGCCGACGGGAACCCCGCCAGCAGCGGCCCCACCGCCGCCCGCCCGTCCGCGACCGACACGCCCGGCGCCAGCTGGATCCAGATCTGGGCGTCCCCCGACTGCGGCAGGTTGGCGTCGAACGCCGCCGTGCCCATGACGAACGTCCCGGTCAGGTCGCGGCTGTCGAGCAGCGCGGCGATCGTGAACCGCCGGCTCCCCGTGTCGCCGAACCGGACCGGCAGCGTGTCGCCCACCCGCCAGCCCTCGCGCCGGGCCCGGTCGGCGAACACGGCGATCCCGTTCTCGTCCAGGCCCCGGACGCTCCCCGCCACGACCCGCACGTCGAACAGGTCGAACCCGGAGCGGGGGTCGAGCCCGCCGACCGCCTCCGACCGGCCGTCGATCTGCGCCAGCCCGAACCGCACCCCGCTGGCCGCCGCCACCTCGGGCAGCCGGCTGATCTCCTGGGCGACCACGCTGGGCAGCCCGCCGCCGAGCAGCGTGCCCCCGCTGTCGACGACCAGGTCGCCCCGGAACCGGTGGTCGACGGTGTCGTCGAGCGACGCCCGCAGCGAGGCGTTGACCACCAGGAACAGCGACACGATCCCCAGCCCGATGAGCAGCGCCGACGCCGTCGACGCCGTCCGCCGCGGGTTGCGGGCAGCGTTCTGCTGGGCGAGCCGGCCGACGATCCCCCGCACCGCCGGCAGCAGCCGACCCAGCGCCAGCGCCACCGGCCGGGCGACGACCGGGCCCAGCACGATCAGCGCCAGGAACACCGCCACCATCCCGGCCCCCGCCACCTTGATCGGCGTCAGTCCCGCCACCGTCCGCCCCCGGGTGGCGGCCACCAGCCCGACCGCGCCCGCCAGCGCCACCGCCAGCCCGAGCGCGAGGCGCCGCCCCGACCGGTGGCTGTGGTCGATGGCCACGTCCCGCATGGCCGCCACCGGCGGCACCCGGGCCGCCCGGGCCGCCGGCAGGGCGGCCGACGCCACAGTGACCAGCGTCCCCACCGCCAGCGAGGCGGCGAACGACCGGGGCAGCACCACCGCCCGGGCGCCCGGCACGAACAGGCCGGCCAGCAGCGACGCCAGGACGACGCCGAGCCCGTAGCCGACCAGCGAGGCCACCAGCCCGACCACGAACGACTCGCCCGCCACCGACGCCAGCACCTGCCCCCGCCCCGCCCCGATCGCCCGCAGGAGGGCGATCTGCCGCTGCCGCTGGGCGACGATGAACGAGAAGCTGGTGTAGATCACGAACGAGCCGACCAGCACCGAGATCAGGGCGAACACCAGCAGGAACGTGCGGATCCCGCCGAAGGTCTCCCGGGCGGCGTCCTGCGCCTCGGCCACGACCACGTCGCCGGTCACGACGTCGAGCCGCCGGCCGGCCAGGGCGTCCCGCACCCGGTCGCGCACGGCGGCGGGGTCGGCGCCCCGCGTCACCTGGATGGCCACCGAGTCGATCTGGCCCGGCGCGGCCAGCACCCGCTGGGCCGTCTCGTCGTCGAACAGTGTGACCGCGGTGCCGGCCGGGCTGTCGACGCTGCCGAACCGGGCGATGCCGACCAGCGTGGCCTGGCTCACGCCCTCCTGGGACTGGAACGCCGCCGCGTCGCCCACCCGGTAGCCGGTGCGGTCGGCGGTGCGCTTGTCGAGCACGATCTCGCCGGGGCCCCGGGGCGCCCGTCCCGCGACGAGGTGGAAGGGGTTGAGGCCCGGGACCGTGCGCCAGTTGGTCCCGATCGTGGGCGCGCCGAACTGCGGGTTGCCGTAGGCGCGGCCGTCGGGCCCGATGGGCCGCGCGTAGCCCTGGACGATGCCCTCGGCCGCCGCCACCCCGTCGACGCCCCGCACCTCGTCGACGAGCGAGGCGGGGATCCGGGGCCGGGCCTGGCCCCCGCCGAACTGGGCGCCCAGGTCGAACTGGGCCTCCCCCCGCACGGCCACGTCCGTCCCGGCGTTGAGCCCCTGGAACAGGTCGTCGAACGTGCGGCTGATCGTGTCGGTGAGCGTGACCACGCCGGCCACGAACCCGGACCCGATGACCACGGCCAGGAAGGTGAGCAGGTAGCGGCCCACGTGGCTCCGCAGGTTGCGCAGCGACAGCCGCAGCATCGGGTGCCGGGGCACGCGCAGGGCGGGAACGGGGTCGGGAACGGGGGCGCTCGCCGGGGCGCGGGTGGCCGCCATCGCTCAGCCCACGATGCGGCCGTCGGCGAGGTACAGGACGTGATGGGCGTAGGCGGCGGCGTCGGGGTCGTGGGTGACCATGACGATCGACTGGCCCAGGTCCTCGACCGCCGAGCGCATGAAGTCCAGGATCTCGGCACTGGCATGGCTGTCGAGGTTCCCGGTGGGCTCGTCGGCGAAGATGATCGCCGGGCGGCTGGCCAGCGCCCGGGCCACGGCCACCCGCTGCTGCTGGCCGCCCGACAGCTCGGCCGGGCGGTGGCGCAGCCGGGTGCGCAGGCCGACCGCGGCGATCACGTCGTCGAGCCACGCCTGGTCGGCCTGCTGGCCGGCCAGGGCGATGGGCAGCGTGATGTTCTCCAGCGCCGTCAGGGTCGGGACCAGGTTGAACGCCTGGAACACGAACCCCACCCGGTCCCGCCGCAGCCGGGTCAGCGCCCGCTCCGACAGCGAGCCGAGGTCGACGCCGTCGATGAACGCCGATCCCGCCGTGAGCGTGTCGAGCCCCGCGGTGCAGTGCATCAGCGTCGACTTCCCCGATCCCGACGGGCCCATGATGGCGGTGAAGTGCCGGGCGGGGAAGCCCACGGTCACGTCGTCGAGGGCGACGACCGCGGTGGCGTCGCGTCCGTAGACCTTGCGGGCGTGCACGGTGCCCGCGGCGACGGCGGGGACGTCTATTGACCCCCGGGTCGGTACGCGGCGCACGCCCGCAAGATAACGGCACCGGGGGGCGTTGCGTCCCCCCGGTGCAGGTCAGATGGCGTGGGCGGCGGTCAGCCGGGCTGCTTGACCAGCCGCAGGTAGGGCTTCTTGGTCTCCCAGCCCTCGGGGAAGCGCTCCTTGGCCTCTTCCTCGCCCACGGCCGGGATGATGATCACATCCTCGCCCTGCTTCCAGTCGGCCGGGGTCGAGACCTTGTACTTGGCGGTGAGCTGGAGCGAGTCGATGACCCGGATCAGCTCGTCGAAGTTGCGTCCGGTCGCCTGGGGATAGGTGAGCGTGAGCTTGACCTTGTTGTCGGGGCCGATCACGAAGACCGAGCGCACGGTGACCGTGTCGCTGGCGCCGGGGTGGATCATGTCGTAGAGGTCGGCGACCGTGCGGTCGGGGTCGGCGATGAGCGGGTAGTTCAGCCGTGACCCGGTCACGTCCTCGATGTCCTGGGTCCAGCCCTCGTGGTCGGAGAGGCCGTCGACCGACAGGCCGATGACCTTGACGTTGCGCTTGTCGAACTCCGGCTTGAGGGCGGCGACCCGGCCCAGCTCGGTGGTGCACACCGGCGTGAAGTCCTTGGGGTGCGAGAACAAGACGGCCCAGGAGTCGCCCTTCCAGTCGTAGAAGTCGATGGAGCCTTCGGTGGTCTCGGCGGTGAAGTTGGGGGCGTCGTCGCCCAAGCGGATCGCCATGACTGTGTCCTCCCTCTGTACGGGTAGGGACGAGCCTAGAGGAGCGAGGGCCGAAAAGGCGACCCGGTCGGTCGGGTTTGTCGGATGTCACGTGGTTTGCCAAGCGAACGCTAGGTATAGTTAGCGCATGACCCTCATCACCACCGTCACCGACACCGTCGGCAGCGCTGTGGCGGACGCCGAGACCAAGGTCGCCGCCTACGTGCGCAAGGGCGCCGACGCCGCCCGCATCCAGTTCGAGGCCGCCCGTGAGCAGCTCGCCCAGGTCCGCACCGGGCGGGGCCAGCTCGAGGCGCAGCTCAAGGCCGCCCGCGAGCAGGTCGAGTCGCAGGTCCGCACGGGCCGCACGCAGCTCGAGGCCCAGCTCAAGGCCGCCCGCGAGACGTTCGACGCCCAGGTCCGCAGCGGCCGCAGCCAGTTCGAGGCCCAGCTCAAGGCCGCCCGCGAGACGTTCGAGGACCAGGTCGACGCCGCCCGCACCGAGCTGCCCAAGCTGGCCGACAAGGTCACCGCTGCGTCGCGCGACCTCGTGAAGACCGTCGCCGGCAACCTCCCCACCACCCCGGCCGCCAAGCCGGCCCCGGCCAAGCCGGCCGCCAAGGCCACGACGGCCACCAAGGCCACCAAGCCGGCCGCCAAGGCCACCAAGGCCCGCAAGACCACCAAGTCCTGACCGGGCGCCACGGCGGCCAGGCGGGCGGCCGGCCGCTGGGTCCCGACCGCCGCGGCCGCCGGCTAGCGGCGAGGGGTGCTCCCCGCCTCCTCGACGTAGCTGCGGTACACGGTCAGCAGCGCCGCCTTCTGCTCATCGGTGAGCAGGGGGTCGGCGGCCAGGGCCTCGGGGACCGACGGCGGGCGGTCCCCGGCCTCGGGCTCGTCCAGCATCCCCGCCTGCACCATCAGCGCCTCGGCCGACATGTTCAGGGCCTTGGCGATGGCCGTCAGCACCCGTACCGATGGCTCGTGCAGCCCCCGCTCGAGCTGCGAGAGGTAGGGGTTGGACACGTTGGTGCGGGCCGCCAGGTCGCGCAACGACAGCTCGGCCTGCTTGCGCCGCTCCCGGATCACCCGGCCGAGGCGGTCGAGCGGGGCCCTGGGGTCGGCCGCCACGGCGTCAGCCCTCCAGGTGCGCCGGCTGCGAGTCGTCGCTGGGCACGGTGGTACGCAGCACGTCCGGTTCGAGGTAGATCACCCGGGCCGTCGGCACCGCCCGGCGGACGCTGGTCTCGATGCGGTCGACCGCCTCGGCGGCCTCGGCCATCGACAGGCCGCCGACCAGCTCGATCTTGGCCCCCACCAGCAGCTCGTCGGGCCCGATGTGCTCGGTGCGCATGTGGATGAGGTGGGCCACGCTGGGCTCGACCTCGATGGCCGCCGCGATCTTCTGCTGGTCGGCCGGCGACGCCGACTCGCCGATGAGCAGGCCCTTCATCTCGACCGAGAGCATGAGGGCGATGCACACGAGCAGCACGCCGATCGACAGCGTGCCCACGCCGTCCCACACCGCGTCGCCCGTGACCTCGGCCGTCGTCAGGGCGGCGAGGGCGATGAGCAGGCCGAGGAGGGCGCCGGCGTCCTCGCACAGCACGACCGGCAGCTCGGGCGCCTTGGCGCGGCGGATGAAGGTCCACCAGCCGACCTGGGGGTCCTTGATCCGCTTGGCCTCGGCGACCGCGGTGCGGAACGACGCCCCCTCCAGCGCGACCGCAACCAGCAGGATGGCGATGGCGATGCCGACCGACTCGAGCTCGTGGGGTTTGGTGATCTTGAGGATGCCCTCGTAGATGGCGAACATGCCGCCCAGGCTGAACAGGATCAGCGACACCACGAACGACCAGAAGTAGCGCTCGCGGCCGTAGCCGAAGGGGTGCTCGGGCGTGGGCGCCCGGCGGGAGCGGTGGCCGCCCACGAGCAGCAGGATCTGGTTGCCGGAGTCGGCCAGCGAGTGGACGCTCTCGGCCAGCATCGAGCCCGACCGGGTGAGCACGAAGCCGACGAACTTGGCGATGGCGATGCCCAGGTTGGCCAGGAGTGCGGCGATGACCGCGCGGGTCCCGTGCTCTCCTCCGGCCATCCCGTCACGGTACTGCGGGGCGGCAAGAATCCGGGGCATGGATGACGCGGCGCGGATCGATGCGGTGGAGGGTGAGTTGGCGGCCCTCGTGGCGGCGGTGGCGGCGGGCCCGCCGGGGGAGCGGGTGCCGACGTGCCCCGAGTTCTCGCTGGACGAGCTGGCCGGGCACGTGGGGCAGTTCTGCGGGTTCTGGGCCCACGTGCTGTGCGAGGCGACAGGGCGGCCGAAGCCGCCGTACTCGCCCGAGGTGGCGCCGGGCGGCCGGGTCGGCTGGCTGCAGGCGCTGGCGCTGGCGCTGGTGCGGGAGCTGCGGGCGACGCCGCCCTCGACCGAGGCGTGGACCTGGCACCCGACGGACCACACGGCCCGGTTCGTCGCCCGGCGGTGCAGCCACGAGCTGGCGGTGCACCGGGTGGACGCCCAGCTGGCGGCGGGCGGCCCCGGGGCCGTGCACCCGGTGGCGCCGGCGCTGGCGGCCGACGGGATCGAGGAGGTGTTCGTCCTCATGGCCCACGCCCCCGGGCGGACGGCGAGCCGGGCCGCGGGCGGCGGCGGCCGGCAGGGCCAGACGCTGCACCTGCACGGGACGGACCTGTCGCCGGCCGAGTGGCTGGTGACGTTCGACCCCGCCGGGGTATCCGTGGAGCGGGCCCACGCCAAGGGCGACCTCGCGCTGCGGGGCGCGGTGAGCGACCTGGAGATGCTCCTCTATCAGCGGCCGACCCTGGGACCGGTCGAGCGGTTCGGCGATCCGGCCGTGCTCGACCTGTTCCACGACGAGTTCACGTTCGTCTGAGGGCCGCCGGCGCCGCCCCAGCCTGTGGGTGACTTGGGGATGCGCTTGTGGGGAACCTGGGCGGTCCTGGGGATGAACCAGAAATGTCTGGGGACTTCCCTGGGGATTGCAAAATACCTCTTGACGTGGGGTTTCGCGGCCTGTTGGATGCCCATATCCACCACGGCAGCAAGAGCCGAGGGCACGAGGGAGGGGTCGCAAGGCTCCAACTGAGAGTCTGAGGAGTTCGGCAGTCGGGAGGATCGACAGTCGCAGACGGAGAGTCTGATGTGGTGTAAAAGCCACTGACAGTTCTCTGGGTCAGTCCCAAGGGTTCGGCTCGCAAGGGTCGGGTCTGGAGGGAGTGACCGGGCATTCAAGTTGGCGGGCGCCGCCGACGAGAGTGGCCGATGTGCCTGCCGAAAAGGTTGGCCCCGAGCATCGGACCGGCTCGCTCCGGTCTGTCGCTCGGGGCCTTCCATATTTTCCAACCCCGAAGCGTAACGGCCCACCGCGCCGCAGTGGTGGACCACCGGATCTAAAGAGCCCGGCGCCGCGGCCCAGGAACCCCGCGGCGCCGAGCCCCGGGCGGCGGCGAGGCCGCCCGCGCAAGGAAAAGGCCGCCAGCGCGAGGCGGGCCGGGGCCGGGGCTGGCCCGCCCGCCCGGGCGAGGCCGAACCCCCGCGCTCACGACATCGCTCGCACCGCCGCCGCCGGGCCGTCGCCGCGCCGTGCCGCCGCACCGCTGTCGCACCGCCGGGCCGCCGCCGCACCGCCGGGCCGCCGCACCGCCGGGCCGCCGCACCGCCGTGCCGCCGCACCGCCGGGCCGTGCCGCCGCACCGCTGTCGCACCGCCGGGCCGCCGCCGCACCGCCGGGCCGCCGCACCGCCGTGCCGGGCCGTGCCGCCGCACCGCCGGGCCGCCGCACCGCCGTGCCGGGCCGTGCCGCCGCACCGCCGGGCCGCCGCACCGCCGTGCCGTGCCGCCGCACCGCCGCACCGCCGTGCCGCCGCAC
>DATFRN010000219.1:0-12055 GCA_035263165.1 Acidimicrobiales bacterium | reverse complement strand
ATCATCTACATCGACGAGATCGACAAGATCGCCCGCAAGAGCGAGAACCCGTCGATCACCCGGGACGTGTCGGGCGAGGGCGTGCAGCAGGCCCTGCTCAAGATCCTGGAGGGCACCACCGCCTCGGTGCCGCCCCAGGGGGGGCGCAAGCACCCCCACCAGGAGTTCATCCAGATCGACACCACCAACATCCTCTTCATCTGCGGCGGTGCCTTCGCCGGGCTTGAGAAGATCATCGAGAGCCGGATCGGCCGCAACGGGGTCGGCTTCACCGCCGACGTGACCCGCTACGACGACAAGGACATCGGCAAGCTGCTCGAAGAGGTGCAGCCCGAGGACCTGCTCAAGTTCGGCCTCATCCCCGAGTTCGTGGGCCGGCTGCCGGTCATCGGGGCGGTGTCCAGCCTCGACCGCGAGGCGCTCATCCGCATCCTGGTCGAGCCCAAGAACGCCCTCATCAAGCAGTACCGCAAGATCTTCGAGTTCGAGGACGTCGAGCTCGAGTTCGCCGACGACGCGCTCGAGGCCATCGCCGACCAGGCCCTGCTGCGGGGCACCGGCGCCCGGGGCCTGCGGGCCATCCTCGAAGAGGTGCTGCTCAACCTCATGTACGAGCTGCCCAGCCGCAGCGACGTCGGCCAGTGCGTGATCGACCGGGCGGTCGTGCTCGAGCGGGTCAACCCCACGCTGGTGCCCCGGGCCGAGGCGCCGCGGCAGCAGCGCCCGCGGCGGGCCGCATCCTGAACTGGGCCGAGGCCGAGGCCTACCTCGACGCCCACGTCAACCGGGAGAAGACGGCCGCCATCTCGGCCGGCCACGTGGCCGGGCTGTCCCTCGACCGCATCACCAGCATGGTCGACGTGCTCGGCCGCCCCCAGGATGACTACCCGGTCATCCACGTCACCGGCACCAACGGCAAGGGCTCGACCGTGCGGATGGCCACGGCGCTGCTGGCCGCCCACCAGCTGTCGGTCGGCACCTTCACCAGCCCGCACCTGGAGCACGTCAGCGAGCGGATCTCCCGCAACCTCGAGCCGATCGACCCCGAGGAGCTGGCCGGGGTGCTGTCCGAGCTGGCGGCGCTGGAGGAGCAGCGGTTCTTCGCCGGCTCGCCGTCGTACTTCGACCTGCTGACCGCGGCGGCGTTCGCCTGGTTCAGCCAGGTGGCGGTGGACGTGGCCGTGGTCGAGGTCGGCCTGCTCGGGCGGTACGACGCCACCAACGTGGTGAACGGCCAGGTGGCGGTGGTGACCAACGTGGGCAAGGACCACACCGACGGCACCGGCGACTGGCGGCGGCGGGTGGCGGCCGAGAAGGCGGGGATCATCAAGCCGGGCAGTCACCTGGTGCTGGGGGAGACGTCGGCCGACCTGCGGCCGGTGTTCGCGGCCGAGGAGCCGGCGGCCACCTGGCTGCGGGACGAGGACTTCGGCGTGGTCACCGACCGGCTGGCGCTCGGCGGCCACGTGGTCGACCTGCGGACGCCGTACCAGGTGCTGGAGGAGGTGTTCCTCCCCGTGCACGGCGCCCACCAGGGCCAGAACGCCGCCGTCGCCGTCGCCGCGGTGGAGGCGTTCTTCGGCCGGGGGCTCGACCCGGCGGTGGTGGCCGAGGCGTTCGCCGGGCTGCGGCTGCCGGGCCGGTTCGAGGTGCTGCACCGGGCGCCGCTGCTGGTGCTGGACGGGGCCCACAACCCCGACGGCGCCCGGGCGGCGGCGGCCACGCTGGCCGACGAGTTCGACGTCGCCGGCACCCGCCGCTGGGTGCTGGGCCCGCTGGCCGGCCGGGACGTGGACGAGCTGCTGGAGGCGTTCGGCGTGCGCCCGGGCGACCACGTGGTGGCCACGGTCGCCCCCAGCCCCCGGGGCGTCCCGGCGGGCGAGGTGGCCAAGGCGGCCGAGGCCCGGGGCGCCACCGCCGAGCCGATCGACGACGTGGCCGAGGCCGTGGCCACCACGTGGCGGGCGGCGCTGGCCGCCGGCGAGGGCGACCTCGTGATCGTGGCGGGCTCCCTCAACATCGTCGGCGCCGCCCGCACCGCCTGCCGGACCCTGGGACTGGTGGCTTGAGCACGGATTTCGTCGCCGGGGGCCGACGCCCTACCCTCGACCGACTGTGAAGAACCGCACCTTCGTCATGTGCAAGCCCGACGCCGTCGAGCGGGGACTGGTCGGCGAGGTCGTCGGCCGGCTGGAGCGCAAGGGCCTGACCCTGGCCGCCGCCCAGCTGCAGACCGTCACCGTCGACCACGCCGAGCGGCACTACGACGAGCACCGGGACAAGCCGTTCTTCGGCGAGCTGGTCGAGTTCATCACCCGCTCGCCCGTGTTCGCCATGGTCGTCGAGGGCCCCGACGAGAACACCTGGCTCCTGGTCCGCAAGCTGGTCGGCGCCACCAAGGTCGAGGACGCCGAGCCCGGCACCATCCGGGGCGACTTCGCCACCATCACCACCGAGAACCTGGTCCACGCCAGCGACGGCCACGACTCGGCCGCCCGCGAGATCGCCCTCTGGTTCCCCGGCCTCGGTTGAGGCAACCTGGGGGGCCGGCGAGCGCTGGGGGAGACGAGCAGACCGATGGGTAGGGGCCGCGTGCTGGGGATCGGGTTGGCCGTGGTGGCGGTGGCCGCCGCCGGCTACGGCGCCTACCGCCTGGTGGCCGGCGACGGCAGTGCGCCCCCCACGCTGACCCGGGCCACGCCGCCGGCGTCGCCGGCCGAGCCGGTCGACCCGAAGTTCTGCGCGGGCGTCAGCGCCCTGGACAAGCTCCTGGCCCAGGCGCCCACCGACCCCAAGCTGGTCGGCCCGTACGTGGCCAAGGCCGTCACCCCCACCGTGGCCACCATCCGCAAGGCGGCCCCGGGCGGCCGCATGGCGCCCCAGGTCGACACCGTGCTGGCCACGGTGGAGAAGGCCGCCACCACCGGCGACGCCACCGCCTTCGACTCGCCCGCCTTCGCCGCCGCGCAGGGCGCCATGTACCCCTACGTGGCCGACACCTGCCACTACCAGAAGATCGAGGCCACGGCGGGCGACAACGCGTTCACGGGCATCCCGGCCCAGCTCAAGGCCGGGCGCTCGGTGCTCATGCTGCACAACGAGAGCGGCAAGAAGGAGTACCACGAGATCGCCTTCGTCAAGGTGACCGACGCCGAGGTCCCGCTCAAGGCGTTCATGGCCATGCCCGAGGGCGACGCCAAGGCGATGATCGACCCCGACAGCTACGGGATCGGGGCGTTCGCCGCCCCGGGCGAGACGTCAGGGCAGGTCGTCGACCTCACTCCGGGGCGCTGGGTCTACGCCTGCTTCGTCCCCGCGGGGACCACCGACGCCAAGCCCGGCGGCGCCGGTCCGCCGCACGCGATGGCGGGTATGTACGGCGAGGTGACAGTTCGTTGAAAACCCGCCGGGGGGTCGCGCCCCGGGCTGCAGGGGTTCGTTAACCTACGGCAAGCCCGCCAACGACCCCGCGTGGGACCCACCGCATGCCCGACAACTTCTTCTCCTCCCTGACGGGTCGGGACATGGCCGTCGATCTCGGCACTGCCAACACCGTCATCTATGTCCGCGGCAAGGGCATCGTCCTCAACGAGCCCTCGGTCATCGCGGTGAACGTGCGCGACGGTCGGCCGGTGGCCGTCGGCATCGACGCCAAGCGGATGATCGGCCGCACGCCCAGCCACATCGAGGCCATCCGGCCGCTGAAGGACGGCGTCATCGCCGACTTCGAGATCTGCGAGAAGATGTTGGGCTACTTCATCCGCAAGGCCCACAACCGCCGGTGGGGCAAGCCCCGGATGGTCATCTGCGTGCCCTCGGGCATCACCGGGGTCGAGCAGCGGGCGGTCCAGGACGCGGCCGAGTACGCCGGCGCCCGCAAGCCCGCCTACATCATCGAGGAGCCCATGGCCGCGGCCATCGGCGCCGGGCTGCCGGTCCAGGAGCCGACCGGCAACATGATCGTCGACATCGGCGGGGGCACCACCGAGGTGGCCGTCATCTCGCTGGGTGGCATCGTCACCAGCCAGTCGGTGCGGGTGGCGGGCGACGAGCTCGACGAGGCGATCGTCAACTTCGTAAAGAAGGAGTACGGCCTGGCCATCGGCCAGCGCACCGCCGAGGAGGTCAAGATCGCGCTGGGGTCGGCCTGGCCCCTGCTGGAGGAACTCCACGCCGAGATCCGGGGCCGGGACCTGATGACCGGCCTGCCCAAGACCATCGTGACCACCACCGACGAGGTGCGGGAGGCGATGGAGGAGCCCGTCTCGGCCATCGTCGACGCCGTCAAGGTCACGCTGGACAAGACCCCGCCCGAGCTGGCCGCCGACATCATGGACAAGGGCATCTGCCTCGCGGGGGGCGGGGCACTGCTCAACGGCCTCGACGCCCGCCTCAACCACGAGACGGGCATGCCCATCATCGTCGCCCCCAACCCGCTGCACGCGGTGGCCGTCGGGTCGGGCCAATCGTTGGAGGAGTTCGACGCCCTGAAGAGCGTCCTGTTCTCCTCCACCGGCTATTGATGGCCCTGTCGCCGCCCTCGGGCTCGCGCACCCGCTTCGCCATCCTCATGGTGGCGTCGGTGACCCTGATCGTCGTCGGCCTGCGCGACGTCCCCATCGTGCGCAACGCCCGCGAGGGCGCGGCCAGGGCCCTCGACCCGGTCGAGAACGCGGTCGACACGGTGACCAGCCCGGTCCGCAACGCCTGGCACGGCGTCACCGACTACGACGAGGTCAAGGCCGAGAACGAGCGGCTGCGGGCCCGGGTCGCCGACGCCGAGTCCCAGAAGGTGGCCGGCGCCGACGCCGAGAAGCAGCTCGCCGACCTGTCCAAGGTGCTCGACCTGCCCTTCGCCGGCCGCCTGCCCAAGGTGACCGCCCGGGTCGTGTCGGGGCCGCGGTCCAACTTCTCCCACGCCGTCGAGATCGACAAGGGCCGCAAGGACGGCCTGAAGGTGGGCATGCCCGCCGCCGCGGCGGCGGGGCTGGTCGGCAAGGTCACCTCGGTCACCGACTCGTCGGCCACGGTCCAGCTCATCACCGACCCCGAGTTCCGGGTCGGCGTGCG
This sequence comes from Acidimicrobiales bacterium, assembly GCA_035263165.1. Lineage (GTDB taxonomy): Bacteria > Actinomycetota > Acidimicrobiia > Acidimicrobiales > VFJN01 > ZC4RG19. Next base: position 6,985 of record DATFRN010000219.1, on the reverse strand, counting down.
CCTGGCCACCAAGGGCTCCCTCGGCACCGCCCGCGGCCAGGGCCGCGACGAGCCGCTGATCGTCGACTCGTCGATCAACCCCCAGACCAAGGTGCCCAAGGGCACGGGCCTGACCACCAGCGGCATCGACACCAGCACCTTCCCGCCCGGCGTGCCGATCGGCACGGTCCAGCGGGTGCGCACCGGCTCGGGCGGGCTGTCGCTCGAGCTGGTGGTCAAGCCGCTGGTCGACGTCGACCAGCTGTCCTACATCACGGTCCTCAAGTGGGAGCCCAAGTGAGGACCGGGCGCGCCGTCGGGCTGCGGGCCGTGCTCGTGGTGGCGGTCGTGCTCGTCGTCCAGGCCACGCTCATGGCCGACCTGCGGGTGGCCGGGGCGCTCGGCGACCTGGTCCTGGTGCTGGTGGTGGCGGCCGGGCTCACCGGCGGCCCCGACCGGGGGGCCACCTACGGCTTCGCCGCCGGCCTGGCCTACGACCTGCTGCTCGACACGCCCTTCGGGCTGTCACCGCTGGTCTACGCGCTGATCGGGTTCGTCGTCGGGCTGGTGGGCATGGCGCTGCTGCGCACCAGCGGCTGGTGGCCGGTGGCGATCGCCGCCGCGGCCGGGCTCGCCCAGGCGGTGCTCTACACCGCGCTCGGCAACCTGCTCGGCGTGGCCTACCGCTTCGCCGATGTGCCCGCCATCGGGCTGGTGCAGGCCGCCTGGGCCGCGCTGCTGATCCTGCCGGCCCTCAAGGTGATGTGGTGGGTCCACGGGCACAACGAGCCCGACCGCCTCGAGGTCCTGCTGCGATGAGCCCGGGCGAGGGTCCCGCCCCCCGGCTGCGGATGTCGCTCGTCGCCCTGGTGTCCGTGGCGCTGTTCGCCTCGCTGTTCGCCCGGCTCTACGACCTCCAGGTCGTGGGGTCGCACACCTACTCGGTGCAGGCCGAGGCCAACCGGGTCCGCACCGTGCAGCTGCCGGCGCCCCGGGGGCGCATCCTCGATCGCACCGGCAAGGTGATGGTCGACAACCGGGTGGCGATCGTGGTCGGCATCGACCGCAGCACGCTCGACGAGCTGCCCAAGTCCCGCCAGGACGCCGTGATCGACCGGGTGGCGGTCGAGCTGACGGCGGCCGGCAAGCCGATCTCGCCCGACCAGATCCGCCTCCGGCTCGTCGACGTGCGCTACAGCCGCTACGCCCCGGTGCCGCTGGCCTCCGACGTGCCCGAGGCCGTGAAGATCTTCTTCGACGAGCGCGCGGCCCAGTTCCCCGGGGTGGTCGTCGAACGCACGGCCCTGCGGACCTACCCCTTCGGCCCGCTGGCCGGCCAGCTGCTCGGCTACGTGGGCAAGATCAACGAGACCGAGCTGGCCGCGGAGAAGGGCCAGAAGGCCAAGCCCTACGCCCTCAACGACGAGATCGGCAAGACCGGGGTCGAGGAGGCCTACGAGAAGTACCTGCGGGGCACGCCCGGGCTGCGGCGCATCGAGGTCGACGCCCGGGGCAACCCCGTGCGGATCATCAGCGAGCGGCCGCCCAGGGCCGGCGACGACATCGTGCTGTCGCTCAACGCCAACCTCCAGGCGCTGGCCGAGCAGAAGGTGGCCCAGGGCCTGCTCGACGCCCGCAACCGGGTCAACAAGGACGGCAGCCGCAACGCCGCCCCGATCGGGGCCGCGGTCGTGCTCGACCCCAACAACGGCCAGGTGCTGGCCATGGCGTCCTACCCCGGCTACGACCCCCAGCTGTTCGCCGACGGGGTGACGCCGGCCGAGCAGGCCTACCTCAACAACCCGGCCAACCACTTCCCCCAGAACAACTGGGCCATGCAGGGCCAGTGGGCGGCGGGGTCCACCTTCAAGCTGTTCGTCGGGTACGCCGCGCTCATGGCCGGGGTCATGGGGCCCGACACGGTGTTCGCCGACCGGGGCGGCTACCAGATCCCGGGGTGCACCGGCGCCAAGTGCTTCCGGTCCAACGCCGGGGGTAACGCCTACGGCAACGTCACGATCTCCCGGGCGCTGACCGTGTCGTCCGACGCCTACTTCTACAACGTGGGCGCCCAGTTCTGGCTCCAGCAGGACCGCTTCGGCGGGCCCGAGGGCATGCAGAAGTACCTGCGCACCTTCGGGCTCGGGGCCAAGACCAAGATCGCGCTGCCGGGCGAGCAGGCGGGCCGCGTGCCCACGCCCAACTGGAAGCTCGACTACGGCGCCCGCACCCACAGCGACGACAAGTGGCGCACCGGCGACAACGTCAACATGGCGGTGGGGCAGGGCGACGACCTCGTGACCCCGCTCCAGCTGGCCAACGGCTACGCCACCTTCGCCAACGGCGGCACCCGCTGGGTGCCCTACGTCGCCATCCGGGCGCAGGCCTACGCCACCAAGAAGGTGACCAAGACCTTCGTCCCCAAGGTGGCCGGCAAGGTCAACCTGCCGCCCCAGGTGCGCCAGCCGCTGCTCGACGGGCTGGCCGGCGTGCCCCGGTCGGGCACCGCGGCCGGCGCCTTCGCCGGGTTCCCGCTCGACCAGTTCCCGGTCGCCGGCAAGACCGGCACCGCCCAGGTGCAGGGCAAGGCCGACACCGCGGTGTTCACCGCCTTCGGGCCGCTGCCGGCGCCCCGCTACGAGGTGGCGGTGTTCCTCCAGGAGTCCGGGTTCGGCGCCACGGCCGCCGCCCCGGTGGCGCGGGCCCTGTTCGAGGGCCTGTCCGGCATCAGCCCCCTGGCCCCGGTCGGACCCGACGGGAAGCCACGGGCGCCCGGGGTCGCGGCGCTGACCGGCACGGGCGGCGGAGGCTACGACTGATGGCCCGGGGCGCGCTGGACTTCGGCAACCTGCCGAGCCGCGACCGCATGTTCCGCACCGCGCGGGAGCGGGGCAAGCGGGAGGAGAGCCTGTTCCACCCCCGGGCCCCGGCCGCCTGGAAGCACGTCGACGTGGTGCTGCTGGCCTGTGCCTGCGCGGTGTCGGCGCTCGGGGCGCTGATGATCCTGTCGTCGACCCGTGGCACCGACCCCGGTTCCTACGACCTCTCGTTCCTGCGCAAGCAGGTGCTGTTCATCGCCCTCGGCCTGGTGTCGATGGTGGCGGTGACGCTGATCGACTACCGCCGCCTGCGGGACTGGGCCTGGCTGCCCTACGGGATCGTGCTGCTGCTGCTGGCGCTCGTCGTCTCGCCGCTCGGCACCGAGCGGCGGGGGACCCAGGCCTGGTTCCAGATCGGCGCCTTCCAGCTGCAGCCGGCCGAGCTGGCCAAGGTGGCGGTCATCCTGGCGGTGGCGGCCGCGCTGGCCACGGCCGAGACGCCGCTGCGGGCCCGGCGTCTGGGCGCGGCGCTGGCGCTGTTCGGCGCGCCCGCGGCGCTGATCATGCTCCAGCCCGACCTCGGCACCGCCCTGGTCTTCGTGGCCATCGCCATGGGCCTCATGATGGTGGCGGGAGCCCGGGCCCGGCACATCGTCATCCTCACCGCGGCGGGCGTGCTGGTGGTGGTGGCGGTGCTCAGCTCGGACATGCTGGCCCAGTACCAGCGCGACCGGCTGTCGAGCTTCGTGGCGCAGTCCTCGAACGGCACGATCACGGCCGCCGACTGGAACCTGGCCCAGTCCAAGGCGGCGATCGCCTCGGGCGGGACCTCGGGCGAGGGGCTGTTCGAGGGGACCCAGACCCGGCTCGGCTTCGTGCCCGAGCAGCACACCGACTTCATCTTCACCGCGCTGGGGGAGGAGATGGGCTTCGTCGGGTCGGCCACCGTGCTCGGCCTGTTCGCGCTCATGGCCATCCGCATCTGGCGCACGGCCCAGATCGCCAGCGACCGGCTGGGCACGCTCATCTGCATCGGCGTCCTGTCCATGCTGGTGTTCCAGGTGTTCCAGAACGTGGGCATGACGATGGGCATCATGCCGATCACCGGCATCCCCCTGCCCTTCATGAGCTACGGCGGGTCGGCGACGCTGGCGTCCTGGATCGGCATCGGCCTCGTGCTCAACGTGCACATGCGCCGCTTCGGCTGAGGCTGCCGGCAGCGCCCGCTGGCGCCGCCCCGCGTGTTCAGTAAGCTGAACATGTGGAAGCAGCCTTGCTCATCATGGTGCGGGAGGGGTTCGAAGCGGCCCTCGTGGTCGCCATCATCTTCGCCTACCTCCGCAAGCTGGAGCGGCTGGACCTGTCCCGGGCCGTGTGGGGCGGGGTGGCCATCGCCGTGGCCGTCTCGTTCACGATCGGCGTCGTCGTGCGGGCCACGATCGGCGGGCTGGAGGGCGACGCCCGGCTGCGGGCCTTCGCCGCCATCTCGGCGCTGGCCTGCGCGGTGCTGACCTGGATGATCTTCTGGATGCGCCGCCAGAGCCGGCTCATCAAGGGCGACCTCGAGCACAAGGTCGACGCCGCGCTGGCCTCGGAGCGCATCGGCTTCGCGCTGGCCGGCGTGGCGCTGGTGGCCGTGCTGCGGGAGGGGATCGAGGCTGCGCTGTTCCTGCTGGCCGCCGGCGCCGAGGAGTCGGGCGCCAGCGTGATCGCCGGTGCGCTCATCGGCCTGACCATCGCCTCGGCGCTGGCCTACCTCGTCTACTGGGGCGGGCGGAAGATGCCGATGAAGCAGTTCTTCACGGTGACCGGCCTGGTGCTGATCGTCTTCGCCGCCGGCCTGGTGGCCCGCACGGTGCTGTTCCTCCAGATGTCCGGCGACCTCGGGTCGTTCGACCTCAACGGCGTCTACGACCTGACCAGCATCCACGCCCTGACCCAGGGCAGCGAGTTCGGCAAGTTCCTGGCGGCCATGTTCGGCTGGGATCCCCGCCCGTCCGTCGAGCAGGTGGTGGCGTGGCTGGCCTACCTCGTGCCGGTCTCGATCCTCTTCCTCCGCCCGCACCGCACCCCGGCCCCCCCGACCCGCAAGCCCGAACCGATCCCGGTCTCGTCCTGACGGCCTTGCCCGTGGCGAAGACCAAGACGACGCTGACGCTGGATCGGCGCAAGCTCAACGAGGCGCGCGCTCTCACCGGTGCGCCGAGCGCCTCGGCCGTGGTCGACCTCGCCCTCACCGAACTGGTCCGCGCCGTGCGGCTGCGCCGCGACGTCGAGGCGTACGCCTCGACTCCGCCGTCGGACGAGGAGATCGCCCTGAGCCGCGCCCCCACGGACTGGTCGGATCTCGCCGACGACACCGACTGGGCCGCCCTCTACGTCGACGTGCCTGAGGCCCTGGAGTGAGCGCCCCGGCACGGCACCGTGGCGAGGTCTGGCTCGCGTCTCTCGACAAGGTCCGCCCCGTCGTCGTCCTCACCCGGGATCCGCCCGGCCGTTACCTCCACTCGGTGATCGTCGGTCCGGTCACGCGGACCGTGCGCGGCCTCACGACCGAGGTGGAGGTCGGCCCTGGTCGGAACGTAGCCGGATCGCGCGCGCGCGACCGCGGGGAGCGGGGTTCGGGACACGCAGGGGCGTGCCGCTAGCCTTGTGACGACATGTCATCCCTCTGGACGCAGCTCGAGCCCCACCTGGCAGGGGTGGAGAAGCCGGCCCGGTACATCGGGCTGGAGCTCGGCGCGCAGCGGCCGGCGGGGGGGCCCGGGGCGGTGTCGTGGCTGCTCACCTACCCCGACACCTACGAGATCGGGCTGCCCAACCAGGGCCTCCAGATCCTCTACGAGATCCTCAACGAGCGCCCCGATGCCACCGCCGAGCGGGCCTACGCCCCCTGGGGCGACCTCGAGGCCGTGCTGCGGCGCGAGCGCATCCCGCTGTTCTCCGTCGACACCCACCGCCCGGCCGGCGAGTTCGACGTGCTGGCCTTCAACCTGTCGGCCGAGCTGACCTACACCAACCTGCTCAACTGCGTCGACCTCGCCGGCGTGCCCGTGCGGGCCGCCGACCGCCGGCCCGAGCACCCGCTGGTGGCCGCGGGCGGGCACTGTACCTACAACCCCGAGCCGCTCGCCGACTTCCTCGACTTCGTCGTGCTCGGCGACGGCGAGGAGGTCGTGTCCGAGATCACCGAGGTCCTGCGGGACTGGAAGGCGGCCGGCCGCAGCGAGGGCAGCCGCGAGGGCGTGCTGCGCGAGCTGGCCCGGGTCGAGGGCGTCTACGTGCCCTCGCTCTACGAGGTCGACTACGACGGCCCCGCCCTGCGGGCCGTGCGGCCCCGGTTCGCCGGCGTGCCCGAGCGGGTCGAGAAGCGCACGATCGCCGACCTGGCCGCCTGGCCCTACCCCCGGAACCAGCTCGTGCCGCTCACCGAGGTGGTCCACGACCGGCTCAACGTCGAGGTGTTCCGGGGCTGCACCCGGGGTTGCCGCTTCTGCCAGGCCGGCATGATCACCCGCCCGGTGCGCGAGCGCCCCGCCGACCAGGTGCGCACGATGGTCAGCGACGGCCTGCGCCGCACCGGCTACGACGAGGTGGCGCTCACCAGCCTGTCGACGGCCGACTTCTCCGGCATCGAGGGCGTCGTCCGCGACATCGTCGACGACCCGGCCGCCTGCGGCCAGGTGTCGGTCAGCCTGCCCAGCCTGCGGGTCGACGCCTTCACCGTCGGCATCGCCGGCCAGATCCAGAAGGCCCGGCGCACCGGCCTCACCTTCGCCCCCGAGGCCGGCACCTGGCGCATGCGCCAGATCATCAACAAGCTCATCCGGGAGGAGGACCTGTACGGCGCGGTCGACAGCGCCTTCCGGTCCGGCTGGCGGCGGGTCAAGCTCTACTTCCTCACCGGGCTGCCGTCGGAGACCGACGAGGACACGCTCGGCATCCTCGACCTGGCCCGCAACTGCGTCGACATCGGCCGCACCTACAACAAGGGCGTGACCGTGAAGGCGTCGGTGGGCGGGTTCGTGCCCAAGCCGTTCACGCCGTTCCAGTGGTTCGGCCAGAACACGGTCGACGAGCTGGGCCGCAAGGTCGGGCTGCTGCGCGACGGCGTCAAGAGCGCCAAGGGCGTGCAGCTCACCTGGCACGACCCCAAGGCCACGCTGATCGAGGGCCTGGCCTCGCGC
>DATFRN010000218.1:0-6292 GCA_035263165.1 Acidimicrobiales bacterium | reverse complement strand
CTGGTTGGCGATCTCCCGCCGGGTCAGCACGTCGACCAGCTCCTGGGGGAACACGACGTCCTGGATGTAGACGCCCCGGGTCTCCACGTCGTAGGCGCCGAGGTACTCGCGCACGGCCTGGTAGGCCGACGCCTGCACCTCCCGCCGGGTCTCGATGAACCGCACGGCCTCCAGCTCCTGCAGCGTGTTGCGGAAGTGGTTGCCGACGGCGGACTGAAGCACCTCGTTGACCAGGTTGAGCATGGTCCCGACCATCGAGATGACCTTGGGCGCCTTGGTGTCGGACACGTGGATCTGCACCTGGAGGTCGATCGTGAAGATGAAGCCCTCCCGGCTCTTGCCCACGATCGGCTCCAGCCGGGCGTCGAGGTCGTGCGCCTGGCTCTGGGCGTTGGCCCAGTTCAGGGTGAGGATGAACGTGGGCACGATCTCGGCCGCGTACACCCGGGGGTTGATGGCGTACTTGCCGGTGCGCAGCGGCTCCTCCCAGATGCCGCGGTGGCCCGGGCGCACGATCGACCCGAACTTGAACTCGGCGCCCGAGGTGTCGAGCGTCGGCAGGCCGACGAAGCCCTTGATGACCGCCACCTCGCCCTGGTTGACGACCAGCATCGGCACGAGCTGCACCCGGACCAGGAACGGGTTGAGCAGGTAGGCGCCGTAGAGCAGCGGGTCGTGCTGGAGGCCGATGCGGCCGCCGGCGTCCAGGAAGGCCTGGAAGTCCTGGTAGTTGTTGTGCTGCTGGTTCTTGGACCCCAGCAGGTTGTCGATGAGCTGGGCGTCGGTCGTCGCGGGCGCCTCCTCCAGCGCGGCGATGTCGTCGAACCCGCCGAGGCGGGAGGCGATGTCGCCCTTGTCGAGCGGGGCGCCCTCCAGGGTGGTGACCAGGCCGATCATGTCCTCGCTGCCCTGGGGCGCGATGACCACGACCTGCAGCTGCTCGGGCGCCAGCCCGAACGACTGCGGGCTGAGCCCCCGGTCGCCGGCCAGCGCGGCCAGGTCGGGCGCCACCGGCACGCCGAACACCTCACGGGACGTGATGACGACGAAGCCCACCGGGTGGATGGGGACCAGGGTGCCGGGGGGCAGCACCGGCCGCTGCACGCCCTTCTGGCCGCCGCCCTCGAGGAAGGCGTCGAGCCGGGAGAAGTCGCCGAAGCTCGCGTGGTACTGGGCGCTCTTGGCGCCGATGGGCAGCGGGTGGCCCACCTGGGCGATGACCACGCCGATCTCGCCCGCCGGGACCTGCACCCACGGGTAGCGGCCGACCGAGTTGATCGGCCACAGCCGGAACCGCAGCCCGGGCATGAGCAGCTCGGCCTGGTAGCCGGCCTCGCCCCGGAACGCGATCGGGTTGTCGCCCCGCAGCTTGCGGAACCCCAGCTTCTTGTTGACCAGGCCGACCTCGGCCGGGCCGATGCGGTGCACGGACTTGAGCACCACGACGATCACCACAAATGCCGCCACCGCCGCGGCGACCAGTATCGGGTTCATCCCTCTCTCTTCCTGACCCGCGCCCCGCGGGTCGTAGTCGCTTTGAGCGTAATCAGACGTCTGGTTGCGCTCAATGGGATTCAGGTCACACTCGCCGGTAACCTAGGCGCCATGGCCGCCCACCTCGTCGCGCTCGACGACGACTGGCACGAGTGGCGCGACCCCGCCGGGGCCACCCCCCAGGTGCGGGTGCGGGTGGGGGAGGGCGCCGACGGCCGGCTCCACCTGGTCGAGCTGCGCGTCGAGGGCGTGCTCTCGGCCGAGCTGCTGCGGTCGATCCCGGTCGGGCGCATCGAGGCGGCCGCCAACGCCCAGCTCCACCCCAGCGCGGCGTCGCCGTTCGACGGCGACTGGCTGAGCGGCGAGGCGTGGCCCGCCCCCGACCCCGCGGTCCTGCCCGACGCCCTCTGGCGCGACGCGGGCGGCGGCTACCCCGACGAGTTCTACGACGCGGTCGCCGTCGTCTACCGCCGGCTGGCGGCGGCGTCGCACCGGCCGGTGGCGGAGCTGGCGGGGGCCAACGACGTGCCGGTCACCACCGCCCAGCGCTGGGTCAAGGAGGCCCGCCGCCGCGGGCTGCTGGCCCCGGGGCGCCCGGGCAAGGCCGGCTGAGCCCTACTCCACCCGCACCCCGGTGAGGTCGTCGGGCGAGGGCGGGTAGCGCAGGTCCAGGCCCTCCAGCGTCTCGACCAGCGTGCGGCAGATGACCAGGTCGCGGTGCCACTTCTTGTCGGCCGGCACCACGTACCACGGGGCGTCGGGCGTGGCCGTGTGGCGGATGGCCCGCTCGTAGGCGTGCTGGTAGTCGTCCCAGCGCTCGCGCTCGGCCAGGTCGCCCAGGCGGAACTTCCAGTGCTTGTCCGGCCTGTCGAGTCGGGCCTGGAGCCGCCGGGCCTGCTCGTCGCGGGAGATGTGGAGGAAGAACTTGCGGATGACCGTGCCCTCGTCGACCAGCATCTCCTCGAAGCGGCGGATGTGGTCGAGGCGGGCCTTCCAGCGGGCCTCGGGCACCAGGCCGTGGACCGCCACGATCAACACGTCCTCATAATGGCTGCGGTCGAAGATGGTGATGTGGCCGTTGCCGGGGACGTGCGGGTGGATCCGCCAGAGGAAGTCGTGGGCGAGCTCCTGCTCGGTCGGGGCCTTGAACGCCGTCACGCCGACGCCCGACGGGTCGACGCCCTCGAACACCTTGCGGATGGCGCCGCCCTTGCCGCTCGTGTCCATGCCCTGGAGCACGACCAGCAGCTTGTAGCGGCCGTCGGCGTAGAAGGTCTCCTGGAGCTCGTCGAGCCGGGCGGTGAGCTTCTTCACCGCCGCCCGGCCCTCGGCCTTGCCGCCCTCGACGTGGCCGGTGTCGGCGGGGTCGTGGTCCTTCAGGTCGAAGCCCTTGCCGTCCGTGACCTCGTAGTGCGGCATGGGGAGGGTTTACCCCGTGTCGGCGCCCCTACGCTGGCAACGTGCGCATCGCCTTCGGCACCGACGAGCGGACCGACGTCACCGACCACCTGCGCCGGGCGCTGGCCGAGCGGGGCCACGAGGTCGTGGTGGTGGGGGAGGGCGACCCCTGGCCCGACGTCGGCCGGGGCGTCGGCGAGGCCGTGGCCGGCGGGCGGGCCGACGCCGGGGTCGTGTGCTGCTGGACCGGGACCGGGGTGTCGATGGCGGCCAACAAGGTGCCGGGCGTGCGGGCCGCGCTGTGCACCGACGCCGCCACCGCCGAGGGGGCCCGGCGGTGGAACGATGCCAACGTGCTGGCGCTGGGCCTGCGGCTCACGTCGCCGGCGCTGGCCGACGAGATGCTCGACGCCTTCCTGGCCACCGGGCCGGACGGCGACGAGGCCGACAACATCGCCAAGCTGCCCTGAGACCAGGTGAACCGCATGCCCGTGTCCCGTCCGCCGTTCGTCCGCGCCGCACTGGTGGCGGCCGTCTGCTCGCTGGTGCTGGCCTGCTCGTCCGGCGGGTCCGGCGGCGGTGCCTCGTCCGGCGGGTCCGGCACGACCGTCGCCGCGCCCGAGGTCGTCTACCCGGGGGCGACCTGGGCCCGGGCCGGCGCCGCGTCGATGGGGTTCGACCAGGCCAAGCTGGACGCCATCGCCGGGCGGGCCGAGCAGGCGGGGTCGAACTGCCTGCTGGTCGCGCGCAAGGGCAAGGTCGTGGGCGAGTGGAACTGGAAGGGCCGCACCGCCGACACGCCGGGGGAGGTCTTCTCGGCCACCAAGTCCTACGGCAGCACGCTGGTGGGCATCGCCCAGGCCGACGGCCGCCTCGACATCGGCGACAAGGCGTCCAAGTACATCACCGCCTGGCAGGGCACGCCGTCGGCCGGGGTGACCATCCGCCAGATCCTGTCGAACGACTCGGGGCGGGAGCTGAGCCCGGCGGTCGACTACGGCCAGCTGCCCTTCGCCCCCGACATGGACCGCCTGGCCATCGGTCTGCGCCAGGAGGCGAAGCCGGGCAGCACGTGGGGTTACAACAACTCGGCCATCCAGACGCTCAACACCGTGCTGACCAAGGCGACCGGCGAGAGCCCGGCCCGGTACGCGCAGGACAAGCTGCTGGGGCCGATCGGCATGGCCCACTCGAAGATGACGACCGACCCGGCCGGCAACACCAAGATCTTCATGGGGCTGCAGTCGACCTGCGAGGACATGGCCCGCTTCGGCTACCTGTTCCTGCGGGACGGGCGCTGGTCCGACCGCCAGGTCGTGCCGGCGTCCTGGGTCGAGGCGGCCACGGGCCAGCCGTCGCAGCCGCTGAACGACGCGTACGGCTACCTGTGGTGGCTGAACCGCAAGGGGACCGTGGTCGGGCCGCTCCAGGCGACGACCGGGGTGGCCGGCGCGAACCGGCCCGAGCGGCAGCTGGCGCCGGGGGCGCCCGAGGACATGTACTTCGCCCTCGGCCTCGGCAACCAGGTCATCGCCATCGACCCCGGCTCGGAGACCGTGGTCGTCCGGCTCGGCCCGGCCCGGGCGCCCCAGGGGGTGGCGCCCTTCGACGCCACCGCCGCGTCCAAGGTCGTCACCGACGCGCTGGTCGACCCGGCCGCGGGAGGCTGATCGGCCGGGCCCGTCCCGCGGGTTAGATTCGGCCCCGATGGCCGCGACCGCTCCTCCGCTGCGCCGGGCGCTGAAGAAGGGCCGGTCGCCATCGCTGGCCTACGAGCGGGCGCTGTGGGACGCCGGCCACTCGGTGGTCGTGGGCATGGACGAGGTGGGCCGGGGCGCCTGGGCCGGCCCGCTGACGGTCGGCGCCGCCGTGCTGCCCCGGGACAAGCGGGTCTACAAGGTCCGCGACTCCAAGCAGCTGACCGAGCGCGAGCGGGAGGCGCTGTTCGACCGCATCGCCGGGTGGTGCACCGCCTGGGCGGTCGGCCACGCGTCGCACGAGGAGTGCGACGAGCTGGGCATGAGCGAGGCCCAGCGGCTGGCGGCCCGGCGGGCGCTGGAGGGGCTGGGGCTGCGGCCCGAGCGGGTGCTGCTCGACGGCAAGTGGGACTTCGTGGGCGGCGGGATCGCCCAGCGGCTGGTCAAGGGCGACTCGCGGTGCCTGTCGATCGCCGCCGCGTCGATCCTGGCCAAGGTGACCCGGGACCGGATCATGCGGGCCGAGGCCGAGCACCACCCGTGGTGGTGGTTCGACGCCAACAAGGGTTATCCGTGCCCCCGCCACCAGGCGTCGCTGCGGGGGATGGGGCCGTCGGCCATCCACCGGCGGAGCTGGGTGTTCATGGACGGGCTGCCGTGGACGGGCGTGCACCGGATCGTCCGGCCCGACCCCCAGGGCGTGCTGTTCGACCTGGCCGCCCCGGGGATGCGCCCCGGCCCCGCCGGGTACGACCGTGTCGTGCCCGACACCGACAGCCCCGACGAGATGCAGGAGCGCCTCGACGATCTCGAGCGGACGATCGAGCAGAGCCGTCGGCAGGCCGAGGAGGACGACCCGCTGTTCGACGCCTTCAACCCGCCCGACCCCGAGGACGTCCCCGACCGCCCCGACGACGACGAGGACGACGACTTCGCCTGACCGGCCGGCGCCCCCGTAGCCTCGGGGTATGCGACGCCGACCCTGGGCCGTGGCGCTGGTGGCCTGGACGTTCTTCGTCTGGACCACCCGCATCGTCAACATCTGGGGCGACGGCGCGCTCGCCACCGGCGAGAAGTGGGGCCGCACGGGCCTGGCGCTCAGCTTCACCGTCCTGGCGATCGCGGTCGTGGTCGCCCTCGTGCGGGGGGCGGCCGGCCCGCTGCGCTGGGCGGTCGGCGCGCTGGCGGCCTGGTCGGTGGTGGTCTGGGCGGTCCGGGACGTGCGCATCGTGGCCGCCGACCACGAGATCGGGTTCAAGGTCGTGCACGTGGTGCTGGGCGTGATCTCGATCGTGCTGGCGGCCCTCGCCTGGCGCGAGTCGCGCCGCCCGTCGGCGTCCCCGACGCCGGCCGCGCCGGTCGCCGGCCCGGTGGGCCAGGGCTAGCGGGCGACCGAGCGCTCGGCGAGAACGGCCCTTGCCTGGCGCCGGCCCCGCCGCCGGTCGGCGTCCCCGACGCCGGCCGCGCCGGTCGCCGGCCCGGTGGGCCAGGGCTAGCGCGCGACCGAGCGCTCGGCCAGCACGGTGTCGAGCGCCAGGGTCAGGCAGCGGCAGCCGCCGCCGGCCTTCAGGAACTCGGCGACGGGGCTCTCCGCCACCTCGAACCCCCACGCCTCCAGCTGGCGGCCGACCCGGGGCGGCGTGACCGGCATGACCACGGTCCCGTCGACGACGACCGAGTTGGCGCAGAACGACAGCGTCTCG
>DATFRN010000217.1:0-9801 GCA_035263165.1 Acidimicrobiales bacterium | reverse complement strand
GTGCGGCGGCGAGGGCCCGACGGCAGCGGGGGCGCGGGTGGCGGCGAGCGCATGCGGGGGCGCGTGGCGGTGTGGGCGAGCGGTGGTCGGCGGGATGGGCATGGGGCGCCCCTCGGCGGTCGGCGTGGGTGGGCGTGGCGGGGGCCGGGGGGTGAGGCGCCTCCCGGGGTCGGCCGGGGCCGGCCGGGCGGGGCGGGTCACGGGGTCGGGGGCGCCGGGTCCCGGCCGAGGAGCACGTCCAGCTCCGACAGTGCGGCGTCCGGAGGGTCGCCGACCAGGATCGTGTGGAGGCCCGCCTGCCGGGCGCCCACCAGGTTCGTCTCCACGTCGTCCAGGAGGACCGCCGAGGCCGGCGGGACGTCGCCCAGCAGCGAGAGCGTGTGGGTGAAGATCGCCGGGTTGGGCTTGCGCAGCCCCACCTCCGAGCTGTCCACCACCACCTCGAACAGGTCGTCCACCGCGAACAGCGCCCGCCACGACGCCGAGCCCTCGCGGATGTTGTTGGTCACCAGCGCCGTGCGATACCCCTCCGCACGCAGCGCCGCCACGTGGGCCACCACCTGGTCGTGCACCACCAGCGTCGACAGCAGGGCGTTGAGCGGCCGCAGGTCCAGCGTCGCCCCGCGGGCCTCGGCCAGCGCCTGCATGTCCGACACCCACTCCTCGATCGTGATCTCGCCCCGCTCCAGCCGGTGCCAGGGGTGGTCGGTGTCCTCGTGGTAGGGCCCGACGAGCAGCGAGACGTCCCCGCCGCCGGCGGCGGTGAGCGCCGGCCACGGCGACGACGTCAGCACGCCGGTCAGGTCGAACAGGACAGCCTGGATGTCACGCACGGGCACCAGGCAAGCTCAGCCCCGGTAGCGGTTGGTAATCGGGACCCGCCGGTCCTTCCCGAACGCCTTGGGCGTGACCCGCACGCCGGGGGGCGTCTGGCGCCGCTTGTACTCGGCGGTGTCGACCAGCCGGGTGATCCGTTCGACCAGCGCGGGGTCGAACCCCATGCCCACCAGCTCGGCCCGGGTGCGGTCGTCCTCGACGTACGCCTCGATGATCGGGTCCAGCACCTCGTAGGGCGGCAGTGACTGGTCGTCGCGCTGGTCGGGCCGCAGCTCGGCCGACGGCGGCTTGGTCAGCACGTCCTCGGGCACGAGCGGCCGCCCGGCCCGGGCGTTGCGGTCCCGGCACAGCTCGTAGACCAGCAGCTTGGGCACGTCCTTGATCACCGCGAACCCGCCCGCCGTGTCGCCGTAGAGGGTCGAGTACCCCACCGCCATCTCGCTCTTGTTGCCGGTCGTCAGGACCAGCCAGCCCCGGAACTTGTTGGACAGCGCCATCATCACCACGCCCCGGATGCGGGACTGGAGGTTCTCCTCGGTGATGTCGGCATCGAGCCCGGAGAAGCTCGGCGCCAGCATCTCCAGGAACGCAGCGTGGGCGGGCTCGATGGGGACGGTCCGGTACTCGATCCCGAGCTCGGCGCCCAGCTTCTCGGCGTCGGTCAGCGAGTGGTCGGACGAGAAGCGCGACGGCATGAGCACGCCGTGGACGTGCTCGGGCCCCACGGCGTCGGCGGCGATCACCGCCACCAGCGACGAGTCGACGCCGCCCGACAGGGCGATGGCCACGTCGGTGAACCCGTTCTTGGTCACGTAGTCGCGGGTGCCGACGACCAGCGCCTCGTACACCTCCCGCACCGGGGCCAGCGCCTCGGCCACGCCGGGCCGGCGGACGTCGGCGGGATCGGCGACCCGGGGCGAGCGGGTCACGGGGACGACCGGCAGCGGCTCGTCGGCCGCCCGGCCCCGGGGGTCGAGCAGCCGCTTGCGGAACACCGGCTGGACCTCGATGTCGCACACCAGCGTCTCCTCGACGAACTGGCGGGCGCGGCACAGCAGGCCGCCGTGGCTGTCGAACACCATCGACGCCCCGTCGAACACCAGCTCGTCCTGGCCGCCGACCTGGTTGACGTAGACGAGGGCGCAGGCGGCGTCGGACGCCCGGGTGGCCAGCATGCGCTCGCGCTCGGCCAGGCGGCCGGCGTAGTAGGGCGAGGCGTTGATGTTGACGACCAGCTCGGCGCCCCCGGCCGCCTGGGCGGCGATCGGCCCGGTGGGGCTGAAGGCGTCCTCGCAGATGGACACGCCGACCCGCACGCCCGCCACCTCGACCAGCGGCGACTCGCCGGTGCCGGGAGCGAAGTAGCGCTGCTCGTCGAACACGGCGTAGTTCGGCAGGTTGCGCTTGCGGTAGACGGCGACGACCGCGCCGCCCGCGCACACGGCGGCGGCGTTGTGGAGGTCGCGCCCCTCGTCGACGAACCCGACCACCGCCACGCACCCCAGCTCGGCCGTGGCCGTCGCCACCCGGTCGAGCGCCCGCCGGTTGTCGGCCACGAACCCCGGCTTGAGCAGCAGGTCCTCGGGCGGGTAGCCGCACACCGCCAGCTCGGGCAGCACGGCCAGGTCGCAGCCCTCGGCATCGGCCACCCGCAGGGCGGCGACGATGCGGTCGACGTTGCCGTCGAGGTCGCCGACGGTGGTGTTGAGCTGGCACAGCGCGGCGCGCAGTCGGGCCATGGGCCCAGCGTACGGTCCCCGACCCGGACCCTGGGGCAGACTCCTGGGGTGGACCTGGCCGAGCTGGTCGAGCACAGCGCCGACCCGGCCGCCGTGCGCACCGCCCTGGCCCGGCTCGACGGCGGCCTCCTCGACCGGCTCGGCGCCGAGCCCGGCCTGGCCGAGGCGGTCGTGGCCCTGGCCGCGGCCAGCCGCAGCGCCACCCGGCTGGTGGAGACCGACCCGGCGGCGGTCGACGTCCTCGCCGACCTCGACGCCCCGGTCCCCGGGGGCGGCGACGCCGCCGCCGACGCCGACGCGCTGGCCCGGTGGAAGCGCCTGGCCCAGCTCCGCATCACCGCCCGCGACCTGCTCGGCCGGGACGAGCTCGAGGCCACGGTCGCCGCGCTGGCCGACCTGGCCACCGCCGTCCTGCGGGCCGCGGTCCGGCTGGCCGGGGCCGGCGCGGACGATCTGGCCGTCATCGGGATGGGCAAGCTCGGCGGCCGCGAGCTCAACTACGCCAGCGACGTCGACGTCATGTTCGCCGAGGGCGACCCCCGGGCGGCCCGGGCGGTGCTCGACGTGGCCCGGCGCTGCTACCGGGTCGACGCCAACCTCCGGCCCGAGGGCCGGGACGGGGCGCTGACCCGCTCGGTCGACAGCTACGTCGCCTACTGGCACCGCTGGGCCCAGCCGTGGGAGTTCCAGGCGCTGCTCAAGGCCGTCCCGGTGGCCGGCGACCCCGACGCCGGCCGGGAGTGGGCGTCGGCGGCGGCGGTCGCCCTGTGGGGCCGCAAGCTCAGCGCCGACGACCTGCGCTCGCTGCGGGCGCTCAAGGCCCGGTCCGAGGCCGAGGTCGCCCGCAAGGGCCTGGCCGACCGGGAGATCAAGCGGGCCCCCGGCGGCATCCGCGACATCGAGTTCGCCGTCCAGACCCTCCAGCTCGTCCACGGCCGGTCCGACCCCGAGCTGCGCTCGCCCACCACGCTGGTGGCGCTGGCCGAGATGGGGGCGGCCGGCTACGTGGCCCCCGACGACGCCGCCGGGCTGGCCGGCGCCTACCGGCTGCTGCGCCGGGTCGAGCACGCCCTCCAGATCGAGGACGAGCGCCAGACCCACACGCTGCCCGCGGACCGGGACCAGCGGCGCCGCGTCGCCCGGGTCCTCGGCTACCGGGGCAGCCCCGACGCCGGCCCGACCGAGGCGTTCGACCGCGACCTCGCCCGCCAGCGCAACCTGGTCCGCACCATCCACGAGCGCCTCTACTTCCGGCCGCTGCTCGACGCGCTGGCCGGCGCCGGCCCCATGTCCGAGGAGGCGGCGGCCGACGCGCTGACGACCTTCGGCTTCCTCGGCGCCGACCGGACCCGGGCCGCGGTCCGGGAGCTGACCCGGGGCCTGACCCGCTCGTCCCGGATGATGCGCCAGCTCATGCCGCTGCTGCTCGACTGGCTGTCGACCTCGCCCGACCCCGACGCCGGCCTGCTCGGGCTGCGCAAGCTGGCGTCGGGCGAGACCCGGGCGCTGGAGCTGGCCCAGGCCTTCCGGGACAGCCCCGAGGTCGCCCGCCGGCTGTGCCTGCTGCTGGGCACGAGCGGGCTGCTGGGCGACATCGTCGTCGCCAACCCCGACCTCATCCCCCGGCTGGGCGACGAGTCCCGGCTGCGCACCCGGGGCGGCACCGAGCTGGCCGCCTCGGCCGGCAAGACGCTGGGCTGGCGGGAGGCGCTCGACGACCGCCAGCGGGCGCTGCGCCGCTGGCGCAACCGCCACCTGCTCGGCATCGCCGCCCGGGACGTGTTCGACGTCGCCGACGTCGCCGCGGTGGGCACCGACCTGACCGCGCTGGCCGAGGCCGCGGTCGGCGCCGCGCTCGAGCAGCTCGACCCGCAGGTCCCGTTCGCCGTGGTGGCCATGGGTCGGTTCGCGGGTGGCGACCTGTCCTACGCCAGCGACCTCGACGTGCTGTTCGTCCACGAGGGCACGACGCCGGCCGAGCACGAGGAGGGGCTGCGGCTGGCGGGCGAGGTGCTGCGGTTCCTGGCCGGGGCCACGCCGGCCCAGCGGATCTACCCGATCGACGCCGACCTGCGGCCCGAGGGGCGCCAGGGGCCGCTGTCCCGCAGCCTGGACGGCTACGAGGCCTACCTCGACCGCTGGGCGCAGACCTGGGAGCGGCAGGCGCTGACCCGGGCCCGGCCGGTGGCGGGCGACGCCGGCCTGGGCGAGCGGTTCGGGGCGCTGCTGGCCGGGGCCGTGTGGGACCGGCCGTTCACCGCCGAGCACGAGCGGGAGATCCGGCGGATGAAGGCCCGGGTCGAGCGGGAGCGCATCCCGCCCGGCGAGGACCCCGAGTTCCACCTCAAGCTGGGCCGGGGGTCGCTCTCGGACGTCGAGTGGACGGTCCAGCTGCTCCAGCTGCGCACGGGGATCCGCTCGCCGTCGACGCTGGCCGCCCTCGACGCCCTGGCGGCGGCCGGGGCGGTGGGCGGGGAGGACGCCGAGGTCCTGCGGGCGGCCTACCGGTTCTGTGAGCAGGCCCGGAACCGCTGGTGGCTGGTGGGCTCGGCGCCGGCGGCGCCGGACGCGCTGCCCCAGCGGGCGTCCGACCTGGCCCACCTCGCCCGTTCGCTCGACACCACCGCCGCCGCGCTGCGGGAGGACTACCGCCGCGTGACCCGCCGTTCCCGCCGGGTGGTGGAGCGGCTGTTCTACGGCGCCGAGTAGACGGCGCCGGAGCCCCGTCCGTGCCAAGATGACGGCCTCGTCAGCGCCGTCCGGGGGGAGCCACGTCATGCCGGTCACAGCCGAGGTCCAGACCATCCTCGACCTGCTCGCTGCGGTGCCGGAGGTGCCGCTGGAGGAGCAGACGCCCGAGGCGCTGCGCGAGGCGTACGCGCAGATGAGCATCACGGCCGGCAAGGCCGAGATGGCGTCCGTGGCCGACCGCAGCGTCCCCGGCCCGAACGGCGACGTGCCCATCCGGGTGTACGTCCCCACGACCGAATCGGGCCCCCGGCCGGCGATCGTCTACTTCCACGGCGGCGGCTGGGTCATCGGCGACCTCGAGACCCACGACGGCGTGTGCCGCTCCCTCGCCGCCGCCAGCGGGCTGACCGTGGTGTCGGTCGACTACCGGCTGGCGCCCGAGCACCCCTTCCCGGCCCCGCTGGAGGACTGCCAGGCCGCGGTGCGGTGGGTGGCGGACAACGCCGCCGAGCTGGACGTCGACCCCGCCCGGCTGGCGGTGGGCGGCGACTCGGCCGGCGGCAACCTGGCCGCGGTGGTGGCCCGCGAGGCGGCGGCGTCCGGCCCGGCCCTGGGGTTCCAGCTGCTCGTCTACCCCGTCTGCGACGGCACGCTGACCCGGCCGTCGACGGTCGACAACGCCGAGGGCTACTTCCTCACCACGCCGATGATGGGCTGGTTCTGGGGCCACTACATGGGGACCCGCGACTGGACCGATCCGATGGCGTCGCCGATCCACGCCCCCGACGAGGCGCTGGCCGGGCTGCCGCCGGCGCTGGTCATCACCGCCGAGTTCGACCCGCTGCGGGACGAGGGCGAGGCCTACGCCGAGCGGCTCCGGGCCGCGGGCGTCGACGTCACCGCCACCCGCTACGACGGCGTCATCCACGGGTTCTTCTCGATGGGCGACTTCGTGCCCGACGGCAAGGCCGCCATCGACCAGGCAGCCGAGGCGTTGCGGGGCGCCCTGGGGTGAGTCCCCCGCTCGCCCTGGAGTTCTTCACCTCGGCCCCCGGTCTGAGCGGGCTGCCCCCGTCGCCGGCCGAGGTGGCCGTGGTCGGGCGGTCCAACGTCGGCAAGTCGTCGCTGCTCAACGCCGTGGCCGGGCGCAAGCGCCTGGCCCACGTGTCCAAGACGCCCGGGCGGACCCAGCTGCTCAACTGCTTCCGGGTGGCCGGGGTCGCCCCGCCCGAGCCGACCGTGGTCGACTGCCCGGGCTACGGCTACGCCTCGGTCTCCAAGGCGACCCGGGCGGGGTGGCAGGAGATGATCGAGGGCTATCTGGTGGGCCGGGACGAGCTGGCCATGATCGTGGCCCTGGTCGACGGCGAGGTGGGGCCGACCAAGCTCGACCTGGGCCTGCTGGACTGGCTGCGGGCCCACGGGCTGCCCCACACGGTGGTGGCGACCAAGCACGACAAGGTGCGCTCGGCCCAGCGGGAGCGGCGCAAGCGGGACCTGGCGGCGGCGTGCGACCTGGAGCGGGGCGACGTCGTGTGGGTCAGCGCCGCGTCCGGCGTGGGGATCGATCGGCTGCGGGACCTGTGCCGGCTGTGGCTGGGCCTGGGGCCCGCTCAGTAGGCGAGCTCGGCCTCGAACCAGTACTCGTCGCCGTAGCCGCCGTAGCCGCCGTAGCCGCCGTAGTCGCAGCACCAGTCGGGCCCGAGTACGTCGCCGCCGCCGTAGCCCGGGTCGACGGGCACGTCGGGCTCGTCGGGGTAGGGGCCGACCTCGCCGCCGGGGATCACGCTGCCGTCCTCGCCGGTGATCACGGGGTCGTCGCTGTAGTAGCCGCCGGGCAGCTCGCTGCCGTCCTCGCCGGTGATGACCGGGTCGCTCCCGTGGGGGTCGTCGAAGTCGACCGTCGGCAGGTCGGACTCGGGCAGCGGGTCGTCCGCGCCGCCGACGCCGCCGTCCCCGCCGGGGACCGGCGTGGCGTCGTCGTTGCTGCGGGGTGGAGTGCCGCCGCCGGGCTGGGCGGGCTTGTCGACCCGCTTGGCGCCCGGGATGCAGTCGGCGACGATCCGCTCGTGGACGGCGGAGACGCCGTTCAGGACCCGGTCGACGGCGCGTTGGTCCATGTGCTCGACGGCCACGTGGTCGCCGTTCAGGGCCCCGGTCAGGTGCATCAGCTCGTGGAGCACGACCATGATGCGGCCCTCGGCCTGCGTGAGCTGGTACTGCTTGCCGTCGAAGCTGGCGGTGGCGTTGTAGAAGTCGGGCGACTGGCTCAGGTCGAGGTCGTGGAACTGCTTGAACAGGTGGATCGTGCCGCCCGACCCCTTGCCCACGGCGCCGCGGCCGGCGTCGCCGGCGTCCTCGGTGACGGCCATGGCGGGCTTGCCGTCGGACGTCTTGCCCAGGGTGAACGGGTCGTCGTCGATCTTGCCCTTGCCCTCGGCGCGGTTCGGGTCGGTGAGGGTGTCGAGGATCTGGAGGGCGGTCTCGCCCGACTCGGTCGACCCCAGCAGCGACGCGCACGGCCCGTTGGCGAGGGCGGCCCGGGCGCCGGCGAGGGCGTCCTTGGTCTCCTGGCGGAGCTGGACCGAGGTCTTGTCCTGGGCCGCTGCCGTGGCCTCGCCGGTCGGGTCGTCCGGGGCCTCGGGCGAGTCGAGGCCGGGAGCGGGGCCGGGGCCCGGGCCGGGGCCCGTGGGCGTGCCCGCCACCGGGGCGTCCGCCGGGACGTCGTCGGCCGGCGGGGGCGGTGGCGGGGTGTACTCGGTGCCGGTGTCGAGGTCGGTCCCGTAGCCGCCGCCCGGCTGGTACCCCGAGCCCCCGTCGTCCAGCGTCGGGAGCAGCGCGCCGGCCGTGGGGGCGGCGAGGGCCAGGCCGAGCAGCCCGGCCGCGGCGGCGGCCAGCAGCCGGCGGGCGGAAGAGGGGGTATGCGACACGGCTCGCCTCCTGGTCGATTGCCGCGCGGCATTCGGACCGGCCCTCACACGCGGATGTGGGGCGACGCGCGTGCGGGTCGACCCGGTCGCTCAGCCCAGCCGACGGGCCGCTGCTGGTCGAGTGCGACCACGGGCGGCTGGTGGCGTTCGGCTCGCCCGGCTGAGGTCGAGCGCTCAGTCGAGGCGGTAGACCCGGGTGGCCGTGCCCTGGAAGATGGCGTCGCGCTCGGCCGGGGAGCATCCCGCCGCCATCTTCTTCACGCCGTTGAGCAGCACCCGGTAGGAGAGCGACAGGCGGTCGACGGGGAAGTTCGACTCGAACAGGCAGCGGTCGGGCCCGAAGCACTCGATGGTGTGCTCGTACCAGCGGCGCTGGGCGGCGACGAACTCGTCGGACGTGGGCGGGCGGGCGGCCCGGTGCCAGCCGAAGCCGTTGTCGGGCATGGCCAGGCCGCCGAGCTTGGCGACCACGTTCTCGCAGGCGGCGATGGCGGCGATGTCCTCCCGCCAGGGGCCGAACAGCTCGTCGTGGCGGCCGGCGTAGCGGCCGACGCCGAGCGGGGTGGAGAAGTGGTCGAGGACGATGGTGGTGCCGGGGACGGCCCGGGCCAGGTCGAGCAGCTCGCCGGCCTGGTAGTGGTACTGCCAGGTGTCGTAGGTGAGGCCCCGCTCGCCCAGGCGGGCGACGCCGGACCGGAAGGCGGGGTCGTCGGCCAGGCCGGCGGGGGCCCGGCCGGGGATGGTGAGGCCGTCGGCCCGGTCGCCCCGGGAGAGGGAGTGGCGGATGCCCCGGAACAGCCCGGCGCCGGCGTCGGCGTGGGCGTCGAGGACCTCGTCGAGGCGGCCCGGCGGGAGGCGCAGGTCGGCGTGGGCGACGATGCCGCCGATCAGCCCGCCGGCCCGGGCGGCGGCGCCGGCGACGAACTCGGTCTCGCCGACGGGCCGCATGTCCTCGGGGCCGTCGCTGCGGTAGGCCGAGCGGCACTCGACGAACACGGTGCGCTCGACCCGGTGCCCGCTGCCGGCGTCGGCCAGGAGCTCGGCGACGCCGTAGCCCATCCCCTCGCCGTCGGGCCACAGGTGGTGGTGGGCGTCGACGACCCGCTGGTCGGGATCGACGACGTCCTCGTCCACCTGGGCGCGCCACGCATCGGTCCCCGGCTCCACGGCGTCGCTCACGGCGAAACCATGGCACAGCCCCATGCGGCGAGGGGCACGATGGCGGGGATGATCGCGGCCGCCCGGATCGACGGCGAGACCTGGAGCCCGCGCGGGTGAGGCTCGGCCCGCCGCCGGCCGACATGGCCGGCTGGGTCGCGGAGCTGGCCTCCCCGCCGCGGGCCAAGCGCGCCTACCGGCACCTGGTGGCCGCCGGCCCGCCCGCGCTGCCGGCGGTGCGGGCCGGGCTGGCGGACCCCAACGCCGACGTCCGGATGTACTGCACCCAGGCGCTCGACCACCTGGTGGACGGGAAGTCGTTCCCGCTGCTGGTCGCGCTGCTCGGGGACGACGACGCCCGGGTCCGCGGCCACGCCCTCCACGCGCTCGCGTGCGACCGGTGCAAGACGACCACGTGCCGCCCGGCGAAGGCGGACGTCCTGCCC
>DATFRN010000216.1:0-6420 GCA_035263165.1 Acidimicrobiales bacterium | reverse complement strand
CGGATCACGATGTCGTAGGTCTCGCCGGGGGTGGCGGCGAACTCGGCCACCTCGTAGCTGTTGTCCCACGAGGCGGCGGCGGCCACCTGGACGCCGCGGCTGTCCCGGACGAGCAGGTCGAGGTCGACGGTGAGCGTCGATGCCGTCGCCGTGTCGCCCGACGAGGTCACGGCGCTGTCCCACGCCAGCGCCACCTTCACCCGCGGCAGCAGGACGCTGCCGGGGACGGTGACGTGGTAGCGGAAAGTCGCCAGCCGGTCGGACCCCACGACCGACGACGACAGGGTGCCGACGTCCCAGCCGCGGCGCGTCCCGGGGGCGTCCCGCCAGCGGCGCTGCTGCGCGATCAGCACCCCCGAGTACGCGTCGAGCGCCCCGGCGCCGTCGGAGGCGTCCGTGCGGGTCAGCACGTCCTGCCACCAGGTGCTTCCGGCCACGTTCCGGCCGGCGGAGGCCATGAGGATGGCGCGGCAGCCCTCGGGCCACGAGCACAGCACCCCGTCGACGTCCTGGAGCAGCGCGGTCGCACCCGCGGTCGCCGGCGCGGCGAAGCTGGTCCCGGACATGGTGATCGTGTTGGCCGTCACCCCCGTGCCGTTGGCGGCGATCTCGGGGAGCTCGCGGTCGCCGTGGGACGTGGTCGGGTTCCGGAACACCGAGTCCCCGGCCATGGCCGCGGCCGTGTCGTCGTGGTTGCCGGTGGCCAGCGAGTTGTAGCCCTTGTGGTTCACGAACTCGGACGATGGCGGCACGATGCCGTCGGGGTCGGTGGCCCAGAAGTTGCCGGCGGCCTGCACGATGGTCGGGTACGGCCACCGCAGCGCCAGCCAGTCCTTGAGCAGGTCGTCGGCCTGCAGCCCCGACCCGCTCGGCTCGGTGCCGCGGTGGAAGCTCTGGCTGACGACCGTGCAGCCGCGGTCGCGCACCGCCCAGGTGAGGGCGTCGGTGCCCGAGGTGTTGGCCGAGTACAGGTCGCAGTCGGGCGCGTAGCCGTGGGGCTTGCCGGGCTCGGTGTTCTTGACGATGGCCGAGGTCAGCCGCGCGTGGTCGCTCGCACCCGGCGTCGCGGTGAACCGATCGGCGAAGACGAGGTTGGTCGTGACGCTCGGGCCGGTCTCCCATACCGCCACCCGCACGCCGGTCCCGTCGAACCCGGCGGCCTGGGCGCTGTCGGCGCGCGCCACGGCGATCGAGTTGCCGAGGTCGAGGATCTCGGACGGGTCGTCGAGGTGGACGGCGCCCACGGCGTCGTGACGGGCGAGCTCGCGGACCTGCCCCGCGGTGACGGTCGCCCGGACGTGGGGGGCGTCGGCGCGGTCCGCCTTGCCGTCCCGCACCTCGATCCCGGCGTCCCTCAGGCCCGCGACCAGGCCCTGCATCGCCTCGTCGACGGCGGCCGCGATCCGCCGCTCGCCCTCGGGGGGCTCGACCGACCGCTCGTCCGGGGACTTCTCGTAGGGCGCCGGCGGGACCTCGATGCGGGGCCAGACGAGGACGTCGACCCGGTCGTCGTCGCCGATGGAGCTGAGGTGGCGCCACACCGACTCGTCGACACGCCCGAACTTCTCGAAGCGCCGGGCGTCGACGGCCGCCAGCAGCGCGCCGGCGTCGACCCGCTCGCCCTGCTCGTCGAAGGCCAGCTCGGTCGCCTCTCCGGTCGCCCGGTCGACGGCCTTGACCACGTCGACGTACGACTCGGCGTCCCGATCGCCCAGCGGGCGTCGCTCGACGGCCAGGTCACCGATCACCAGCCGGACCGCATGCTCGATCCGCACGCCGTCGGGGACCGGGCCGCTGACGGGCCCGATCACGAAGGGCAGGGCCAGGTGCTCGACGATCCGCTGCCCCTTGCGGTCCAGGAGCTCGGCGACGACGAGCTCGTAGGCTCCCGGCGGGAGGTCGTCGAGCCGGACGGCCAGCACCCGCCCCCGCTTGAGGAGCCGGACGTCCAGCGCCTCGCGGGCGGGGAGCAGGCTGACCGCCCCCTGCGCCGACCGAGGATCGGCCGGACTCTCCAGTGCCAGCTCGATCAGCGCTCCCGGCTGGAGCACCTCGCCCGGCACGATGTTCGCCGTCGCTTGATTCCTGTCGTCCACGATGCATCCCCTGTCCGCTCGCCGGTCGCCCTGGACCGCTTCACGGTGTCAGAGGACGCGCGCCGGGTGCGAGATACGACGGCGTGAGGCCGGGGGTGTCGGGAGGCCGCTATGACGTGCCGGACCCGCCCCCGTCGTCCATCTTGCGCAGGGCGTCGTGGGCGGCGTCCTGGCCCTTGTCGACCTTGTCGGCGTACTTGCCGCCCGTGCGGTCGTCGAGCATGTCGCCGCCCTTGTCGATGCCCTGGTCGGCCTGGTCGCGATGCCCGCTGAGCATGCCCTTGACCTTGTCCATGAAGCCCATGACCCTGGACCTCCTGCCGGTCGTGCCGGCGTCGGGTGGGGAGCCCGCCCCCACGGTTTACCTCACGGCGCGTCATGTGGTCAGGTCCTCGAGGGTGATCGCCAGCACGGGCCACCCGAACCCTGGACCTTGTCTACGGGCGACCGTGCCCACGTCCTGCGCTGACGCCGGAACCCGGCGAGACGTCCGGAGCGGTCGGCCGGCCGCAGGCGGTCTTCGGCTGGCGGAGGACCGTGCCGTCGGCGGGGATCACGATGTCGCCCCGGTCGTTGATGTCGTAGGCGAGCGTGTCGGTCCGGACGCCCGGGGCGACGATCGTCGTGAAGTCGCCGTCGTCCCAGAGGAAACCACGGGCGCCGGCCGCCTTCGGGTCGCCGTAGCCGCCGACGACGCGGCCGCGGTCGTCGATCCGGCTGGGCACGGTGAACCGGGCTCCCGGCCGGTCGATCCTCGTGACGCGCCCGGCGCTCATCAGGAAGCCGTGCCGGGCGCCGTCCCTGTCGTAGTAGCCGACCATCTGACCGCGGTCGTTGATGCCGGACACGGTGGTGGCGTCGCTCCCGGGGACGTCGACCGGCGTGAACCTCCCGGCGCGCAGGAGGAAGCCGTGGCGCCGCCCCGTGACGTTGTAGGCGTAGGGGTCAGCGCCGGGGACGGCCTCGACGTAGGCGCCCACGACGTCGCCCCGGTCGTTGATCCCGAGCGGCTGGGTCAGCGCCGCGTCGGGGACGTCGATCGTGGCGACCTCGCCGCCGCGGGAGATGAAGCCATGGACCGCCCCCGACGGCAGCCGGCCCTCGCTGTCCGGGACGGTGCCGGCGTCGATCGTCTGGCCCACGACCTCGGCCCGGTCGTTCAGGTCGAAGGCGAGCGTGACGAGGGCGCCGGGAGCGTCGAGCCGGGTGAACCCGCCCCGGGCGTCGCGCAGGACGGCGTGGTCGGCAGCGACGTGGGCGAGGCCCTCGGCGCCCGAGGGGGCGGTCCGGCCGGCGTAGGCGCCCACGGCCTGGCCCCGGTTGTTGAGCGCGAAGTAGGTGGTCGCCCGGGGATCGGGGGCGGCGTCGGGCGGTGGCGTCAGCGGCGTGAAGTCCCCGTCGCTCAGGAGCAGGTTCCCGCAGTCGGCGCGGTCGGGGTCACGATGCGCCCCGTCCAGCGACGCGTGCACCACCGCCACGGCCGCCGATGCCACCAGCACGAGGCCCACCACGAGCATGGTCCGGCCCCGCTGCCTCCGTTGTGTGCGTTCCATCGCTCCGGTGTTCGGCGCCGACCGGCGAACGGATCAGGCCATCCACTCTCGGGCCCCGGTGCGAATACGGGTCATGCGAAAGACCGTGCTCTCCCTCGGTGCCGCCGCCGCGACCGCCGCCGCGGCGACCGCGCTGGCGCTCGCTCCGGCGGCCCCCACCACCTCGCCCGACAGCCGCGAGCCGCGCCCGGCGAAGACCTTCGTCGACGACAGCCGCGACGGATCCGGGTATTACTTCGAGGACATCGCGCTGACACCCGCGAACGACAAGGAAGCCCACGTCCCGATCTGGTTCACGCTCAGCATCGGCGGCGCCGAGGCGGCGGGCTTCTTCCAAGAATCGCTGTGACGCCCGCGGGCCGTGCGGGTCCCGCCCGTAGGCACGCCGCCCGGGCTCGCGAGGTCCTGATCGGGGCCGGCTACTCGGGCCCCCGGATCGCCGAGCGGCTCGGCGTGGACGACATGCGGGCGCTGGACCGGTTGGCGGGTCCGGTTCTCGCCCGCCGGCTCGACAGCGACTCGCCGCTCGACGTGCTCGTTCGGCTGCTGCTGCTCGGCGTGGAGGTCGAGCGGGACGTGGTGCGAGCCGTCCTGCACGCGCCGTTCGAGGCGTGGGAGGGGCTCGGGCTCGTCGAGACCACGGCGGGACGCGTGCGCGCCCGCTACCGGCTCGTGCCGCACGGCGACCTGCTCCTGCGGGCCGACTGGCCGGCATTTCCGGGTCGGCCGCTGCGCCCCGACCACGTCCTCGGGCCCAACCCCACCGCGTCGCTGCTGGCCGACATCACGGTGAGACCACGCCTGGGCTCCGTGCTCGACCTGGGCACCGGGTGCGGGATCCAGGCGCTGCTCGCCGCCCGTCATGCGGATCGGGTGGTCGCCAGCGACCTGAACCCGCGGGCCGTCGGCATCGCCGCCTTCAACGCGGCCCTCAACGGGATCGACGTCGACTGCGTCGAGGGCGACCTGTTCGAGCCCGTGCGTGGCCAGCGCTTTGACCTGGTCGTGTCCAACCCGCCGTTCGTGATCTCGCCGGACACCAGCCTCCTCTTCCGCGACAGCGCGCTGGGGGGCGAGGGGATCTCGCGCCGCATCATCTCCGACGTCGCCGGGCTGCTGAACGAGACCGGGTTCTGCCAGCTGCTCACCAACTGGGCCCACGTCGAGGGCGTCGACTGGCGCGGACGCCTGGAGGAGGCGTTCGCCGGCTGCGGCTGCAACGCCTGGGTGCTGGAGCTCGACCGGGCCGAGCCGGACATCTACGCCGGCCGCTGGATCCAGCCGGGCACGCGCACCGCCCCCGTGTTCGCCGAGGCCCTGGACCACTGGATGCGCTACTACGAGCGCGAGCGGATCACCGCGATCAGCTGGTGCGCGGTCACCATGCGCCGGGCGTCCGGCCCGCGGACATGGATCGAGCTCGACGAGATGCCGGCCCCCATCCGGGCCCCCGCCGGCGACCACGTCCTGCGCTGCTTCGACGCGCGGGAGCTCCTGGCCGGCCTCGCCGACGACGCGCTCCTGGCGATCCGCCCCCGCCTCGCGCCCGACACCCGCCTGGAGCACCAGCTCAGCGCCACGGGCGCGGGCTGGGCACCGGTCGAGACCCGGGTGCGGCTGACCGGCGGACTCCCGGTCGAGCAGGCGGTCGATCCCGGCGTGGCCAACCTGCTCCTCCACAGCGACGGGCGCCGGTCGGTGCGCGAGCTCCTCGCGCTGGCGGCCGGCGAGGCCGGCGTCCCGACCGACGCCGTCGCGCCCGCCGGGGTCGGCGTGATCCGGCGCCTGCTGGCGGACGCGTTCCTGCTGCCCTGCTAGGCCGCGGGATGCGACGAGCCGGCCGCCCGCGGGGGGAAGCCGGTGGCCGCGAGGTGCCGGGTGATCACGGCGACGGAGGCGGCCAGGTCGTCGAGCCACGGCGCGTGGCCCGCCGGGAGCTCGTGCAGCGTCGCCTCCGGGACCTTCCCGATCCACGGCCGGGCGTCGCCCGGCGCCAGGTACGGATCGTCGGTCCCCCACAGGAACGCCGTCGGCGTGGCGATCCGAGCGAGCTCCTCGGCGTCCATCACGCTCTCCGGCCGCGGCCGCCGGAAGCCGTTGATGGCGTGCATCAGCGCCGCCACGGTCCGGGCGTTACCCGGCCGCCGGGCGGCGAAGCGCAGCGCGTCGAGCAGTGCGTCGGGGGCGGCCGCTCCGGCGGCACCGCCGTTGCCCATGGCGAACAGCCGCCGGTACAGCGGGCGGGAGCTCGGGCTCCGGAGCATCAGGCGCCCGAGGACGGGGACGGTCATGAGCGACAGCGGCATCCGCACGGCGACGCCCGGGATCGCCACCGCAGGATCGCCGACGGCCACGAGCGACCCGATCCCGCGCGGGCGGGCCGCCGCGTACCAGAGCGCGAACATGGCGCCGAGGGAGTGGGCCACGACGGGGGGCGACGTCAGGCCGAGTGCCTCGAACAGCTCGTCGAGGAACCGGAGCGTGTGATCGCGCACCTCGCCGCGCCGGTAGTCGACCGGACCGGACAGCCCGTGCCCGGGCAGGTCGACGGCGTGGATGCGGTAGCCGGCCAGCTCGCCCAGCACGGACGTCCACTCGACCGCGGCGACCGAGACCCCGTGCAGCAGCACGAGCGGCTGGCCGACGCCCACGCCGAGCACCCGGACACGGGCACCGGTGTCGGGCAGATCGACGAACGACGTCTCGACGTCCAGGCCCGCCTCCTCGAACAGCCGCCGCTCCGCCCCGCGGACCTTGTCGTCGATCGCCAT
>DATFRN010000215.1:0-8514 GCA_035263165.1 Acidimicrobiales bacterium | reverse complement strand
CCCTCGCCGTCGGGCGGCGGGTCGGGATCGGGTCGCGGGCGCGGTCCAGCGCCTGGGTGAGGGCTCGGCGGGTCGACGCGGACGGACCACCACGGCGGCGCAGGGGCCAGGGTCGGGCGCGGCGGTGGGGCGCCGCCAGCGAGCGAGCGGCCAGGGTCGTCAGGACCTCCGCCAGCGCGGCGACGTCGTCGGCCGGCGCGGCAGCCTCGGGAGGTGGGGCCAGGCCGCAGAGACGGGGGCGGCCGTCCCCGCCCAACAGGATGTGGGTCGCGTCGATGCGACCGTGGACGATGCCGAGGTCGTGGAGATCGGCCAGCGTCGACGCCACGGCGGCGCCCAGGCCCGCCACCGACGTCAACGTGCCCGTCCACTCGCTGACCGGCTCGCCCGCGTAGCGGGTGCGCAGCTCGGCGGCGCCCGGGGGCGAGAGCAGCGCCACCACGCCCGGGTGGACCGCCCGGCTCAGGCGGTCGGCCTCGGCACGCAGGCGCGCCGCCGCCGGCGGCCGAGCCGACTTGACCACGACCGGGCCGGCGGCGTCGCTGTCGAGCCTCAGGTGCACGTCCATCGCACGAAGGCTGCCGAACCGGCACGAGAGTTGTCAAGAGATATCTACGACACCGCGCCTACACCGAGCCGCACCCGTCCGCCGACCCCGGCACGCCCGAGCGGAACGGGTCGATCAGCTCGCTGTGCCGGCTCCGCACGTCGAACCCGTCCCCGAAGCCGCCCACCCACGGCACCGTGAACGCCGGCACGTGGTACCGCACCTCGAACGTCGCTCGGGCGCAGCGGCTGAAGCCCTCCTGGCCGCCCACCGGGTCCAGCGGCAGCAGCGTCACCTCCGCCTTGTCCGGGTCGAGGCCCTCGGCATCGAGGGCCTCGCGGGCCGCCGCCACCGCCCGCCGCTCGGCCTCGGCCGTCGATCCCGCCGCCGGCACGTCCGCCTCCACGAAGTCACGGATGGCCTGGCGGGCCGCCGAGTCCGTGGCGAGCTTGGCGTTGATCACCGCCGCGATGTTGACCACCAGCAGCGTCCCCACCACGAAGATGAGGATGCCGAAGGGCAGCGCCTCGATCCCCCCGATCTGGCCCCGGTCCGCACCGGACGGCGAAGAGGGTGACGAGGGCGGGGCAGGCGAGGCGGACGGCCGCGGTGCCGGCGCCGAGACGCCAGCCGACGACGGGCCGCCGCCGGCCTCGGGCGTGATGCTCACCCGCCCGATCCGCCGCCCCTGGATCCGCTGCGCCGTGAGCCGCCACCGGCCCAGCACCACCGACTCCCCCTCGGCCGGCACGTGCCCGAGCCGGTCGTACACCAGCCCCCCGATCGTGTCCCAGTCGCCCTCCGGCAGCCTGGCGTGCAGCGCCTCGTTCACCTCGTCGAGCGGCGTCCGCCCGTGCACCCGCACGCCCCCGCCCTCCAGCGGCTCGACCCGGGGCGTGTCGACGTCGTACTCGTCCGCGATCTCGCCGACCAGCTCCTCGATGATGTCCTCCAGCGTCACCAGCCCGGCCGTCCCCCCGTACTCGTCGACGACGATCGCCATGTGGAACTTGTCCCGCTGCATCTCCCGCAGCATGTCCGGCACCCGCTTGGTCTCGGGCACGAACCGGGCCGGCCGCATCAGCTCGGACACCGGGTGGTCGCCCTTGCCGTCCCGCTCGGCGCCCATGAGGTCCTTGGCGTACGCCAGCCCGGACACGTCGTCGAGCCGGTCGCCGCAGACCGGCAGCCGGCTGTAGCCGTTGAGCAGCATGACCTCCATCACGTCGGTCACCCGGAAGCGGCGGTTGACCGTCACCATGTCGGGCCGGGGGACCATGACCTCGCGCACGATCGTGTCGCCGAACTCGATGATCGACTCGATGAGCGCCCGCTCGTCCTCCTCGATCACCCCCTCCTCGACCCCCAGCTCGGCCACGGCCAGCAGCTCCTCCTCCGACGAGACGTAGGGACCGTGCTTGAGGCCCTTGCCCGGCAGCACCACGTTGGTCAGCCCGATCAGCGCCGCGGCCACCAGCCGCAGCGGCGGCAGCTGGACCAGCCGGCGCACGGGCCGGGCGGCGGACAGGGCGGCCCGCTCGGGGTCGAGCACCGCCCAGGTCTTGGGCGCCGTCTCCACGGCCACGAACACGACCACCACGTCGAGCACCGTGGCCAGGACCATGCCGACGGCGCCGAACAGGCTGCGGGCGACGATCCCGACCAGCGTCGCCTGGACGACCACGCAGGTCACCCGCAGGAACACGACCGTGGGGACGTAGCGCTCGGGGCGGGACACGAGCGCCACCAGCGCGGCGGCGCCGCCCCGGCCCTCGTCGGCCAGGTCCTCGGCCCGGGGGCGGGTCACCCGGTCGAGCGCGCTCTCCGCCAGCACCAGCAGCGCGGCCAGCACCAGCAGCACGCCGACGGCCACCAGCAGCCACATGTCGCTGGCCGTCACCGTCACGGCGACGAGCAGGGGGCCGCCGGCCGGGCTCACCGGCGGTGGTGGAACTCGTCGAGCAGCGCCCGTTCCCGGCCCTGCATGACCGCGGTCTCGTCGGGCTCGGCGTGGTCGTGGCCGAGCACGTGGAGCACCCCGTGCACGACCAGCAGCGCCAGCTCGTCGTCGTAGCTGCCGGCGTGCTCGGGCGCCTGGCGCTCGGCCACCGCCGGGCACACGACCACGTCGCCCAGCAGCAGCGGCAGGTCCCCCGGCTCGGGGTCCTCCCGGTCGGGGCCGGAGGTGCTGGCGTCGGGCCAGCGGCCGGCGACGACCGGGTCGTCGATGGGGAAGGCGAGGACGTCGGTCGGGCCGTCGGCGTCCATGAACCGGGCGTTGAGCTCGGCGATGGTCTCCTCGTCGACGAACAGCAGCGACAGCTCGACGTCGCCCTGGACGCCCTCGGCCACCAGCACGTCGCGGGCCAGCCGGACCCAGCGGTCGACGTCGACGGGGGCGGCGTTCTGCTCGTCGGCGCCGTACACCTGGACGTCGCCCTCGGGCCCGAGGCGGGGCGGCTTCGGCGCCGGGCGGGGGACGTCGGTGTCGTCGGCCGGCCGGGAGCCGCCCGGGTAGGGCGGGTCTGGCGAGCTCACGGCGCGCTGGCCGGCGGGGTGCCGGCGGACTCGGCCCGCTCGTAGGCGTCGACGATGTCCTGCACGATCCGGTGGCGGACCACGTCCTTCGACGTCAGGTGCACGAACGACAGCCCGTCGATGTCGCCCAGCACCCGCTCGAGGCTGGTCATCCCGCTGCGCCCGGTGGGCAGGTCGACCTGGGTCATGTCGGCGGTGACCACGGCCTTGGACCCGAAGCCGATGCGGGTGAGGAACATCTTCATCTGCTCGGGCGTGGTGTTCTGGGCCTCGTCCAGGATGATGAAGCTCTGGTTCAGCGTCCGGCCCCGCATGAACGCCAGCGGCGCGACCTCGACCGTGCCCCGCTCCAGCAGCCGCTGGGCCCCGTCGGGCTCGACCATGTCGTAGAGGGCGTCGTAGAGCGGGCGGAGGTAGGGGTCGATCTTGGCCGCAAGGTCGCCGGGCAGGAAGCCGAGCCGCTCGCCGGCCTCGACCGCCGGGCGGGTGAGGATGATGCGGTCGACCTGCTTGGCCTGCAGCGCCTGGACCGCCATGGCCACCGCCAGCCACGACTTGCCCGTGCCGGCGGGGCCGATGCCGAAGGTGATGACGTTGTCCTTGATGGCGTCGACGTAGCGCTTCTGGCCGCCGGACTTGGGGCGGACCGTGCGGCCCCGGGCCGAGCGCAGGACCTCGGCGGTGAGCACCTCGGAGGGGCGCTGGTCGGCCCGGACCATGTCGATCGTGCGGACGACACTGGCCGGCTCGAGTCGCTGTCCCCGCTCGAGCAGGAGGACCAGCTCCTCGAACAGGTGGCCGACCCGGTCGGCCTCGTCGCCGGTGATGGCGATCTCGTTGCCCCGGACGTGGATCTCGACGCCGGAGAACGCCGACTCGACCACTCGGAGCAACTCGTCACGCTGGCCGAGGAGGTCGGCCATGAGGTGGTTGCCGGGGACGGAGATCTTGACCTGGGTGGTCGCCACGAGGACCCCAGCCTAGGCACACGCCGCGCGCGTCGGCGCGCCTGGCGCGCAGTGCGCGTCGGCGCGCCCCGCGGCGCCGGGGCCTGTAGCGTCCCCTGTCCGTGGAGCCGCCGGACCCGCGCCCCGACCCGCTCGTCCCCGGGGCGGCGGCCGGCGTGCTGGGCGGCGACGGCCTGGCGGCCCGGCTGGAGCGGTGGGCGGCGGACGCCCGGGTCGACGAGGCCGCCCGGGTGCGGTCGCGGGAGCGGTGGCTGCGGCGCCAGGCCGAGGAGTCGAGCACGCTGGCCGGGGTGCTGGCCGACCTGCTGGAGGCGGCGCGGCCGGTCGTCGTGCACACCCGGTCGGGGCGGCGCCACCAGGGGGTGGTGCGGGCGTTGGGGGCGGACTTCGTGGCCGTGGGGGCGGCGCAGGGGACGGTGCTGGTGGCGCTGGCGGCGGTGGCGTCGCTGCGGGGGGCGCCGGGGGAGGGGAGCGTGCTCGGCGACCGCGAGGTCGCCGGCGCCCGGGTGCACCTGGCCGACGTGGCCGCCGGCCTGGCGGCGGACCGGGCCCGGGTGCTGCTGGTGACCACCGACGGCGAGGCGCTGGCCGGGGTGCTGTCGTCGGTGGGCCGGGACGTGGCGCTGCTGCGGGGCACGGGCGACCCGCCGACGACGTGCTACGTCCCGCTGGCGGCGGTGTGCGAGCTGGTGATCGACGGCTGAGCGGCCGGGCCTGCGTCGATGGTGGGCCTGCGCTGCCGGGTGTTTCGTCCGGCGGGCGGGGGTGTGTGGGCTAGTGATCGAGGGTTGAGTGGTGGCGAGGCGGTGGCGCCGTGCGTCGACGGTGGGCCCAGCGGTGCCGGGTGCTTCGTCCGGCTGGCGGCGGTGTGCGAGCTGGTGTTCGACGGCTGAGCGGCCGGGCTTGCGTCGACGGTCGGTGGGTCGCGCCGCTACCGTCGGTGGCATGCGTGGCCGGTGGCTCGGTGCCGCGGTCGTCGCCCTCTCCCTGACCGGTGTGGCCTGCGGGTCCGGCGGCGACCGGACGGGTCCTGGCGCCTCCGGCGGCCGGTCCACCACCACCGTCGCCCCGACCACCACCTCGGTGCCGGCCGGGACCAGCACCACCACCGCCACCACCGCCGATCCCCTGGCCCGGCCGGCCTGGCTGGGGACGCGGGTGCTGCCCACCAACCCCGACGGGTCCGTGTCGGCGCGGCGCACCCCGCCGGAGCTCGATCCCCGGACCCTGCGCACCCTCGACCACCTGCCGCCGCCCGCCGACGGGGGGTTCCACGCCCGGGTCGTGGCCGTGCCCGCCGCCGTGGCGGCGCGGTCGAGCTGGGAGCCCGCCTGCCCCGTCGCCCTCGCCGACCTGCGCTACGTGACCGTGTCGTTCTGGGGGTTCGACGCCAAGGCCCACACCGGCGAGATGCTCGTCCACCGCGACGCCGCTGACGGGTTCGTCCGGGTCTTCCACCGCCTGTTCGACGCCCGCTACCCGATCGAGGAGATGCGGGTCACCAGCCGGGCCGACCTCGACGCCCCACCCACCGGCGACGGCAACAACACCTCCGCCTTCGCCTGCCGTCCGACCCGGGGCAAGTCGTCCTGGTCCCAGCACGCCTACGGCCTGGCGGTCGACGTCAACCCGTTCCAGAACCCCTACACCAACGGCGCCCGGGTGCTGCCCGAGCTGGCCTCCGCCTACCTCGACCGAGCGGAGCCACGTCCGGGCATGATCCGGCCGGGCGACCAGGTGACGGGCGCCTTCGGGTCGATCGGCTGGCACTGGGGCGGCCTGTGGCACGACCCCACGGACTACATGCACTTCAGCGCCAACAACCGCTGACGCAGGGCGGGATCAGCCCACCACGGCCCGCAGCCCGGCGGCGATCGCCTCGCACCGGCGCACGACCAGCAGGTCGGCGGTGCGGAAGGACGCCACCCGGACGCTCCACGAGTCGATCACGTCGCGGCCGTCGCCCCGGCGGAAGAACGTGGTCATGGGCCCTTCCTGCTGATAGGCGTCCGCACCGTCGACGGTCTCGACGCTACGGTCACGCAGGGTCACTTCGAACGTCGGCATGCGAGCACGGTACGACGCCTGCCCTGTGGGGCACGAGAGGGGCAACCCTGTGTTTTTCCTGTTGTTCGAGGCGCCTCGCCTGTGGAAGGAGCCCCGCCGCCGATGACGCCCGACGAGCTGCGCCGCCGAGCCGGTGACGTGCGGTGGTTCCACACGATGGACCTGGGCCGCGGGGTGGTGACCGCCGGCGTGACCGATCCCCGCCGCATCCTGGGGCGCCTGGGCCTGCCCGACCTGCACGGCCGGACCGTGCTCGACGTGGGCGCCTGGGACGGCTTCTTCTCGTTCGAGGCCGAACGCCGGGGCGCCACCCGGGTGGTGGCGACCGACCGGTTCTCGTGGGGCGGTCCCGGCTGGGGCACCAGGGACGGGTTCGACCTGGCCCGCGAGGCGCTCGACTCCGACGTCGAGGCCGTCGAGGTCGACGTCATGGACCTCGACCCCGTCCGCATGGGCACGTTCGACGTCGTGCTGTTCCTCGGCGTGCTGTACCACATGCGCGATCCGCTGGGGGCGCTCGAGCGGGTGGCGGCGGTGACCGGCGACCTGCTGGTGGTCGAGACCGAGGTGGGGATGCTGCTGAACCGCCGCCCCGCCGCCGCCTTCTACCCGGGCGTCGAGCTGGCCGGCGACGAGACCAACTGGTGGGCGCCCAACCCGGCGGCGGTGATCGGGATGCTGCACACCGTCGGGTTCGGCGACGTCGAGCTGGCGTGGCGGCGGCGGCTGCCCCGCCGGGTGGCCGGCTGGGCCGTCAACCGTGCCCGCCGGGCCACGACCATGAGCCTGGCCGAGGTCGTTCAGCGCTACCGCTTCGTCTTCCACGCCCGCCGCTGAGGGGAGCGGGGGCGGCCCGCGTCAGGACTCGTCGCCCTTGATCGCCGGCTCGGGGTACAGGTGCTCGAGCTCGCCCGGCTGGATCCGCGACCGTCTGATGAAGTCCTCGACCTCGTGGCCGCGCAGCCGGATGACCCGTCCGAAGCGGTACGCCGGTAGCTCCCCGTGGTCGATGAACCGGTAGAGCGTGCGGGGAGTGATCCCCAGCCGGCGGGCGGCCTCTTGGGTCGAGAGCCATTCGGTCTCGTCGGTGTTCACGGGTCACACCTTACTCCTTCGCGTGGTGTTTGGGCATCTTTCGGTCATATCCTGGCGATCGGCCGAAAAGCACGTATTGTGTGGGCATCGCTACAACGGTCCATGGGCCGAACGTGGCGGTGCGGCCGTGCTGAGCGGTCGGATTCGGGGTGGTGGGGATGGGGTGCCGCCCCCAGCAACGGCGGAGCCATGCGCTGGGAGGTGACGAGGCAGATGGTGATGACGCGGTCGAGCAACGGCGGCGCGACCCCGCTCGGGGATGCGCCGGCGCCCCGGGTGGTGCCGGCGGGCCCGGGCATCCCCCGGGGGCGGGCGCTGCTCGGCGGGGCGCTGGTGGCGCTGTCGTTCGTGGGGATGTTCCTGGCCTGGCGGCAGGCGGCCGCCGACCCGGGCCGCCCCTACGCCGTCGCCGCCCGGGCGCTGCGGCCGGGCGACCGGGTCGGGCCGGGCGACGTGCGCTTCCGGCGGATGTCGCTGCCCGCCGGTGCGGCCCGGGCCGCGTTCGCCGACGCCGCCTCGCTCGAGGGCCGGGTGGCGGTGGCGCCGGTGGCGGAGGGGGCGCTGCTGGAGGACGGGGCGCTCAGCGACCAGGCGCAGGGCCAGCCGTTCGCCGAGGTGTCGCTGCGGCTCGACCGGGCCCGGGCGGTGGACGGCCGGGTGGGCCCGGGCGACCTGGTGGACGTGTACGGCTCGGGCGACGGCGGCACCGACCTGGTGGCGAGCGGCATCCGGGTGGTCGACGTCTCCGACGACGGCGGCTCCTTCGCCGCCGACAACCAGCTCACGGTCACGCTGGCCCTCACGGACACGACGGTGCAGCGCGCGGTCATCCAGGCCGACCAGGGCGCCACGGTGACCCTGGTCCGCACGACCCACGCGGGCCGCCCGGCCAGCGCGACCGGCGCCGGCAGCCCTGGCGGCAGCGGGGGGAGTGGGGGCTGATGGCCGTCGATCGCTGTGTCGTGGCCGGCAGCGTGGCTGCAGCCCTTGCCGGCCGCACGACCGGGGTAGCGGGGGGCGGCGCGGCTGGGTTGGGCGTGGTGGTGGCGGGCGGTTCTGGCGGCAGCGAGGGGAGTGGGGGCTGATGGCCGTCGATCGCGATGTCGTGCTGGGGTTGGCCCGGGTGCGGGCGCCGTGGTTCGGGGTCGGTGGGCGGACGTGGGCGGCCGGCCGGACGGGTGCGCCGCTTGCCCGCCGGCCGTCCGTCTCGGTGGCGGGCGAGGCGGCTGGGTTGGGCGTGGTGGTGGCGGGCGGTTCTGGCGGCAGCGAGGGGAGTGGGGGCTGATGGCCGTCGATCGC
>DATFRN010000214.1:0-7330 GCA_035263165.1 Acidimicrobiales bacterium | reverse complement strand
AGATCAACTACCTGCGCTGCATCCACTGCGACCTGTGCGTGGAGGCGTGCCCCACCGAGGCCATCACCGAGTCGAAGCTGTTCGAGTTCAGCTTCACCAACCGCAACGACGCCATCTACACCAAGGCCGAGCTGGTGGTGGGCGACGACGGCCGGCCCCGCCAGCTGCCGTGGGAGGACTGGTCCGACATCGACGACGTCGCCCCGCTGACCTCGGCGTGGATGCGGGCCACCTCGCCGGCCGGCTCCGCCGCCCAGGAGGGCCGGGTGCAGTGGTCGGGCGAGCTGGGCTTCGGGGTGCGGGCGCCCGAGCAGGGCCAGTCGGTCGAGGAGGACGAGGCGTCCACCGCGGAGGCCGACGCCATCTTCAGCCACCCCCACGAGCCGGGCGGCCATGATGCGGACCATGCGCCCGACGGGGGGCACCACTGATGTCGGTCGAGCTGGTCGTCTTCGTCCTGGCGGGCGCGGTGTGCCTGGGCGGCGCCCTCGGCGTCGTGCTCAGCACCAACCCCGTGCACGCGGCGCTGTCGCTGGTGGCGACGCTGTTCGGCGTGGCGGTGCTGTTCGTGGCCCAGGAGGCCAACTTCCTGGCCGTCGTCCAGGTCATCGTCTACGCCGGCGCCATCGTCGTCCTGTTCCTGTTCGTCATCATGCTGCTGGGCGTCGACCAGGCCGACGACCTGCGGGTCGAGCCGCTGGTGGGCCAGCGCGTCGCCGCCGGCGTCGTGTCGCTGGCGATCCTCGGGCTGATCTTCGCCGCGCTCGACAGCGCCGGCATGACCGCCACCGGGGTCAGTGGCACGATCGACGACCGGGTGGCCGACGTGAACCGGCTGGGC
The DNA here is from genome assembly GCA_035263165.1 of Acidimicrobiales bacterium. Lineage (GTDB taxonomy): Bacteria > Actinomycetota > Acidimicrobiia > Acidimicrobiales > VFJN01 > ZC4RG19. The sequence goes on along the minus strand of DATFRN010000214.1, from coordinate 6,489 downwards.
GAGTCGCTGTTCACCACCTACCTGTTCGCCTTCGAGGTCACCTCGGTGCTCCTGGTCATCGCCGTCGTCGGCGCCGTCCTGCTGGCCCGGCGGGCCAAGCCGGGCGACGAGATCGTCGACCCCGGCCAGGAGGAGCGGGCCGAGCAGGTGGCCGAGCGCATGGCCGACGCCCGGGCCCACGTGGGCGCCCACGAGTTCTGGCCCCACGGCGACGAGGGGCGGCGGGCGGCCGGGGGCGACGGCGAGGATGTCGACGAGCACGAGGAGGTCCGCTCGTGATCGCCGCGCTCGAGGTCGTGCCGTCCTGGTACCTGGTGCTGGCGGCCCTGATCTTCTCCATCGGGTCGTTCGGCCTGCTGGTCCGGCGCAACCCGCTGGTCATGTTCATGTGCGTCGAGCTCATGCTCAACGCCGTCACGCTCACCTTCGTCACGTTCGCCCACGTGCTGACCGACACGGGGGGCCAGTCGATCGTGGTCTTCGTGCTGGTGGTGGCGGCGGCCGAGGTGGTGGTGGGCCTGGCGATCATCGTCGCGCTGCTGCGCAAGCGTCCCGAGGCCACGGCCGACGACGCGGCGCTCCTGGAAGGATGACCCGGGGTGCTTGATCTGGTCTGGCTGATCCCTGCCCTGCCGCTGGCCGGGTTCCTGCTGCTCCTCGTGTTCGGCCGCCGCCTGGGCGAGCCGGGCGCGGGCTGGCTGGCCACCGTCATGTGCGCCGGCAGCTTCGTGGCCACCCTGGTGGTGTTCGCCGGGCTGCTGGGCCGGGCGGAGGAGAACCGGCGGTTCGTGCAGATCCTGTTCGCCTGGATGCCCGTCGGCGAGCTGCACGTCGACGTCGGGTTCCTGGCCGACCCGCTGTCGGTGACGATGGCGCTGTTCATCACCGGCGTCGGCGCGCTGATCCACCTCTACGCCATCGGCTACATGCACGGCGATCCGGGCTTCCCCCGGTTCTTCGTCTACCTCAACCTGTTCATCTTCTCCATGCTCATGCTGGTGCTCGGCAACAACCTGCTGATCACCTTCCTGGGCTGGGAGGGCGTGGGGGCCTGCTCCTACTTCCTCATCTCGTTCTGGTTCTCCGACGAGGCCAACGCCTCGGCCGGCAAGAAGGCCTTCATCACCAACCGCATCGGTGACTGGGGCTTCATGCTGGCCATCTTCCTGTCGTTCGCCGCGGTGGGGACCATCGACTACGTGGGCCTCAACGCCCGCATGGGCAACGTCGCCGCGGTGACCGCCACGGCCATCGGGCTGCTGCTGTTCGTCGGGGCGGTGGGCAAGTCGGCCCAGATCCCGCTGTTCATCTGGTTGCCCGACGCCATGGCCGGCCCCACCCCGGTGTCGGCCCTCATCCACGCGGCCACCATGGTGACGGCCGGCGTGTTCGTGATGACCCGGGTCAACCCGATCCTGGCCCAGGGCTACGGCTGGGTGCCCGACGCCATCGCCTGGTTCGGGGTGTTGACCGCCCTGGTGGCGGCCACGATCGCCATCGCCCAGAACGACATCAAGAAGGTGCTGGCCTACTCGACGATCAGCCAGCTGGGCTACATGTTCCTGGCCGTGGGGGTGGGCGCCTACGTGGCCGCCATCTTCCACATGATCACCCACGCCTTCTTCAAGGCGCTGCTGTTCCTCGGGTCCGGGTCGGTCATCCACGGCGTGGACGACGAGCAGGACATGCGGCGCATGGGGGCGCTGCGCAAGTTCATGCCGATCACGGCGGCGACGTTCATCGTCGGCTGGCTGTCGATCGCCGGCGTGCCGCCGTTCTCGGGGTTCTGGTCCAAGGACGAGATCCTGCTGTCGGCGTGGGCCAGCGGCGGCGCCCAGGCCAAGGTGCTGTGGGCCATCGGCCTGCTGACCGCCCTGATCACGGCCTTCTACATGAGCCGCCAGGTGTTCATGGTCTTCTACGGCGACGAGCGCTGGCGCGGCGAGCCGGCGGCCGCGGCCGAGACGCATGACGAGGCGGCTGACGCCGACGGCGCTCACGGGCATGGCGAGCCCCACGAGTCGCCCTGGATCATGACCCTGCCGCTGGTGGTGCTGGCCGTGCTGGCCACGCTGGGCGGGGCCATCAACCTGCCGTTCTCCGAGCACACCGAGTTCCTGGCCCGCTGGCTCGAGCCGGTGGTGGGCGCCAACGAGCTGGCGGTCAACGTCGCCACCGGCACCAAGTGGGCGCTGGCCGTCGTGGCCGTGTGCGGGTCGCTCATCGGCATCTTCGCCGCCGCCGTCGTCTACCTGCGGCGCCGGGTCAAGGCGGTCGAGCCCCAGGTCCTGGCCCACGCCTACTACTACGACGAGTCGGTCAGCCGGTTCGTCGCCGGGCCCGGCACCGCCTTCTTCGGCGCCGTGGCCTGGTTCGACGCCCACATCATCGACGGGGCCGTCAACGGCGTGGCGTCGGTGGTGGGCTGGTCGGGCCGGCGGCTGCGGACCGTCCAGTCCGGCTTCGTCCGCTCGTACGCCCTGGGCGTCGCCACCGGCGTGGTGGTCGTCCTCGCCTACATCATCACGAGGATCGATCGCTAGTGGATCCGAACTTCCCCGTCCTGACGGCCCTGGTGCTCGTGCCCGTGGCGGGCGCGCTGGCCGTCCTCGCCGTGCCCCGGTCCCGGCCGGAGCTGCTGCGGAGCGTGGCGGTGCTGTTCTCCGGGGCCGCCGCCGCGCTGACGGTGTGGGTGCTGGCCGCCTTCGACCGCCACGACGCCGGCTTCCAGTTCGTCGTCAACCGGTCGTGGGTGTCCGACTTCGGCATCTCCTGGCACGTCGGCGTCGACGGCATCTCGCTCTTCCTGGTCGTGCTCACCGGGCTGCTGTTCCCCATCGCCATGCTGGGGTCGACGCCGCACCACGACGCCAAGCCGTACTACGCCTGGCTGCTGCTGCTCGAGGCCGGCTGCCTCGGCGTGTTCATCTCGCTCGATCTCTTCCTCTTCTTCGTGATGTTCGAGATCGTGCTGGTGCCGATGTACTTCCTCATCGGCGGATGGGGCTACGCCAACCGGGTCTACGCCGCGCTCAAGTTCTTCATCTTCACGATGTTCGGCTCGGCGCTGATGCTGGTCGGCGTCGTGGCGCTGGCCTACCTGCACCGCAACGCGACCGAGGACGCCAACCGGGCCGAGGCCACCCAGCTCGTGGTCGAGGCCAACGGCAACCCGTCCCAGGCCGAGGCCGCCCACATCGCGGAGCTGCGCAAGGGCGTGCCGCTCAGCTTCGACCTGGTCGACATCGCCGAGAAGCACCAGGTGGTCGACGACTCCAAGAGCGCCAACCCGCTCGACTGGTCGGCGGCCCGCTGGATCTTCCTGGCGCTGATCGTGGCGTTCGCCATCAAGGTGCCGTTGTTCCCGGTGCACACGTGGCTACCCGACGCCCACACGGAGGCGCCCACGGCCGGGTCGGTGATCCTGGCCGGCGTCCTGCTGAAACTCGGGACCTACGGCATGTTGCGGTTCGGGCTGTACCTGCTGCCCGACGCCGCGGTCTTCTTCGCGCCCGTGCTGGTGACGCTCGGGGTCATCGGCATCATCTACGGGGCGATCGTCGCCACCATGCAGAAGGACCTCAAACGCCTGGTCGCCTACTCGTCGGTGGCGCACCTGGGGTTCATCGTGTTGGGCACCTTCGCCATCACCACCCAGGGCATGCAGGGCGGGCTGCTCCAGGCGGTCAACCACGGCGTGTCCACCGGGGCGCTGTTCCTCCTGGTCGGGATGATCGCCGAGCGGCGCGGCACCCGGGAGATCTCGCTGCTCAAGGGGCTCCAGAAGCCGGCGCCGCTGTTCGCCGCCGTGTTCACGCTGGTCATGATGTCGTCGATCGGGCTGCCCGGGCTCAACGGGTTCGTGGGCGAGTTCCTGATCATGGTCGGGTCGTTCCTGACCCGCCGGTGGTGGACCGTGGTGGCGGCGGCCGGCGTCATCCTGGCCGCCCTCTACCTGCTGTGGGCCTACCAGCGGGTGTTCCACGGGGAACCCGACGAGGACAACCGCCACTTCCCCGAGATCAACTGGCGTGAGGGCCTGGTGATCGCCCCGCTGGTGGCGGCCATCGTGTTCCTCGGGGTCTTCCCCAAGCCGGTGCTCGACCGCATGGGCCCGTCGGTCGACAAGCTCATCGACCACGTCGAGCAGAACAGCGACTTCGTGTCGCCCAAGGTCAAGCACCCCGCGCCGGTGAAGCCGGCCGAGGAGGCGCAACAGGAGGCCGGAGAATGATCGCCGTGCTGGGCTCTCTGGGCCAGCCGCTGCCGGTCGACCCCACGCCGATCTCGACCCCCGACGTCGACTGGGTGGCCGTCGCCCCCCTGCTGGTGCTGGTGGCGGGGGCGCTGGTGCTGCTGCTGGTGTCGTCGTTCGTCCAGCGCAAGGCGACCGCCCCCTACACGGCGGTGACCTGCCTGGCCGCAGCCGGGGCCATCGCGGCGGTCGTGCCGCTGTGGCGCCGGGTGCAGGACAACGGCCGGGGCCCGTTCTCGACCATGGCCGGCGCCGTCGGGGTCGACGGGTTCTCGCTGTTCCTCATCGTGGTCATCGCCGTGGCGGTGATCATGGCTGCGCTGCTGGCCGACGGCTACCTCCGGCGGGAGGGGCTGGAGGGCGTCGAGCCCTACGCCCTGCTGCTGCTGTCGGCGTCGGGCGGCGTGGTGATGGCCCAGGCCAACGACCTGATCGTGCTGTTCCTCGGCCTGGAGATCCTGTCGCTGGCCGTGTACGTGCTGGCCGCCATGCACCGCCGCCGGCTGACGTCGCAGGAGGCCGGCATGAAGTACTTCGTGCTCGGGGCCTTCTCGTCGGCGTTCCTGCTCTACGGCATCGCCCTGATCTACGGGGGCACCGGCACGACCAACATGGTCAAGATCGTGCAGTTCTTCGGCGGGGCGGCGCTGGAGAAGGACGGGCTGATCCTGGCCGGCCTGGCGCTGATGCTGGTCGGGCTGGGGTTCAAGGTGGCGGCGGTGCCGTTCCACTTCTGGACGCCCGACGTCTACCAGGGGTCGCCGTCGCCGATGGTGGCGTGGATGGCCTCGGGCGTGAAGGTGGCCGGGTTCGCCGGGCTCATCCGGGTGTTCGTGGTGGCGTTCGGCGCCTACCGGGTCGACTGGCAGCCGCTGGTGTACGGCGTGGCCGTGCTGACGCTGGTGGTCGGGGCCGTGCTCGCCGTCGTGCAGACCGACGTCAAGCGCATGATGGCCTACAGCTCGATCAACCACGCCGGGTTCGTGCTGGTGGGGGTCGAGGCGGCCACCCGGCAGGGCGTGCAGGCGGCGCTGTTCTACCTGGCCACCTACACCTTCCTCATCGCCGGGACGTTCGGCGTCATCACGCTGGTGGGGCGCAAGGGCGACGGGCACCACCGGCTCGACGACTACCGCGGGCTCAGCCGGTCGCGACCGGCGGTGGCGTTCGCGCTGACGGTGTTCCTGCTGGCTCAGGCCGGGGTGCCGTTCACGTCGGGGTTCTTCGCCAAGTTCTACGTGATCAACGCCGCGGTCGACGCCGGGTCGGTGTGGCTGGCCGTGATCGCCATGGTGTCGACGGTGATCTCGGCCTTCATCTACCTGCGCATCACGGTGAGCCTGTACATGTCCGAGCCCGAGGACGCCGAGGCCGGGGCGGCTGCGGGCCGCCGGGCCGGGCCGCGCGTGCCCGTGCCGGCCGCCGCCGGGGTAGTACTTGCAGTGTGCCTGATCGTGACGATCGTGGTGGGCGTCTGGCCTGGGTCGGTGGCGGAAGTTGCGAGGGACGCGGTACCGGTCCTCGCCGCGCCGCGCTGAACTGTGGTGAAATCCCCCACGGCGCCGGTCGGCTCCCCCAGACTGGTCGACGCCACTTACGACTGCCCACCGCATGGCGAACACCCGACGACTGAGCGACGCGAGCCTGGTGCGCCGGTCGCAGCAAGGCGACCGGCGGGCCTTCGGCGCGCTCGTCGGGCGCTATGACTGGCGCCTGAGGGGGCTGGCGCACGCCCTCCTCCTGGACCCGGCGGACATGGACGCCGCCCTGTCGGCGGCGTACCTGCGGGCGTGGCGCGACATCGTCCGCCTCCCGGTCAAGGAGGACGTGGCGGCCTGGCTCTACCGAGCGGCCTACAACGCCTGCATCGACCGCCTGCGCACGGAGGGCCGCCAGGCCGACGAGGCCCCGGGCAAGGGCATCCGCGCCGGCCTCGCCGCCCTGGCCCCGGCGGACCGGGTCGCGGTCGTCCTGGTGGACCGCGAGGGCTTCCCCGCCGAAGCGGCGGCGAGGATCCTCGGCCTGACGGAAGCGGTCATCGAGGACCGCCTGCAGGTCGCCAGGGCCACGCTCGCCCGCCACACCCCGGAACCCCCGAAGCCCAAGGCCAAGCCCAAGCCCGCGCCCGCTCCTACGGCCGCCGCCGCCACGCAGCTCCCGGCCGAGGCGCCGCCCGCCCCAGACCTCCCCGCCGCCGAGCCAGCCGCCACCACCGAGCCGCCCGCCGAGGCGCC
>DATFRN010000213.1:0-7766 GCA_035263165.1 Acidimicrobiales bacterium | reverse complement strand
CTCCGGCCACGTAGTCGGTCGAGTAGACGTGGACCAGCAGCGACACCGTGGTGACGACCAGCAGCATCATCACCGCCGGGCCGTCGAGCAGCATCCCGATCTCGATGTCGACGCCGCCGTTCTGGAACCAGGTCCAGCTCTGGGTCACCGGCGCGACCGTCTCGGCCTCCTTCTCCTCCTCGGCGGGCGCGGCGTGGGTGCCGGGCTCGGCGGGCGCCGCCGACTCGCCCTGCGCCACCAATGCCGCGGCCGGCTTGACGGCCTGCTCGGGCGAGTTGTCGACGTGGTGCCACCAGCTGACGTTGGTGACCAGCGCCAGGGCGAAGGCCAGCCCGAGGGCGGCGATGCCGATCTCGCTGCCCTTGCGGGGCATGCGCTTCCCGAAGAACAGGATGAGGAAGAAGCTGGCCGCAGGGATGAGCGGGATGATCCAGGCGTGCTCGAGCATTCCGGTCAGCCCCTCATCGAGTCGACGTCGTCGAGGTCGACGCTCGACCGGTTGCGGTAGATGATCAGCACCATCGCCAGGCCCACGCCGACCTCGGCGGCGGCCACGGCGATGATGAACAGCGCGAACACGGCGCCGGCGACGTCGGCGTGGAGGGCGGCGAACGTCAGCAGGTTGATGTTGACCGCGTTGAGGATCAGCTCGATCGACATCAGCACGAGCACGGTGTTCTTGCGGGCGATGACCCCGTACACGCCCGTGCAGAACAGGATCGCCCCCAGCAGGAGGAACTGGTTCACCATCAGGTCGCTCATCCGCGGTCCTTCCGGGCGATGACGATGGCGCCGACCAGCGCGGCCAGCAGCAGCACCGACACGACCTCGAACGGGATGAGGAACTGGGAGAAGATCGTGTCGGACACCGTGGCCGTGTTGGAGGCCCGGCCGGCGGCGTCGACGGCGGTGAGCGCCCGCTCGTGGGGCAGCTTGTCCTTGCCGAAGTAGTCGACGAGCGCGTAGCCCATGACGCCCGCCAGCAGCAGGGCGGTGAGCGCCCCCACCCACCAGTGCTCGTTGGTCATGTCGGTGTCGCGGCCGATGCGGGCGCGGGTGAGCATGATGCCGAACAGCATCAGGACCATGATCGCCCCGATGTAGACCAGCACCTGGGTGATGGCCAGGAACTCGGCGCCCAGCAGGATGAACTGGGCGGCCACGCCGGCGAACACGACGATGAGCGCCAGCGCGGCGCGCACGACGTTGCGGCTGGTGACCACCGCGACGGCGCCGGCCACCATGACGGCGGCGATCGCGTAGAAGAAGACGTTCTCAGCTGCCACCGGCCGCTACCTCGGAACCTTCCGGACCTTCTGCTCCGACCCGGCCTCGTAGGGCTCGAAGTCGGGGACGGCCTGCATCCACTCGCCCAGCCGCTCCTTGTCGTGGAGCAGGTCGGCCAGGCGGAGCTCGGAGTACTCGTACTCGGGGCTCCAGAACAGGGCGTCGAACGGGCACACCTCGACGCAGATCCCGCAGTACATGCAGAGCGCGTAGTCGATGTCGAAGCGGTCGAGCTTGGACACGGTGCGGGGCTTGCCGCCGGGCCGCCGGGGCGGGGCCGTGTCCTTGTGGCCCTCGATGTAGATGCACCAGTCGGGGCAGCTACGGGCGCACAGCATGCAGACGGTGCAGTTCTCCTCCTTGAGGGCGATGACGCCCCGCGCCCGGGCCGCGGGCGTCTCCTTCTCGTGGGGGTACTGCACCGTGGCCGCGCCCTTGGACGGGGCGGGGATGAGCGTCTTGACGCCCCGCGAGGGGAACATCGTGCGGCCCATCGTCTTGAGCGTCACGCCCAGGCCCTTGACCAGGCCGGGCGTCTTGGGAGCCGGGAGCTTGGCCATCAGAAGGCCACCTTGAGCGCCATGGTCGCCAGGATGTTGACCAGCGACAGGGGGATGAGGACCTTCCACGCGAGCTGCTGGAGCTGGTCCTCCCGGAAGCGGGGATAGGTGAACCGCACCCAGAACACCAGGAAGCTGACGACCATGATCTTGGCCAGCAGCACGAGCGGGCCGACCACGTTCATCCAGCTGGTGTCGAGGTCGACGAAGGGCAGGCTCCAGCCGCCGAGGAACAGCGTGGCCGCCACCGCGGCGAAGGCGCCGGCGCTGGCGAACTCGGCGATGAAGAACAGCAGGAAGCGCATGCCCGAGTACTCGGTCATGTAGCCCGACACCAGCTCGGACTCGGCCACCGGCATGTCGAAGGGCGTCTGGGTCAGCTCGGCCTGCATGGCCACCAGGAAGATGAAGAACCCGATGATCTGCGTGAAGATGAACGGGTTGCCGATGCCCCCGAAGCCGAAGATCTCCCCGTTGGCCTGGGCGGCCACGATCCCCTGCATGTTGAGCGTGCCGGCCTGGATGACGACGCCGACCACGGCGAGCACCATCGGCAGCTCGTAGGCGATGAGCTGGCCGGCGGCCCGCAGGCCGCCGAGCAACGAGTACTTGTTGGCCGACGCCCAGCCGGCGATGAGGATGCCGAGCACCGAGATCGACGACACGGCCAGGATGTAGAAGATGCCGGTGTCGAGGTTGGCGAACATGGCGTCGGGCCCGAACGGCACCGCCACGTAGATGAGGAAGACCGAGGCCACCACCACGTAGGGGGCCAGGGCGAACAGCTTGCGGTCCGCCCGCCAGGGGACGATGTCCTCCTTCTGGATGAACTTGCCGACCTCGGCCAGCAGCTGCATCGAGCCGTAGGGGCCGGCCTCCATGGGGCCGAGCCGGCTCTGCATGAAGCTCATCATCTTGAACAGGAAGACGTAGACGAGCGTGCCCGCCGGCAGCAGCACGGCGGCCAGCACGCCGACCGTGCGGAGGACGCTCTGCTCCCAGTAGGCGAGCTCGATCGCGGGGGTGAGCACGGTCAACGGTCGATGTCCCCGAGGATGAAGTAGAGGCTGGCCAGGATCGTGATGATGTCGGGCACGTAGACGCCCTTCAGCAGCCACGGGATGATCGACACGTTGGAGAAGCTGGCCGAGCGGATCTTGGTGCGGAACGGCCCCAGGTCGCCCTTGCTCACCACGTAGTAGCCCATGGCGCCGAGCGGGTTCTCGGTCTGCACGTAGGCCTCGCCCGCCGGCACCTTGATGATGCGGGGGACCTTGGCCATGATCGGCCCGCCGGGCAGGCCGTCGCACAGCTGGTCGATGATCTTGGTGGACTCGCGGGTCTCCTGGAGGCGGACCCAGCAGCGGGCGAAGCTGTCGCCGTCGGGGTGGGTCCACACCTGCCAGTCGACGTCGCCGTGGGCCAGGCCGGCGATGGCGCCGTCGCGGCGCAGGTCCCAGTCGACGCCGGACGCCCGGATGTTGGCGCCCGTCAGGCCGTAGCCCAGGCCGACCTCGGCGGGGACGACCCCGACGCCCCGGGTGCGGGCCTCGAAGATCTCGTTGCCGAACAGCAGGGTCTCGATCTCGTCGCAGTAGTTGCGGATGCGGACCATGACGGCCTTGGTGTCGGCGATCCAGCCCTTGGGCAGGTCGTCCTTGAGTCCGCCGATGCGGTCGAAGTTGGGGTGGAAGCGGCCGCCCGTGACCGCCTCGATCTGGTCGAGCACGTGCTCGCGATCGCGGAAGGCGTAGAACGCCGGGGTCACCGCGCCCAGCTGGACGCCCAGGTCGCCGAGGAACAGCACGATGTTGGCCACCCGGGCCATCTCGAACAGGATCGTGCGGATGTGGCGGGCCCGCGGCGGGGCCTCGATCTCCATCAGCTGCTCGGCCGCCAGGATGAACGGCACCTCGTTGGCGAAGCTGCCCAGCCAGTCGATGCGGTTGACCAGGGTCGTGACCTGGGGATACGTCCGGACCTCGGTGAGCTTCTCGTAGCCCCGGTGCATGTAGCCCGGCACGACGTCGGCCCACACCACCTGCTCGCCGTCGAGCTTGGCGGTCACCCGCAGCGTGCCATGGGTGGCCGGGTGCTGGGGCCCGAGGTTGAGGATCATGCCCTCGTCGGTCTCGAGCTCGACGTTGACCCGCCCGTCGGCCGCCTGGGCGTCGACGTAGGCCAGCTGCTGGCGTTCGGTGACGGTCACGAGCTCTCCTCCGTCTCCTCGCCGTCGCCCTCGGCGGCCGGCTCGCCCGGCATGGGCTCGACGTCGACGATGCCCGGCCACGGCTTGACCAGCCGGGCCAGCAACGGAAAGTCCTTGCGCAGGGGATGGCCCTCGAACTCGCCCGGCAGGTAGAGGTGGCGCAGGCCGGGGTGGCCGTCGAAGGTGATGCCGAACATCTCCCAGCACTCGCGCTCGTGCCAGTTGGCCCCCGGGTAGAGGGAGACGAGGCTGGCGACGCGCAGGTCGTCGTCGGGGAGGTCGGCCTTGATCACGACGTTGTGGTGGGGCTGGCGGCGGCGGATGTCGGCCAGCCGGCACATCACCTGGAACCGCGTGTCGCCCCCGGCCACGCCGGTCTCGACCGGGGCGTTCGGGTCGAACTGCCGGATGCCGTCGTCGACCGCGCTGTACTCGTAGCGGCCCCAGGGCGAGGGCATCCAGTCGATGGCCGACAGGTAGTCGAAGAAGTGGTAGCCGAGGCCGTTGCGCACGTGGCCCGCGGCCTCGAGCCAGGCGTCCCGCTCGACCCGCACCCACAGGCCCCGGCCGACGGCGATGTGGCTGTCGAGCACGGCGTCGCCCAGGGCGGCGGTGATCTGGTCGAGGACGGCCTGGCGGGCGTCGTCGGTGGGGGCCTCCTCGGCCTCCGGGGCCTCGGCAGCGTCGGTGGTGCCGGTGGCGTCGGACATCACTGCACCACCAGGGGGTCGCCCCGCCAGCGCTCGGCCATGTCCTCCCGCCCGATGCGCTGCTGGAGCAGGACGATGCCCTCGAGCAGGGCCTCGGGCCGGGGCGGGCAGCCGGGGATGTAGACGTCGACGGGCACGACCTGGTCGACGCCCTTGGTCACCGAGTAGCTGTCCCAGTAGGGGCCGCCGCAGTTGGTGCAGCTGCCCATGGAGATGACGTACTTGGGGTCGGGCATCTGCTCGTAGAGCCGCTTGATGGCCGGGACCATCTTGTCGGTCACCGTGCCGGAGATGACGACCACGTCGGCCTGCCGGGGGCTGGCGGGCAGGGGGATGACGCCGAGGCGCATCACGTCGTAGCGGGGCGAGGCGAAGGCCGCGCCCATCTCGATGGCGCAGCAGGCCAGCCCCCACTGGTAGGCCCAGAGGGAGTACTTGCGCGCGGTGTTGAGCAGCGAGGTGAGCGGCTTGGGCAGCTTGCTGCTCTCGACGAGCCCCATCAGTCGGCGTCCCGGTTCAGACCCAGCGCAGGACCTTCTTCTTCCAGGCGTACAGCAGCCCGAGGGCGAGGATGGCGATGAAGATGCCCATCTCGGTGAACCCGAACCAGCCGTACTCCTCGGCACGGGTGGCGAAGGGGAAGACGAAGACGGCCTCGACGTCGAACAGCACGAACAGCAGTGCGAACAGGTAGTAGCGGACCTGCGTCTGGCCCCACATCGATCCCGCCGGGTCGACGCCGGACTCGTAGTTGACGTACTTCTCGGGCTGGGGCCGCTGCGGGCGCACCAGGCTCCCGAGCGCCATCACCGCTGCGACCAGCGCCACCGCGACGCCCAGGAAGATCCCGGCCGTCAGGTAGGAGCGGAGGAGGTCAGACACGTTTCGGGAGACTAGTGAGCGTTTGCACGAGGGGCCAAAGCTGGCCGTGACCTGCCCGGACGGTCAGTCTGGGCGTTGGCTGAGAGCACGCGGCGCCGTCATCGCCCCGGCCCAGCTAGGCGGACCACTCCCGGCCGAACCAGCGGCGGATGCGGGTGGTGCCGAAGTTCGCCTTGTCGGCCGCCAGGACCTCGGAGGGGCCGTCCATGTCGCCGTAGGGGGCCTGGCCGGGCAGGAACGTGACGTCGACCGTGGCCACCCGGCCGTGGCCGAACTCCATGTAGCAGACGCCGTGGCCGCCGTAGCCGGGCGGCCCGGCGCCGCCGGTGACCTGGGCGACGATGGCCTCGGCCACCACCGTGGCCTGGCCCTCCGCGAACACGCCGGCCTTCGGGGTGCCGACGCTGGTCACGTCGCCGACGGCGTAGACGCCGGGGAACCGGGTGGCCAGGGTGTGCGGGTCGACGGGGATCCAGCCGCCCTCCGCGAGGGCCGACTCGACCACCACCTGTGGCGCCCGGTGGACCGGCACGCCGAGGAACAGGTCGTAGCGCAGCTCGTCGCCGCCGGCCAGCACCGCCACCCGGCGGTCGGGGTCGAGGCGCTCGATCGTGCTGTTGGGGCGCCAGGCGATGTCCCGCTCGGCGAAGGCGGCCAGCAGCGCCTCGGACGCCTTGGGCGACGGCGGGATCGGGACCGGCAGCGGCATGACCAGGGCGATCTCGGACCGGTCGCGGACGCCCTTGGTCACCAGGTGGTCGTGCATGAGCAGGGCCGTCTCGCTGGGTGCCGGCGGGCACTTGAACGGCGTCGAGGTGACGCCGACGATCACCCGGCCGCCGTCGAAGCCGGCGAGCACGTCCCGGACGGCGAAGGCGCCGGCCTCGGTGTAGAACTCGTGGCCGCCCTCGGCCAGCCCGGGGGTGGCGCCGGGGTCGAGGTCGGCGCCGAGGGCCACGACCAGGACGTCGGCCTCGAACGTGCCGGCGTCGGTCTCGACCCGGCGGGCCTCGGGGTCGATGGCGGTGATCGTGGCCTTGACCACGCGGACGCCCGGCTTGACCAGGTCGCGGTAAGGGTGGGTGACGGTGTCGGCGGTGGCCCGGCCGAACATCACCTCCAGCTTGGAGAAGCCGAAGACGAAGCCGTCGGTGCGGTCGATGAGCACGACGTCGAGGTCGACGTCGCTGCGGTGGCCCAGCCGCTCGGACAGGAGCGTCGTCAGCTCCAGCCCGCCGAACCCCGCGCCGAGCACGACGACCCGCACGCTCACCCGCAGTTGTTCACGAACTTGATGACCTCCATGTCACCGACCGCGATGCCGATGACGTTCTGGCCGTCCGTGTCGTAGGCGACGCCGAGGCCGTTGCCGACCGCGGCCCGGAAGATCTTGCCGCCGGGGTAGAAGGGGTCGTCCCGCTGGTCGAGGTTGCCCTTGTAGGCGGCCAGGATCTGGAGCTGGTTGGCGCCGAGGCCGATGCCGGTGTTGGACACGCGGGAGGAGGGGCGGTCGGCGTCGGCCCGGATGTCGATGGCGGCCAGGACGCCCTGGGTGGGGTCGGCGGCCCGGTTCTGGCCGGGCGGGGGGACGAAGCGGAGCCGCAGGTCGAGGGCGCCGATGACCGGGGCGTTGTAGCAGCGGCCGCCGGTGCCGTTGTACGTCGACTGGTCGGGCTGGATGGCGACGCCGGCCGCCTGGAGCTGGCCGAGCGTGGCGCCGATGCGCAGCGGCCCGACGCCGGTGGGCCGGAGGGAGGCGCCGGGCTCGACGTTGCCGGGGGCGGCGGTGGTGGGCGGGGCCGTCGTGGCGGCGGGGTGGCCGCCGGTGGTGGGCTCGCGGCCGGCGGAGGTGTTGGTGGTGCTCTCGGTGGTGGTGGCGGTGTCGTCGGGCTCGCCCAGGACGGCGAGGACGACGAGCACGACCAGCGCCAGCATCACGCCGAGGACGATCACCCCGCGGGACGACCGGGCCCGGTGGCGGGGCCGGGCGCTCTCGGCGGCGGCGAGGCTGCTGGCCAGGTTGCGGTCGTCGATGACGGGGGGTGGCTGGGTGATCGGCCGGATCGCCGCCCGGGGCGCCAGCCGGAGCTGGGGCTCGTCGGCCAGCCGGCTGTCGAG
>DATFRN010000212.1:0-19386 GCA_035263165.1 Acidimicrobiales bacterium | reverse complement strand
CGAGAAGATCCTGGTCTTCACCCACTTCGCCGAGTGGGGGAAGAAGCTGGCCGACCACCTCACCGAGGTCACCGGCGTCCCCATCGCCTGCTACCACGGCGGGCTGGCCCGGGGCGCCCGCGACCGTATCGTCGAGGAGTTCCAGTCGGCCGAGGGGGCGGGCGCGCTGGTGCTGTCGCTCAAGGCCGGCGGCACCGGGCTCAACCTGACGGCGGCCAGCCACGTCGTGCTGTACGACCGCTGGTGGAACCCGGCGGTCGAGGACCAGGCCCGCGACCGGGCGTGGCGCATCGGCCAGACCCGCACGGTGGTGTCGCACCGGCTGGTGTGCCCGGGCACGGTCGACGAGCGGGTCGAGGAGGTCGTGGCGGGCAAGCGCCACATCGCCGACCTGGTGCTGCCCAAGTCCAGCTCGCTGGCCGACCTGGACGCCGACCAGCTCCAGCGGGTGCTCGGCATCCGCCCGGACGCCCTGCTGACGGAGGCCGCGGCATGAGCCAGAACGGCAACAACAACAACAGCGCCGCCAGCCGCAGCCGCCGGCGTCGGAACAACCGCAAGCAGAGCACCAAGCCCGTCGACCTCTGGCGCCCGGTCCCCCCGCTGGCCCCGCCGGCCCCGATCACCCCGGCGGGCGACCCGACGGCCCTGGTCAGGTCGCTGGGCGACCCCCCGCTCCCGGGCCAGGGCCCGGCAGCGGAGCTGGCGATCGCGGCGGTCGTCGACCGCGCCGCCGGCCTGGCCACCGCCCTGGCGGCCACGGGCGGCCTCCTCGCCATGCACGACGAGGACCCGACCACGGCCGGCGACGAGTAACCGTCAACCCCGCCGCCGATCGAGTCGACCAGCCGCCACGAACCCGGCCCGGCCGGGCACGCCCCCCGGGCCGCCGGTCCACGGTCACGGTCGCCACGAACCCGACCCGGCCGTGCACGGCGGGGGTCGCCGAGTCGCCCCGAGCGCGCCCGGTCCACGGTCGCCACGAACCCGGCCAGGCGGAGCACGCCGCGGGGGTCGCCGAGTCGCCCCGAGCGCGCCCGGTCCACGGTCGCCACGAACCCGGCCCGGCCGGGCACGGCGCCGGGGTCGCCGAGCGGGGCTGGTCCACGGTCGCCACGAGCCCGGCCCGGCCGGGCACGGCGCGGGGGTCGCCGAGTCGCCCCGAGCGCGGCCGGTCCACGGTCGCCACGAGCCCGGCCCGGCCGGGCACGGCGCCCGGGTCGCCGAGTCGCCCGAGCGCGGCCGGTCCACGGTCGCCACGAGCCCGGCCCGGCGGGGCACGCCGCGGGGGTCGCCGAGTCGCCCCGAGCCCGGCCGGTCCACGGTCGCCAGGAACCCGGCCCGGCCGGGCACGGCGCCGGGGTCGCCGAGTCGCCCCCGGCGGCGCCGGTCCAGGTCCGCCGTCAGCCCCGCCGGTACACGTCCACGGTCGCCACGAACCCGGCCCCGCTCAGCGCGCCGGCCAGGTCCCCATCGCCGGCGGCGGCCACGACCGCCACCAGGGCGTCCCCCCGGGTGCCGGCGGCGGCGACCGCGGCCCGCACCAGGCCGGCCCGGTCGGGTCCGACCAGCCGGTCGACGACGCACACGGTGCCGGGCGCGGCGTACACGGGCGGCGCGGTCACGGGCGCCGACCCGGTCACGACCCCGCCGTCGCCGTCGCCCAGGGCCAGGGCGCCCGGGGCGCCGGGGTCGAGCGACCCGAAACTGTGCGGCGCGGGCGGCGGCAGCGGCGCTCGGGGCGCCAGCGGCCCCACGCCCGGCGGCAGGTCGCCGGCCACGGCGTCCCCGATCCACACGCGGGAGGCCAGCACCCACCCGGCCCGCCGCAGCGCGCCGGCCCGGGCGGCGTCGCCGGGCGCGGCACAGGTCAGCACCGGCGTCTCGCTGACGGCGGCCAGCAGCGCCGCCCCGGCCTCCGCCCAGTCGGCCACGGCGAGGTCGTCGAGGAACCACTGATCGCCCTGAGCCAGCGCGACGCCGCAGCCCCGCACGACCCCGCCGACCTCGACCACCCGGAACCGCGGCCCGTCCGCCGCGATCAGGTGCCCCAGCCACAACCGGTGCATGTCGTCCGCCCCCGCGGCCGCCCCCCACCACCGGGGCGACGCCGCGGCCAGCCGCACCCGGTGCGCCGCCGTGAGCGCGGCGATCGCATCGAGGTCCCCGGCCTCGGCCGGGCGCACGGACGCTCCCATCCCGGCATTCTGCTCGCCCGGCCCCGGAGACTGTCACACCCCCTGGCTACCCTCGGCGGTAGTGGTCACCGTCGAGTCGCCCACCCTGTTCGCCCCCGACCTGCCGGCCGAGGGGTTCCACCCGGCCGTCGCCGCCTGGTTCGCCCGGCGGTTCCCCGACGGCCCCACCGACGCGCAGCGCCAGGGGTGGGCCCGCATCGCCGCCGGCGACGACACCCTGGTGGCCGCGCCCACCGGCTCGGGCAAGACGCTGGCCGGCTTCCTCGTCGGCATCGACCGCCTCTACCGGGCCCACGCCGCCGGCGTCGACGTGGCGGGCCGGGCCCAGGTCGCCTACGTGTCCCCGCTCAAGGCGCTGGCGGTCGACATCGCCGAGAACCTCGACCGCCCTCTGTGCGAGATCGCCGAGGTCGCCGCCGAGCTGGGCTACGACGCTCCCGACCTGCGGGTGGGCGTCCGCACCGGTGACACCACCGCCAGCGAGCGCTCGGCCATGGTCCGCCGCCCGCCCAACTTCGTCGTCACCACGCCCGAGTCGCTGTACCTCCTGGTCACGGCCCAGCGCACCCGGACGATGCTGGCCACGGTCGAGACCGTCATCGTCGACGAGATCCACGCCGTGGCCCGCGACAAGCGGGGCTCCCACCTGGCCCTCACGCTCGAGCGGCTCGAGCAGGCCGCCGCCGCCCGCCCCCAGCGCATCGGCCTGTCCGCCACCCAGCGCCCCATCGAGCTCGTGGCCGACCTGCTCGTCGGCACCGGCGCGCCCCGCCCCTGCGCGGTCGTCGACACCGGCCACCGCCGCCGGCTCGACCTCGCCCTCGAGCTGCCCCAGGGCGAGCTCGAGGCCGTCGCCACCGCCGAGCAGATGGGCGACGTGGTCGAGCGCATCGCCGGCCTGGTCGCCGGCCACCGCACCACGCTCGTCTTCGTCAACACCCGCCGGCTGGCCGAGCGCCTGGCCCACCAGCTGGGCGAGCGGCTGGGCGACGACGTCGTGGCCGCCCACCACGGCTCGCTGTCCAAGGACCGCCGCCAGCGGGTCGAGACCCGGCTGCGGGCCGGCGAGCTCCGGGCCCTGGTCGCCACCGCCTCGCTCGAGCTGGGCATCGACATCGGCCCGGTCGAGCTCGTCTGCCAGGTGGCGTCGCCCCGCAGCATCGCCACCTTCCTGCAGCGGGTGGGTCGGGCCAACCACAGCCTGCGGGGCGTCCCCAAGGGCCACCTCTTCCCGCTCACCCGCGACGAGCTGGTCGAGTGCGCCGCCCTGCTGGTGGCCGTCGGGGCCGGCGAGCTCGACGCGGTGGTCCCGCCCGAGGCGCCGCTCGACATCCTCACCCAGCAGATCGTGGCCGAGGTGGCCGCCGCCCCCGAGGAGGGCTACCGGCTCGACGACCTCTACGCGCTGGTCCGCCGGTCCCACCCCTACCGCGACCTGTCCCGCGACGACTTCGACGAGGTCGTCGCCATGGTGGCCCACGGCATCACCACCGGCCGGGGCCGGCGGGCCGCGTACCTGCACCTCGACGGGGTCAACGGCGAGGTCCGGGCCCGGCCGGCCGCCCGGCTGCCGGCGCTGACGTCGGGGGGCGCCATCCCCGAGATCGGCGACTACCGGGTGGTGCTCGAGCCCGACGACCTGTTCCTCGGCACGGTCAACGAGGACTGGGCCGTCGAGTCGATGGCCGGCGACATCTTCCTGCTCGGCACGCACTCGTGGCAGATCCGCCAGGTGTCCTCCGGGGTCGTGCGGGTGGCCGACGCCGACGGCAAGCCGCCCACCATCCCGTTCTGGACCGGCGAGGCCCCGGCCCGCACCCCCGAGCTGTCCCGGCAGGTGTCGGGGCTGCGGGCGACCATCGAGCAGTACATCGTGGCCGGCGACCCCGACGGCGCCCGGGCCTGGCTGCACCGGGCCGCCCCGCTGGAGGACGCCGCCGTCGCCCAGATCGTCGACTACGTGGCGGCCGGCCGGGCGGTGCTGGGCGTGGTCCCCACCCACGACGACCTGGTGTTCGAGCGGTTCTTCGACGAGGCCGACGGCATGCACCTCGTCGTCCACTCGCCCTACGGCGGCCGGGTCAACCGGGCGCTCGGCCTGGCGCTGCGCAAGCGGTTCTGCCGGTCGTTCAACTTCGAGCTCCAGGCGGCCGCCAACGACGACGCCGTGGTCCTCTCGCTCGGGCCCCACCACAGCTTCCCGCTGGCCGACGTGCCCCGGTTCCTCAACTCCCGCACCGTGCGCGAGGTGCTCACCCAGGCCATCCTCGACGCCCCGATGTTCCAGAGCCGGTGGCGTTGGAACCTCAACCGGGCCCTGGTGGTGCTGCGGTTCAAGGGCGGCCGCCGCAACCCGCCGCCGATCCAGCGCATGGAGTCCGACGACCTCATGGCCGCGCTGTTCCCCGACGCCGCCGCCTGCCAGGAGAACGTCACCTTCCCCATCCCCATCCCCGACCACCCCCTCGTGCGCCAGACCGTGCACGACACGCTGACCGAGGGGCTCGACATCGACGGGCTGACCACCCTGATCGACGGCATCGAGTCGGGCCGGGTGCGGGTGCACATGCGCGACACCACCGAGGCGTCGGCGTTCAGCCACGAGATCCTGTCGGCCAAGCCCTACGCCTTCCTCGACGACGCCGAGGCGGTCGACCGTCGCACCCGGGCGGTGCCGCTGCGGCGGGGGCTGCCGGTCGACCTGTCGACCATCGGCCGGCTCGACCCGGCGGCGATCGCCCGGGTGGTCGAGGAGGTGACCCCGGCGC
Organism: Acidimicrobiales bacterium; assembly: GCA_035263165.1. Classification (GTDB taxonomy): domain Bacteria; phylum Actinomycetota; class Acidimicrobiia; order Acidimicrobiales; family VFJN01; genus ZC4RG19. Next base: position 14,420 of record DATFRN010000212.1, on the reverse strand, counting down.
CCGCCACCGCCGACGAGCTGCACGACCTGCTCACCGGCCTGGTGGCCACGCCCGCCCGCGACGGGTGGCGGCCGCTGTACGACGAGCTGGCGGCCCGGAGCCGGGTGCAGTGCGAGGGCGATCGCTGGTGGGCCACCGAGCAGGCGGCCCGGGCGGCGGTGGTGGTGCGGGGCACTGCCGACGACGACCATCCCCGCGAGCGGGTGGCGGCCGACGTGCTGCGGGGCCATCTCGAGATCTCGGGCCCGCTGACCGCCCCGGCGCTGGCCGAGCTGACCGGGCTCGCTGCCCCGCTCGTGGCGGCGGGCCTGGCCGTGCTGGAGAACGACGGGCTCGCCATCCAGGGGGCCTTCACCGACCCCGACGTGCCCGCCGGCCCCCACACGACCGAGTGGTGCGCCCGCCGGCTGCTGGCCCGCATGCACGCGTATTCGCGCACGACCCGCCGCAAGGCGGTCGAGCCGGTGACGGCGCAGGACTTCATGCGCTTCCTCCTCCGCTGGCAGCACGCCGCCCCGGGCACCCAGCTGCGGGGCCACCAGGGGGTGCGGGCGGTGGTCGAGCAGCTCCAGGGCTACGAGGCCGGCGTCGCCACCTGGGAGCCCCACCTCCTCGCCAAGCGGGTCGACGGCTACCGCCCGGGCATGCTCGACCGCCTCTGCCACGACGGCGAGGTCACGTGGCTGCGCCTGTCCCCGGGCGCCCAGCCGCCCGACCTAACCGCCACCGCCGCCGCCGCCGACACGCCGGCGAACGGCCGCGCCCGCAGGCCGGCCCGCGCCGCCGCCGGGCGCGCGGCGGCGACGACCGCCGGTGCCGACGGTGCGGCCGGGCGCGTGGCTACCACCAGCGCCGGTGCCCATGGCGCCGCCGCTGGGCGCGTGGCGGCCACCAGCGCGGGTGCCGACGGTGCGGCTGGGGGAGTGGCGGCCACCAGCGCGGGTGCCGACGGTGCGGCCGGGCGCGTGGCGGCCACCAGCGAGGGTGCCGACGGTGCGGCCGGGCGCGTGGCGGCCACCAGCGAGGGTGCCCATGGCGCGGCCGCTGGGCGCGTGGCGGCCACCAGCGCGGGTGCCCATGGCGCCGCCGCTGGGCCTGTGGCGGTCACGGATGCCGGTGCCAGTGGCGCCGGAGCCGGGCGTGTGGTGGCGATCAGTGCCGGTGCCGGCGGTGCGGCCGGGCGCGTGGCGGCGACGAGCGCCGGTGCCGACGGTGCGGCCGAGCGCGTGGCTGCCACCAGTGCCGGTGCCGACCTTGCCGCCGCCGCCGGGGGAGGGGCGGCGAGCAACGCCGGTGCCGACGGCGCCGCCCCCGCCCTCGCCGCCGGCGAGCCGGCGGGGCGGCCCGCCGACCGGCGGCTGGGCCCCTCCAAAGCCACGCCGGTCACGCTGGCCTTCCGGGCCGACGTGGGGTGGCTGCTGCAGGCTTCCCGACCGGGCCCGCCGCCCGAGCCGCCGTCGGTGGGGGCGACCGCCGAGGTGGTCGAGGCGCTGGGGGCCAAGGGGGCCCGGTTCCTGTCCGAGCTGGTGGCCGACACCGGGCGGCTGGCCACCGACGTCGAGGCCGCGCTGTGGGACGGCGTCGCCCGCGGGCTCCTCACCGCCGACGGGTTCGCCGCCATCCGGGCGCTGGTCGAGGGGCCGCGGCGCCCGGCCCGGCCGGCGCGGTCGGTCAGCCGCCGGCGCCGGGGCGGGGCGCACGGGCCGGTGCTGGCCGCCGGGCGGTGGTCGCTGGTCGAGGCGGTCGAGCCGGTCGACGACCGCGAGGGCCTGGCCGAGGTCGTCGCCGACCAGTTGCTCCAGCGGTGGGGCGTCGTGTTCCGCGACCTGGCGGTGCACGAGGGCCTGCCGCTGCCGTGGCGCGACCTGCAGTGGGCGCTGCGCCGGTTCGAGGACCGGGGCCTGGTGCGGGGCGGCCGGTTCGTGGCCGGGTTCAGCGGCGAGCAGTACGCACTGCCGGCCGCGGTCGAGGGCCTGGCCGCCGTCCGGCGCCGCCCCCGCGACGGCGAGCGGGTCATCGTCAACGCCTGCGACCCGCTCAACCTGACGGGCGTGATCATCCGGGGCGCCCGGGTCCCGGCCGTGCGCACCAACACGCTCACGTTCGTCGACGGCCTCCCCGAGGAGGCGCCGGCGGGATAGCGCTACTCGATCAGGTGCAGCGCGAAGGCGAGGGCGAACCCGGCGGTGGTGAGCAGGCCGACCAGGTTGCCGCCGTTCTCGAAGGCCTCGGGCATCATCGTGTCGGCCAGCATGGTGAGCACGGCACCGCCGGCGAACGACAGCACGAACGCGACCGTGGTTGCCGAGGCGTGGTCGAACACGCCGAACCCGGCCAGCGACGCCAGCCCCGACACCAGGGCCACCAGCGCCCACAGCCCGAGGATGCGCTGCGGCGCCCAGCCGGACATCCGCAGGCCGCTCGTCCCGGCGATGCCCTCGGGCACGTTGGAGATGAACACCGCGGCCAGGAACGCCACGCTGACCCCGGTGCCGCCCAGCAGGCCGATGCCGAGCACGAGCGACTCGGGGATGCCGTCGAGCACGGCCCCCAGCACGATCGCCAGCCCCGAGCCGCCGGCCTGCTGGCCTTCCGACCGCTTGCGGTCGTTCCCGCCCATGCGGTCGATCAGGGCGTCGCCGAGGAAGAAGGTCAGCGCGCCCACAGCCATCCCCAGCGCCACGATCCGGTCGCCGTGGGCGATGCCGGCCGCCTCCTCGACCAGGTCGAACGCCACCGCACTGATCAGCACGCCGGACCCGAACGCCATGATCAGCCCCAGCACCCGCCGGTGGATGTCCACCACCAGCGCCAGCCCGGCCCCGGCCACGAGCGCCAGCGCCCCGACCAACCCCCAGAAGAACGCCGAGCCCATCGCCCCCAGTCTGAACGATCCGACCCCCGCCCGGAGGGACCGCCGATCGGGCACGGCGAGCCGAACCGTCGCCGGGGCCGGGGCGAGCCCGCCGACCGCAAGGCGTGCTGGCGTGGCGTTGCCTGGGCTGACCGGGGAGTGGCGCTCCTGGACGGCGTCGGCTGCCACCCGGGCGCCGGCCCCGTCCGGACGGGCGGCGGGCTACGCCGGCGTGGCCGGGGCGGGGGTGGCGGCCACCTCGGCCGGGACCAGGCCGGCGGCGCACTTGGACAGGGGCTTGCCCCTCGAGAACACCGTGACCGGGCCGTCCTCGCTCACCACCACGGCCACCGCGCCCGGCTGGTCGTACGTGTAGCGGGCCGCCGAGCGGTGGCGCATGCCCCAGATGCGGTCCTGGCCCGAGCCGCCCCAGTGCGACCCCACCTCGGCGTCCGCCTCCGGCGTCGAGTACAGGCCCACCCCCAGCCGGCGCACCGCGCCGCTGGGGTCGATGAGGGTGGCCAGGTCCGTCTGCGACAGCGCCGCCAGCAGCGCCGGGTAGTGGTGTCGCAGCTTCACCGACAGCGGCGGCGCCACCGTCGACTGCTGCAGGTCGAGCCCGTCGGGCCCGTGGTCGCCGGGCAGGACCAGCGTGGCGCCCGCGCGGCCGGGGCTGAGCCAGTGGACCGCCAGCTCCAGCAGCCCGGCCAGCACCCCCGGCTTCACCTGGGGCAGGAACGGCTGCAGCCGCTCGGTCTGCGTGCGGGCGTTGGGCCGGGCCGTCCAGCGGTAGCCGGTCCACTCGATCGTGTTGGTCGGCGTGAACAGCCGGGTCACGCCCAGCACCGGCGTGCGCTGGACGATGTACGCCCCCGAGTCGGCCTGCACCTCGACTAGGTCGGCCTCGTACTGCACGTTGCGCCGGAACGTGGCCAGCGACGTGCTGCCGTCCATCTCCCGCACCAGGTACGTCGACCGCCCGTCGGCGTAGCGGCGGGCCACCTCCCGGGGCAGGCTCGACATCGGCACCAGCTCGACCAGCTCGCCCGCGGCGATCAGCGACCGGTCGTCGGGCACGACCATCGACCCGTACAGCGGCGTGCGCCGCTCGAACTGCGGGGGCCGCCGGGCATAGCCCAGCTCCTCGAGGATGAGCGGCCACAGCGCGTCGTCGGCGTCGATGGCGACCCCGTCGTCGGCCATCTCGGACAGCAGGCGGTGGTCGGCGCGGGTGAGATCAGGCCGAAGTGCCACCGATCCACGATACGGCCACGGCGGCCGAAAGCGGGGCGATCCGGCGGCCGGCCAGGCGTGACGCGGTGCCCGGCCATTAAGGAATTCTTAAGGGTACGAATCGCGTTATGGTTCGCACCACGAGTGCAGATTCGGCTGGTCGTGGGACGGAGCGCGCCTCACTGGACGGGCGCGTCCAGCGGCGTGAGCGCAGCCGGACGGCCGTGGTGGACGCCATCCTCGACCTGCTCATCGCGGGCGAGACCCGCCCGACCGCCCAGCAGGTCTCCGACCGCTCGGGCGTGTCGATGCGCACGATCTTCCGCCTCTTCGACGACATGACCTCGCTCCACCAGGCGGCCATCGAGCGCCAGGCCGAGCGGGTCCTCGCCCTGATGGTGCCGCTGCCCGACACCGGGCCGCTGCCCCTGCGGGTCGAGGCCGTGGTCGCCAGCCGGGCCAAGGTGTTCGAGTCGATCAGCCCGGTCCGCCGGGCCGCGGTGCGCCTGGCCGCCACCTCGCCGACCATCGCCACCGAGCTGGGCCGGGCGGCGGCGCTGTTCCGGGCCCAGGCGGCGGACGCCCTGCGCCCCGAGCTCGACGCGGCCCCCGGCGCCCTCGACGCCGTCGACCTGGTGACGAGCTGGGAGGCCTGGGAGCGCCTGCGCACCGTCCAGGGCCTCACGGTCGCCCAGGCGGGCGAGGTGGTCCGCCGCACGCTGACGGCGCTGCTGAGCTAGCGGGCCGGGGTCAGAGCACCCCTCAGAGCAGGTACCCCGCCTGGTGGGCGGCGATCATCGCCGCCGACTCGGCGTAGGTGGTGGGGCCGTAGGTGCGGGCCGGAGGCATGCTGGCCCGCACCGCGTCGACCTCCTCGGGGCTGAGGTCGCACCGCCCCGTGATCGGCTCGATGCCGTACAGCCGGGACGAGTTGATCCCGAAGATCTTGGCCTTGATCTCGGCCGTCAGCTTCGGATACCCGTACCGCTCCTGCAGCTCGTCGCTGATCTGGAACGCCCGCATGGCCTGGATCTGGTCCTGCGGGGTGCCGAACCAGATCGAGTCGGTGCCCCACACCACCCGGTCCTCGCCCACGTACTTCAGCAGCTTGCCGAGCACGTGGGCCGCGGCGGTCGGGTCCCGCATGAGGAACCACCACGTGCCACCCAGCTCGGCGTACACGTTCTTGTTGGCCTTGACCCCCGCCTGCTGCATCGACCGGATGAGCCGGTCGACGCCCTGGGGCTCGGTGTTCTTCGGGTCATACGGGCCGGTGCCCCCGCCGCCCGGCTCGAAACCCGAGTGGTACACGACGAAGCGGACGTCCTCGTTGCGGGCGGCGGCGGGGCCGATGTCGCTGGGCGACGCCAGCTCGGGGGTCGACCCCACGATCGAGCTGATGCCCTTGTGGGTGCAGATGATCTTCGGCCCGATCTCCCGCACGTGGTCGATGAACTTCTGCCCGATCTGCGGCCGGCTCTTGTCGTGGTCGTCGAAGTAGAAGTGCTGGTCGGTCGGCGTCATCGTGTAGATCTTCCAGGCCGCCAGGTCGTAGCGCCTGCGCAGGTCGGTCATCGACGCCAGGGCGGCGTCGATCGGCCCCTGGTGGGGGTAGGCGCCGCCGTGCATGAGCACCCGGTTGTCGCACCCCAGCCGGGTGGCCGTGTCGATGGCGAACGCCATGTCCTCGGGCTGGAGCCCGGGCAGCACCTGCGAGGGCAGCGCCGACAGGATCGACATCGACGTGTCCGACCGGACGTACACCTCGCGGAAGTAGGCGTCGGCGGTGAAGCACACCTTGGGGTTGCCGGCCTTCTGGCCCTCCTCGCAGCGCTCCTGGGGGAACGCCGCCGTCCAGTCGCCCGCCGCCTCGGCCACGTCGTAGTTCACGTAGTGGGTCTGGACGTCGAAGATGAACTCCTTGCCGCCCAGCTCCTCGAGGGCGGTGGAGGTGTCGGTCGTGGCGTCCTTGGACACCCCGTAGCTGCCGCCCGCCGAGCGCCCCCGCGACTTGGCCTCCTCCTTGGAGCAGGCCGCCAGCACGAACAGCGTGGCCGCCGCCCCGGTGACGCTGTTGAGGAACTGGCGCCGGCTGATGCCCATGCGCCGGCTGTTCTCGTCGGCCATCCGGTACGTGCGGCGGATGGTCTCCCGCACGACCGGGCTGTGCGGTGGGGGATGGAACTCCCCGTTGGAGACCGGCCCGAACTTGATCGGCAGCAGGTCGTCGTCCTGGCGCGCCCAGCGGGCGCGGCCGTTGCTCTCCCCCTCGGCCATGCCCCGAAATCTACCGGCGGTAAGCCCGCCGTGACAGCCCCATCACAGAGTGTGAGTCTCCGTACGGAGGGTTGTTATTTACTGACGCGTCAGTCTAATGTCCTCGCAGTCACAGGTTGTGACGTCACATGATCGAGAGGGGAAAGACCTTGCGTACCTTTGACGTGAGGCACCGTCGGCGCCTGGCCGGGCTGGCCGTGGGCGTGGCGTTGGTGGGGGCGACCATCGCGGGGGGCAGCACCGGGGCAGGCGCCCAGACCAATCCGTTCCAACGCGGTCCGGCGCCGAGCACCGCCAGCATCGAGGCCGCTCGGGGGAGCTTCGCCGTGTCGCAGACCACCGTCGCCCGCCAGGGCGGCTTCGGCGGCGGCACCATCTACTTCCCAACCGACACCAGCCAGGGGACCTTCGGGGCCATCGCGGTGTCGCCGGGCTTCACCGCCACCCAGTCGAGCATCGCCTGGATCGGCCCGCGGGTCGCGTCGCAGGGCTTCGTCGTGTTCACCATCGACACGAACAGCATCTTCGACCAGCCCGCCAGCCGGGGGAACCAGCTGCTGGCCGCGCTCGACTACCTCACCCAGCGCAGCTCCGTGCGCACCCGCATCGACGCCAGCCGGCTCGCCGTCGGCGGCCACTCGATGGGCGGCGGCGGCACGCTGGAGGCGACGCTCGACCGGACCTCGCTGCAGGCCGCCGTGCCGCTCCAGCCCTGGAACCTCAACAGGAACTTCGGCGGCGACCGCACGCCGACGCTCATCGTCGGCGGCCAGTCCGACACGATCGCGCCGGTGGCGCAGCACGCCATCCCGTTCTTCAACAGCGTCCCGGCGGCGTCGGAGAAGGCGTACCTCGAGCTGGCCGGGGCGAGCCACTTCGCCTCCAACAGCTCGAACACCACCATCGCCAAGTACATGATCTCGTGGCTCAAGCGCTACGTGGACAACGACACCCGCTTCGAGCAGTTCATCTGCCCGACCCCGTCGGCCGGCGGGGCCATCTCCCAGTTCCGGGGGACCTGCCCCGGCTGAGGACCGTGATCTCCGGCTGGCAACAGCCGGCCCCCAAGCCGGTGGCGGTCGTGACGAGCGGCCGCCACCGGCGCGTCCGGGATCACCCCGCACGGGCGATGCCGCCGGCCCCGGCGGGGCGGACGATCGGGCCACCTGCACCCCGATCGCGCAAGGAGCGACGCCATGGGTTGCCTGCTGGCACTGTTCGCCGGGATGTTCCCGCGCATCGCCGTGATCATCTTCTGGATCGCCCGGCCCGAGCGGATGGACCTCGTGTTCACGTCGTTCGTCTGGCCCGTGCTCGGCATCATCTTCCTGCCGTTCACGACGCTCATGTACATCCTGCTCTGGCGGTCGGGCCTCGGCGTGACCGGCTGGGACTGGGCCTGGATCGGCCTCGCCGTCGTGCTCGACCTGGCCCACTGGAGCGCCAGCGCCAACCAGCGGCGGATGGCCGCCGCGGGCGCCCGCGTCAGCTGAGCCCGCCGCCGCGCGCCGGCGCCGCCGTCAGAGCCCGACGGTGGCGCCGGTGCTGCGGATCGCGTCGGCCGACGCCGCCAGCCCCGCGTGCTCGTCGTCGGCGAGCGGCACCACCAGCCGCGCCACGATGCCGGTGCGGTCCACGATCGTGGGCACCGACAGGCACACGTCGTCGATGCCCTGGTAGCTCTCGTGGTAGCTGCTCACGGGCAGGACGCGCCGCTCGTCGTGGTCGATGGCCTCGATGATGCGGGCGGTCATGACCCCGATGCCGAAGCTGGTGGCGCCCTTGCCCGCGACGATGCGGTAGGCGGCCCGCCGCACGTCGTCGAGCATCTGCGACCGCTCGTCGGCCGACGGCACGCCGCCGAGGCCCGGGCCCCAGCGGTCCAGCGGCACGCCGCCGATCGTGGCCGAGGACCAGAGCGCCACCGACGAGTCGCCGTGCTCGCCCACGACGTAGGCGTGCACGTTCTGCACCGCCACCCCGCAGCGGACCGACAGCAGGCGCCGCAGGCGGCTCGTGTCGAGCACCGTCCCCGAGCCGATCACCCGGGCGGGGTCGAGCCCGCTGACGTCGAGCGCGGCCCGGGTGACGACGTCCACCGGGTTGGTCACGACCAGCACCATGGCGTCCGGCGCGACCTTGACCGCATCCGGCACCACCGAGCGGCACATGGCCACGTTGTCGGCGGCCAGGTCGAGCCGGGTCTGGCCGGGGCGCTGCTTGGCCCCGGCCGCCAGCACGATGGCGTCGGCGCCGGCGCAGTCGCCGATGTCGTCGGTGCCCCAGACGTCGGCCATGCGGGCGAACTGGACGCCGTGGGCCAGGTCGAGCGCCTGGGCCTCGGCCTTGGCCCGGTCGACGTCGCAGAGGATGAGCTTGTCGCTCACCCCCCGCAGCAGGCAGGCGTACCCCACGGTGGCGCCGACCTCGCCGGCGCCCACGATGGCGATCCTCATGGCACCCAGCGTGGCAGATCGCGCGACGGAACGTGAGCTAGCTCGCCACCCGCAGGACGGCCGCCCCCCGGACCCGGCCATGGGCCAGGTCGGCCAGCGCCCGGTCGGCCTCCGCCAGGGGATAGGGCGTGGTCGTGACCCGCACCGGGATGCGGGCGGCGAGGGCCAGGAACTCCTCGCCGTCCCGGCGGGTGTTGGCGGTCACGCTGCGGAGCCTGCGCTCGTAGAACAGCTCGCGCTCGTAGACCAGCGGCGGCACGTCGCTCAGGTGGATGCCGGCCACCGCCAGCGTGCCGCCCCGGTCCAGCGCCCGCAGCGCCACCGGCACCAGGTCCCCGGCCGGGGCGAACAGCACCGCGGCGTCGAGCGGCTCGGGCGGCTCGTCGGCGGGCCCGCCGGCGCTGGCCGCCCCGAGGTCGAGCGCCAGCCGGCGGGCGGCCTCGCCCCGGGTCAGCACGTGGACCGTGGCGCCCTCGTGCAGCGCCACCTGGGCGGCGATGTGGGCCGATCCCCCGAAGCCGTAGATGCCGAGCCGCCCGCCGGGCGGCAGCGCCGCCTGGCGCAGCGCCCGGTAGCCGATGATCCCCGCGCACAGCAGCGGGGCGGCCTCCTCGTCCCCGAAGGCGTCGGGGAGCCGGTAGGCGTAGGCCTCGTCGACCACCGCGTGCTCGGCGTAGCCCCCGTCGCGATCCCAGCCGGTGAAGGCCGGCGCCACGCACAGGTTCTCGTCGCCCCGGCGGCAGAACCGGCAGGTCCCGCAGGTGTGGGCGAGCCAGGGCACCCCCACCCGCTCGCCGGGCGCGAACCGCCCGGCGCCGGCCCCGGCGGCCTCGACCGTGCCCACCACCTCGTGGCCGGGGACCACGCCCGGCCGGTGGACCGGCAGGTCGCCCTCGGCCACGTGCAGGTCGGTGCGGCACACGCCGCACGTCCGGACCCGCACCCGCACCTGGCCGGGCCCGGGCTCGGGCACGGGGCGCTCGGTCGCCACCACCGGCCCGCGGTCGATCGGCCCCGGCCGGACGACGGTCCAGGCCCGCATGGTGGGGAGGTCGGCGGTCACGGCCTCATCCTGCCGGGGTGAGGACGCCGAGCGGCGCCAGTCCTACCGTGAGCGTCATGAGCGCGCCCGTGCAGTTCACCGACGACCGTGCCGCCGAGATGCTGCGGCTGATCAAGGAGGCCGACGACGTCGAGCTGAAGCTCACGGTGCCGGACACGGCCCGGCGGTCGGCCGTCGCGGCGCTGGGCGTCGACCCGCTGGAGGCCCAGATCCGGCAGGTGTTCTTCTTCGACACACCCGACCTGGCGCTCGACCGCGCCGGCGTCGTGCTGCGGGCCCGCCGGACCCAGGGCCGGGCCGACGACTCGGTCGTCAAGCTGCGCCCGGTCGTGCCCTCCGAGCTCCCGGCGGAGATCCGCGAGGCGCCCGACTTCGTCGTCGAGGTCGACGCCATGCCCGGCGGCTTCGTGTGCAGCGGCTCCTACAAGGCCTCGCTGCCGGACTCCCCGGTGCTCGGCGCCCTGGCCGGGAAGAAGAAGCGGATCCGCAAGATGTTCACCAAGGAGCAGCGGGCGTTCTACGCCGCCCACGCCCCCGAGGGCATCCAGATCGACGACCTGTCGGTCATGGGCCCGATCCACGTGTTCAAGCTGAAGTTCTCGCCGAGCGACTACTCCCGCAAGATCGTGGCCGAGATGTGGTTCTACCCGGACGGCTCGCGGGTCATCGAGCTGTCGACCAAGTGCAGCACCGCCGAGCCGTTCGAGGTGGCCGTGGAGGCCAAGGCCTACCTGGCGGGCAAGGGCATCGACCTCACCGCCCCGCAGCAGACCAAGACCCGCACGGCCCTCGAGTTCTTCTCCCAGGAGCTGCAGCAGGCGCAGAAGCCCGAGGTCGCCGTCAGCGGCTGAGGCGGTGGAGCTGCCAGCCGAGCCCGATGGCCACGACGCCGCTGACGATGAAGCGGATGCCGAGGATGAGGGCGAGGACGGTCAGCGTGGCCTCGGGCCAGGCCAGGACGAGGGCGCCGAGCACGATGCCGAAGGCGCCGATGGCCAGGTTGATCACGAAGTCGGGCTCGTCGCGGTCGACGAAGGCGACGATGACCCGGATGACGCCCGCGACCATGATGCCGATGCCGGCCATGACGGCGAGGGCCCACAGGGTGATGTCGGGCCACACGAGCACGGCGATGCCGGCGGCCACCAGCAGGGCGCCGGAGATCCACACGGCCCAGCCGACCCCGTGCTCGCCGTGCAGGGCCAGCACCTCCAGCACGCCGGCCACGATCAGGGAGATGCCCACCAGCCAGGCCAGCACCACGACCGAGTCGTAGAGGTTGGTGACGATCCACAGGCCCAGCAGCAGCAGCGCGACGCCGCCGATGAGGGAGATCCACCACCCGGTCGAGTCCAACTCGCCGTACTCGATCGGGGTCGGGGGTGGGGGCGGGTCGGTGGTGTAGCCCGCATCGAAGTCGGTCACGGCACGCTCCTCGCGACGGTGAGATCCTGGGCGTGATCGTGCGCTCCGCCCCTCCGCGCGCATCGCCCGGCGCGGGTGATACGCGGCGCTACGGTCGCCGGCGTGACCCTGGTCGTGGTCGACGGCAACAACGTCATCGGCGCCCGGCCCGACGGCTGGTGGCGCGACCGCCCGGCCGCCGCCCGCCGGCTGCTCGACCGCCTGCGGGCCTACGCGGCGGCGCGGCCGGGCCCCGTCGTGCTCGTGCTCGACGTCCCCCAGGACGACGTCCCCGAGGGCGACAACGGCGGGGTGACCGTCGTCTACCCCGACCGCCGCGGGCGGGACGCGGCCGACGACCGCATCGTCGCCCTGCTCGACGAGCGGGCCGCGGCGGGGGCGCCGGACCCGGGTGAGGTCGAGGTGATCACCTCGGACCGCGCGCTCAGCGCCCGTGCCGCCGAGCGGGGCGCGCAGGTGACCGGGGCGCGGTCGTTCCTGGCCCGGCTCGACGCGTCGGGGGCCTGATCCGCGCCCGGTGTCCGACCCACCTCCCGCCGGCCGCGGCTAGCGTTGGTCGGCGTGACGAGGGGGTGGCATTCCCAGAGCGGCCGCCGCCGGGGGTTATGAGCGACGGCCACGACGCGTCGCACGCCGGCGCGCCCGACGGGCGGTCGACCCACGACCGGCTCGTGGACGCCGCCTGGGATGTGTTCGTCAAGCAGCCCTACGACAACGTCCGCATCGCCGAGGTGGCCGCCCGGGCCAACGTGTCGACCGGCTCCTTCTACTCGTACTTCGAGTCGAAGGAGGCGCTGTTCCGCGAGGTCTCGCTGCGGGCCCTCGACGAGATGTACTCCTACGACCGGCGCGACCCCGACAACACCCAGCGCAACCCCGTGCGGGACATCGCCTACGGCGTCCGGCAGTACTACCTGGTGATCTACCGGCTGCGGATCGTGGCCCAGTCGATCGAGCAGGTCCACGTGCTCGACGACGAGGTGCGGGTCACCCGGCGGGGCACGCTCATGCGGGGGGCCAAGCGGGTCGAGCGGCTCATCTCCCGGTTCCAGGCCGAGGGGATCTGCGACCCCACGGTCGATCCCTGGCTGACCGCGCTGGCACTGCAGACGATGACGATCCAGGTCGGCTACGACCAGTTGGTCCATCGCGACCAGCCCCAGGACATCGACGCGCTCGTGGCCGCGGTGACGCCCATCTGGGCCCGCTCGATCGGCCTCGAGCGCTGGCTGCCCGCGCGGTGACCCGGGTCGACGCCTGGCTCTGGTCGGTCCGGGCCGCGCCGACCCGTAGCGCCGCCACCGCCGCCTGCAAGGGCGGGCACGTACGCGTCAACGGCGTGCCGGCCAAGGCCGCCACCACGGTGAAGGTGGGCGACCGGGTCGAGGCCCGCCTGGCCGGCCGGCCGCGCGTGCTCGAGGTGCTGCGCCTCATCGACAAGCGCGTCGGCGCCGCCATCGCCGTCGAGTGCTACGCCGACCACAGCCCGCCGCCCCCGCCGCGGGGCGAGGAGCCGGTGTTCACCCGCGACCGGGGCACCGGCCGGCCCACCAAGCGCGACCGCCGGCGCCTCGACCGCTTCCGGCACTAGGCGGTGCCGGCCGGCCAGTAGCGTCCGGGCGCATGAACTCCGCGCCCGTGCCCGCGTGGACGCCCGACGTGCTGGGCGAGCCCTACGAGGCGGCCACGCTCGCCCTCCCCGACGACGGGGAGGGCGAGGTCGTCGCCACGCTGGTCCGGCGGCGGGCCGGGGCGCCGACCGGGCGGGCCGTGCTCTACGTCCACGGCTACCTCGACTACTTCTTCCAGCGCCACATGGCCGACCGGTTCGTCGCCCGGGGCTGGGACTTCTACGCCCTCGACCTGCGCAAGTACGGCCGCTCGCTGCGGCCGCACCAGACGCCGTACTTCACCACCAGCCTCGACGTCTACGACGACGAGATCGACCAGGCGGTCGACATCGTGCGCCGCCACGACGGCCACGAGTCGCTGGTGCTGGCCGGGCACTCGACCGGGGGCCTGGTGCTGGCGCTGTGGGCCCACCGCCAGCGGGGCTGGGGGCTGATCGACGGGCTGGTGCTCAACAGCCCGTTCCTGGAGATGAACGTGCGCCGGGCCATGCGGCCGGTGCTGGCCGCGGTGGTCGGGCCGTGGGCCAAGCGGCGGCCGCTGGCCGAGGTGCGGGTGCCGCTCAACCCGGTGTACGGGCACAGCCTGCACCGGGACTTCCGGGGCGAGTGGGACTACGACCTGGCCTGGAAGCCGGCGGACCCGCTGGCGCCCCGGGTGGGCTGGCTGCGGGCCGTCACGCTCGGCCACCGGGCGGTGGCGGCCGGCCTCGACATCGACGTGCCGGTGCTGTCCATGTCGTCGACGGCCAGCTTCGTGGCCCGGGAGTGGGACGAGCGGGCCCGCAGCGCCGACATCGTGCTCGACGCCGAGCGCATCGCCCGGCTGGCGCCCCGGCTGGGGCGGCACGTGACGGTCGTGCGCATCGCCGGCGGCGTCCACGACCTGGTGCTGTCGGCCGAGCCGGCCCGCACCGCCGTGTTCGCCGAGGTCGACCGCTGGCTGGGGGCCTACGTCGAGGCCTGAGCGGCCCCACTGCCCCAGAGGTCGTCGCAGCGCTCGCACACCTCGCGGGGGATGACGCCGGCCCGCATGAGGAGGGCGAAGATCCGGCAACCGAGGCAGTAGCCGGCGAACGCCTCCAGGCTGGCTGCCACGATCAGGGCGCCGAGCACGACGTAGGCGGCGCCCTCCAGCCCGAAGCCGAGCGCCAGGACCGCGGCGGTCACCGACAGCACGGCGCCGATGGCCTGGGCGAAGCGCTTGGGCGGGCCCGGCACCGGGCGGGGCGCGACGGAGAGCCGGGGCGTGACGACGCGGGTCACCAGCTGGCCGAGCGGGCTCAGCGTCGGGCCGGTCAGCGCCCGGGCCAGGAAGCCGTAGGCCAGCAGCGCGGTCAGGCCCGGCCGGTCGAGCACGATCGTCAGCGTGGCCAGCGTGACCACGCCGCCGGCGACCAGGCGGGCCGAGACCTCGTTGACCGGGTCGGGGAAGGAGAACAGCGAGCGGGCGGCGGCGGGCATGGTCCTTCGAGGATAGGAGC
>DATFRN010000211.1:0-2574 GCA_035263165.1 Acidimicrobiales bacterium | reverse complement strand
GCCTTCAGGAACTCGGCGACGGGGCTCTCCGCCACCTCGAACCCCCACGCCTCCAGCTGGCGGCCGACCCGGGGCGGCGTGACCGGCATGACCACGGTCCCGTCGACGACGACCGAGTTGGCGCAGAACGACAGCGTCTCGTGCTCGTCGAGCACCAGCGGCTCGGGGACGAGCGCCTCGACGACCTTGCGCCCGTAGCTGTCCCAGCCGGAGGGGGCGATGATCGCCCGCCGGCCGTCGAGCGGGCAGAAGGTGAGGTCGAGGTGGTACAGCCGCGGGTCGACCAGCTGGATCGGCCGCACCGGGCAGCCCAGCAGCTCGCCCAGCGCCGTGGCGGCGCCGGCGTCCGAGCGGAACGAGTAGCCCGACAGCAGCACGGTCCTCTGCCCGTCGGGGGTGAAGGGCAGGGCGTCGCCGGCGCCCTCGTGGTCCAGGTCATCGGGCAGGCGGTCGACCCGCCAGCTCCGGTCGGCGAACCAGGCGGCGTTGATCTCGGTCTCGGGCTGGCGCTCGGGGTGGCGGAAGTTGCTGGGCACGAACTGGTCGCCGTTGACCAGCCCGGCGTTGGCCGTGAACACGAGGTCGGGCACCTCGGCCCGGGGCTCCATCTCGACCACCTCGGCGCCGGCGGCCCGCAGGGTGGCCCCCAGGCGCTCCCACTCGGCCAGCGCCCGGTCGGTGTCGACGGTGACCTCCTGGCTCATCCAGGGGTTGATCTCGTAGAGCACGCCGAAGTGGCGGGGCGGGCACATCAGGATGCGCCGCCCCCAGGACAGGCGGCCGGCGCTCACGCCGGGCCCAGCAGGTGGTCCGCCAGCTGCCGGACGAACGGGCCGACGTCGGTGACGATGCCGAGCGCCTGGTGGCTGCCCCGGTCGGCCAGCTTGGTGACGACGGCCTGGTTGATGTCGACGCAGAACGTCTCGACGCCGGCGGGCAGGCAGTTGCCGGTGGCGATGGCGTGCAGCGTCGAGGCCAGCATCAGCGCCACACTCACCCCCGGCAGTCGGGCCCGCAGCTCGTCGGTGGCGGCGACGGTGTCGGAGATGACGTCGGGCAGCGGCCCGTCGTCGCGGATCGACCCGCCCAGCACGAACGGCACGTTCGCCCGCACGCAGGCGTGCATGACCCCGCCGGTCACGAACCCGGCCTCGACCGCGGCGGCGATCGACCCGTGGCGGCGCACCTCGTTGATGACCCGCAGGTGGTTGGCGTGCCCGCCCTCGGTGGGCGTCCCCTCGGCGACCGAGACGCCGAGCGAGGTGCCGAGCACGTTGGACTCGATGTCGTGGGTGGCGAAGCCGTTGCCGGCGGACAGCAGGTCGACCCACCCGGCGGAGACCATGCGGGCCAGGTCGGGCGCCCCGCCGGTGTGGACGACGGCCGGTCCGGCCACGACGAGGATCCGCCCGCCCCGCTCCCGGGCGGCCCGCAGCCGGTCGGCCACCCGGGCGACCAGGAGCGCCTTGGGCTTCTCGGAGGAGACCTCCGACGCCATGAACTCGAACATCTGGGTGTCCCGGGCGTGGTGGGGCGCGTGGACCCGGACCCCCTCGCTGCCCACCACGACCCGGTCGCCGACCACGACCCGGTGCATGGGTGCCGTGTAGGCCCGCCCGTCGGCCACGACGAGCGCGCAGTCCATCTCGGGTCGCTCCACCGGCAGCCACTCACCGTCGACCCGCACCTCGCTGGCCAGGTTGGTGGTCGAGTAGAAGCCGGCGGGCAGGACCCCGTCCCGGTCGACCGCCACCAGCCGGGCGTCGTCCTGCGCCGTGCGGTTGGCCCCGTGCACCTGCAGCTCGTCGAGCAAGGGCCCCAGCGCGTCGTCGTCGCCCGTGACCGCGATGCGGGCGCTCGAGGGATCGAGCGTCGTCTTGCCGATGCGTACCTCGGCGATCTCGTAGTCGCAGCCGGCGTCCAGGATGGCGTCGAGGATCTTGGCCAGCAGGAGCGAGTCGACGATGTGCCCGGTGACCTCGATGGTCTCGGTGCCCACGGCCACCTCCGTTTCGGGTGCTCTCGAACCGCAGGGATATCATGCCGCCCGCCATGGGACAGCCGATCAACGTCGTCGAGAAGCCGAGCTCCACCCCCGGCCTCGCCAGGTTCGAGATCAACCGGTCGCTCACCGGCATGGGCCACGAGCGCTACACGTCGGTCGACGACGTGCAGGACGACCGCCCGGTGGACGTGCTGGCCAGGAGACTGTTCGAGACCGGCGGCGTGACCCAGGTCCACGCCAACGGCAGCGTGGTCACGGTCCACCTCAGCGAGGGCTGGACCGGCGCCCGCCTCCTCGACGTCATCCGCGGCCTGTACATCTTCTACCCGCCAGCAGGCAACGGCGACGCCGCCCCGGCCGAGACCACCGAGCCAGCGGCCGACCCCGAAGCCTCGGCGCCCGAATCCGCCCAGCCCGAATCCGCCGCCGAGCCCGAGCCCGCCGAGCCCGAATCCGTCGCCGAGCCCCAGGCCGGCACGGCCGAGCCCGAGTCCGCCGAGTCGACCGAGCCCTAGACCGAGCCCAGCCGGCGGCGGAGCGCGGGTCCCCCGAGCAGACGGTCGCCGCCG
>DATFRN010000210.1:0-7574 GCA_035263165.1 Acidimicrobiales bacterium | reverse complement strand
GGAGGGGGCACTGGGCGGCGCGGCGGAGAGCGAGATAGCACGGGCGCAGCACCAGGAGGGACTGGCGGGCGCGGGTCGCCAGGTCGGTGGCCACGGGCGATGGGAGACGGCCGCAGTCGGCCACCGTGGGGCGGGGGCCCTCGTCGAGGACCGCCGCCAGCAGGGCGGGGCGGCCGGGCCCCGGGCGGCGGGTCGGGTCGCCACGGGGGAGGAGCGCCACGCCCGGGGCCGCCGGGACCTCGAGGCGGAGCAGGGCGTCGGCCGGGGTCTCCGGCCCCGCGGCCAGCCACGCCGACAGGCCCGGTGACTCCCGCGGCGGCTCGGGGAGGCCGAGCACCGCCGGGCAGTCGCCCGCGAGGTCGGCCAACACCGAGCCCGCGGCCGAGCGGGCGGCCAGCAGCATCGCCAGGGCAGCGGCGACCACAGTGGTGCCCACCCCACCCTTGACCGACCAGCACGAAACGAGCACGACGAGACCTCCGCGACGAAGAGAGCGCGAACTGCGCGAGGCCCCGAGTGGGCGAGTAGGGAAGGCCGCTAAAGATAGTCAGACAGACCGAAACCAGTCAAGAGTCACATCTGTGCTAGCGTCGATCCCCATGGAGGCGGCCTTCTTCGACCTCGACAAAACGGTCATCGCCAAGGCGTCGATGGTGGCGTTCAGCGGCCCGCTGCACCGGGCCGGCCTCCTGTCGCGCCGCATGTTGCTGCGGGCGGCGTGGGGCCAGCTCGTCTACTCCCAGTTCGGCGCCAACCAGGCCAAGCTCGACAAGCTGCGCGACTCGGTCCTGCGGCTCACCGTGGGCTGGGACCAGGCCGAGATCACCGACATCGTGCGCGAGACGCTGGTCGACGTGGTCGAGCCCATCGTCTACGAGGAGGCGCTCGAGCTCATCCGCGAGCATCGCACCGCCGGTCGCAAGGTGTTCATCGTGTCGGCCTCGCCCGAGGAGATCGTCGTCCCCCTCGCCCAGTACCTGGGCGTCGACGAGGTCCTGGCCACCCGGGCCGAGCTCGACGACCGGGGCCGCTACACCGGCCGCACCGAGCTGTACTGCTACGGCCCGGCCAAGGTCATCGCCATGCAGGCGGCGGCCGAGCGCGACCGCATCGACCTGTCGGCCTCGTACGGCTACAGCGACTCGGCCAGCGACCGGCCGATGCTCGAGGCGGTCGGCCACCCGGTGGCGGTGAACCCCGACCGCGAGCTGCTGCGGGCCGCGCGTCGCGAAGGCTGGGAGGTGCGTAGGTTCACGCGCCGGGTGCCGCTGCGGGAGCGGGTGCCGATGCCCGCACCCCGCCACGCCGCCGTGGGGGGCGGCGCCGTGGTCGCGGCCGTCGGGACCGGCCTGGCGGCCCGCTGGCTCTGGGATCGGTGGCGGTCCCCGGCGCCGGCACCGCGCTCCCCGGCCGCCCGTTTGGCGGGAGCGTGGGGCGCAGCGTCGGCGAAAGCGTCGAGGACCGGCTCGCCGGGACTCAGGAGGCGGCGCGAACCTTCTTCGCAGCCACGGTGGCGAGCGCGGCGATCACGATGAGGAGAAGCAGCTTCTTCATGCGGGCGAGCGTAGCCGCTTCGCCACAGGGCTCCGCTCCGGCCCCTCCGTCGGCCACCAAAAGTGGCTACAAAGCCGCACTGCGCAGTGCCTTCCGGCGGGCATGCGGCCGCCATCTAATGTCGGCGCTCTATGCGCGCCACGCGGCCACTGCTGCCCGTCCACCGGCAGGCCGAGGCGCGCGAGATCGGCCGCCGGACCCAGCAGACATTCCTGCTCGCGGCCCTCACCGGCGTGCTCGTCGGCCTGGCCGTCGTCGTGATCCAGAAGGTCACGCTCGACGGCCTGCTCGACACCTTGGCCGATCGGCCGTTGTGGCTCCAGGCCGCCGCCCCTGTCGTCGGCCTGGCCGTCGCCGCCCTCTGCCTGCGCTGGGTCGCCGGCAGCAGCAACCGGGCGACCGCCGACGAGTACGTCCGCAGCTTCCACGACACCGGGCCCGAGCGGATCGACCCTCGGCCGGTCGTCGGGCGGGTCATGGCCAGCATCGCCACCATCGGGTACGGCGGGGCGCTGGGCCTCGAGGGCCCGTCGATCTACGTCGGCTCCAGCATCGGTGCGGCCGTCCAGCGTCGCTTCTCGCGCTTCTTCTCCCGGGAGGACGCCAAGCTCCTGCTGGTGGCGGGGGCCGCCGCGGGTGTGGCCGCCATCTTCAAGGCGCCGGCCACCGGGGCGCTGTTCGCCATCGAGGTGCCCTACCGGGCCGACGTCGCCCGCCGCAACGTGCTGCCCGCCATGGTGGCGGCGGCGGCCGGCTACGTGACCTCGGCGCTGGCCTTCGGCACCGACCGCCTCCTTCCGGTGGCCGGCAACCCGCCCTTCGACTGGCGCGACCTGGCCGGGGCGCTGCTGGTCGGGGTGCTGTGTGGGGTCGGGGCCCGCCTGTTCAGCGCCGGCATCCGCGCCCTGCGCACGCTGCCCCGGGTGGTCGACACCCCATGGCCGGCCCGCATCGCCGTCGCCGGTGCCACCCTGGCGGCGCTGGCCCTCATCGCCGACCTCGCCGCCGACAAGCCGCTCACGCTGGGCCCCGGCTACGACGTCATCACCTGGGCCACCGATCCCGCCCACGGGGTGTGGCTCGTCCTGCTCATCCTCGTGCTGCGGGTGGGCGCCGTGTTCGCCACCTACGGGGGCGGCGGCGTGGGCGGGCTGTTCATCCCGCTGGTCGTGACCGGGGCGCTGGTGGGGCGGGTGGCGAGCGACGCCATCGGGCTCGACCACGCCGACCTGCTGGTCGTCGTGGGCATGGCCGCCTTCCTGGGCGCCGGGTACCGGACGCCGCTGGCCGCCCTCATGTTCGTGGCCGAGACGACCGGCCGGCCGGGCTTCGTCGTCCCCGCTCTGCTCGCCACCGCCGCGGCCCAGCTGCTGATGGGGGAGTCGTCGGTGGCGGTCCACCAGCGGGCCGGGCGGCTCGGGCACCTGGAGCGCCGATTCGAGCTGCCGATCAGCGCGGTCATGGCCACCGACGTGCGGACGGTGCCCCCCGACGCCACGGTCGAGGAGTTCCTGTCGGTCCACCTGGTGGGCCACCGCCGACGGTCGGTGCCGGTCGTCGACGACGCCAATCGCTACCTCGGCATGGCGGTGCTCGACGAGGTCGTCGCCATCCGTCGGGAGGCGTGGGCCAGCACCGACATCCGTACCATCGCCCGGGTCGCCGGGCCCAGCGGGCGCACCACCTGGCTCGTGCGCGACGCGGTGGAGGCGATGGAGCGGGGCGACACCGACGTGCTCGCCATCGTCGACGGGGAGGACCGCTTCGTCGGCGTCGTCACCACCGACGAGGTGCTGCGGCTCGACGAGATCCTCGAGCGGACGGGGATGAGCTAGGGCGCGTCGGTCGGCCCCGTCGGCGGGTAGGGCGGGTACGGCGGGTAGGGCGGCGGCGGACCGCCCATGGCCCGATTGAGCTGCGGGCGGATCGACAGCAGGTAGATCAGGGCGACGATCAGCCCGAGCATGCAGAACACCAGCCCGAGGGCCAACAGCACGATCCACAGTGCGCGGGTCTGCCCCGCCCGTTGCCAGGCCTCGTCCGGGCGCCCCGCCGCGTCGACCAGCGCCCAGATCGTCAGGCCCAGCGTGAGGACCGGCCACGCGAGGATGAGCAGCTCTGGTGCGCCGAGGTTCACGATCCCGCCTCCTACCGCCGAGAGGGCGGGAGGCTAGCTGACCGCCTAGACGGCGAGGAGGTCGCGGGCGCCGGTGTCGGAGGACGGGTGGCGCAGCTTCGACATCGCCCGGGCCTCGATCTGGCGGATGCGCTCGCGGGTGAGGTTGAAGTGCTCGCCCACCTCTTCCAGCGTGCGGGGCTCGCCCCGGTCGAGGCCGAACCGCAGCTTGAGGATCTCGCGCTCGCGCTCGTCGAGCGGGGCCAGCAGCCGGTTGATCTCCTCGGGCAGCAACGCCGTGGCGGCCACCTCGAACGGCGACTCGGCCGAGCGGTCCTCGACCACGTCGCCCAGCTCGGCATCGCCGTCCTCGCGCAGCGGCTCGGACAGCGACAGCGGCTCGGCGGCGAACCGCAGCGCCTCGGTGACCTTGTCCTCCGGCATCTCGACCTCGGCCGACAGCTCGGCCAGGGTCGCCGGGCGGCCGAGCTTGAGCTCGAGCCGGGCCCGCGCCTTCTGCAGCCGGGCCAGCGTGTCGCCGGCGTGGACGGGGAGCCGGATCGTACGCCCCGTGTTGGCGATGCCACGGGTGATCGCCTGGCGGATCCACCACGTTGCGTAGGTCGAGAACTTGAAGCCCTTGCGCCAGTCGAACTTCTCGACGGCGTGCATCAGGCCCAGGTTGCCCTCCTGGATGAGATCGAGGAGGGGCAGACCCGACGCCTGGTACTTCTTGGCGATCGACACGACCAGCCGCAGGTTCGACTGGACGAACGTCCGCTCCGCGTCCTCGCCGTCGCGCGAGGACCGGCGCAGCTCGCGCTTGCGGGACGGCGGGAGGGCGCGACCTTCGGCCTCGAGCTCGAGCCGGGCGGCGTTCCCGGCCTCGATCGCCTGGGCCAAGCGGACCTCGTCGTCCTTGGTGAGCAGGGGATACTGCCCGATATCGGTCAGGTAGAGCCGAACGAGATCTTCCTCGTCGCGCTCGACGCGCTCCTTGGGCAACGTAACGTCCTTCTCGTTGTTGCTCGGTCCGTCGGGAGTCCCCGGCACCCCCCGCAGGGTGCGGGAGAGTCGCGGCGGTCGACTCGATGCATAGGGGTCCCCACCCGGGAACCCGAAGCGGGCTAAAGGATACCGGGGCGGTCAAGAGTGACCACCTCCGGAGCCCGAGATTCCGTCCTCGATCGCCGGCCCCGAGGCCACCCGAAGCGTTGGGTGATGACGGCAACCGCAGTTTGGGTAGTGTGAGCCCCGGGCGAATCAGAGCGCTAAGCACCCACGGTCAGTGATGACCCAAGGGGAGGGAAGCGGCGTGCAGCTCACCGAGGAACGTACGAGGCCGGCCCGGACGCGATCCGAGGGCGGTGACCCGGGGGTCGGCGACGACCCGCCAGGCCCACGACGGTCGTCCTGGCCCGGGCCCGGGCAGTGCGTTCCCCAACGGCTGGCGGCCCGGCCGGCGGGCTTGGTTCACGTCATCGCCGAGGCGAAGGCGGGCTGCTCGCTGTGCTTCGAGTACCTCTACCGCCAGCTGGCCGGGCAGGTGGCGTCGTACCTGCGCTGGCACCGGGCCAGCGATCCCGACGGGCTGACCAACGACGTCTTCGCCCAGGTCCACCGCAGTTTCGACCGCTTCCAGGGCGACGAGGCGGGGTTCCGGTCGTGGCTGTTCACCATCGCCCACCACCGGATGATCGACGACCGCCGGCGCAGCAGCCGCCAGCCGCCGACCCGGGGTGACGCCGGGGTCGAGGAGAGCCTGGGGTGGGGCGACGTCGAGGAGGACGCCTTCGCCGACATGTCCGGCGATCAGGTGCGGGACCTGCTGGCGGTGCTGTCGCCCGATCAGCGGGACGTCGTGCTGTTGCGCATCGTCGCCGACCTGTCGGTCGAGGAGGTCGCCGAGCTGCTGCACAAGCGCGAGGGGGCGATCAAGGCGCTGCAGCACCGGGCGCTGGCGTCGCTGCGCCGGCACCTCGACCGCACCGCCGCAGCCGCCGGCTGAGCGGGTCGGCGCACCCTGCGTAACCTCACGGGGGCTTTCAGCGTTCGCGTGGGTGAATGGCCTGGATCGAGCTCACGACCGTGGACGCCGACGACATCCTCGCCGGGCAGCCGCTGCCCGGCCGGGCGGACCTCGGCGCGGTCGTGGAGATCGCCGCGTTCCTCCGGGCCAGCGGGGCGGGTGAGCCGGCCCCGCCGATGAGCACCGGCCTGCTGCGCCAGATCGCCGGCTGGTCGGGTAGCTAGCCGAGGAGTGCCCGCAGGTGTGACTCCTGGGCCGCGGCGCGCCCGGTCGCGGTGGGGTCGGTGACGACGGCGGCGAGCAGGTCCTCGCCCGCCAGGCGGTCGGCCTCCTCGTCGGCCAGGACCAGGTGGAGCGCCCGGATCGTGGGGCCGTCGGCGATCGGAGTCGTGCGGGCGAGGTGGTCCTGGTAGGCGGCGATCAGGGCCGGGACCGTCACCCGGTACAGGCCGACCAGCCGCTCGATGATCCTGCTCCCGTCGTCGCCCGGTTCGGCCAGGGCGGCCAGCAGCGCCGCCACGCCCTCGCTCGGCGGGGCCACCAGGTCGGCGACCGGCAGGTGGGGGACGGCCGGCAGCAGGCCGTGCCACAGCTCGGCGTGCCAGGCGTGGTGGTGGCTCTGGGCGGCGAGCGTGGCCTTGGCCTCCAGCTCGGGGACCGACGTCACCCAGCCGCCCACGATCTCGAACAGGCGCAGCTCGACCCAGGCGTGGCCGCCGATGCGCCGCCCGCTCTGCTCGATGGTCTCGGCCCTGGCGCTCACGGCGTCGAGTGTCCCACGGCGGCCCGGCGGGCGGTCAGATACGGCGGCAGCACCTCGGCGATCGCCACCGCCGCCAGGATCAGTGCGCCGCCGGCCAGCTGCGACGGCGTGAGCGCGTCGCCGGTCAGGCCCGACAGCAGGGCGGCGAAGACCGGCTCGAGCAGCAGGATGAGCGCCGCCCGCGACGGGCTGACCACCCGCTGCGCCCACACCATGGCGGCGAAGGCGAGGGCGGTGGCGAACACGCCGGTGAAGGCGGCCGCGCCCAGTGCGCCGGCCGACAGGCTGAGGTCGGCGGTGACCACGCTGGCGGCCAGGCAGGCCACGCCGACGGTCGTGACCTGGACGCAGGTGAAGCGGATGGCGTCGTGGCGCCCCGCTGTCTCGCCGACGATGACGAGGTGGGCCGCGAAGGCGACGGCGCAGCCGAGGGTGAGCGCCTCGCCCTTGCCGAAGCTGGCGTCGGCGCCGCCGGTCAGCAGGACCAGGCCGACGACGGCGGGGACGAGCCCGGCCAGCGTGAGCGGGTGCGGGCGCCGGCGCAGGAAGGCGAACGTCAGGAGGGGGACGAACACGACCAGCAGGTAGGTGATGAACGCCGACGTGGCGGGGGTCGTGTACTGGAGGCCGACGGTCTGGAGGATGTAGCCGGCCAGCAGGGCGACGCCGGCGACGAGGCCGTGGCGCACCTCCCGGGGCGACGCCGGCCGCCGCCGCCCGAGGACGGCCAGCACCGCCCCGGCGATGAGGAACCGGGCGGCGAGGAAGGGGAGGGGATCGGACTCGGCGACCGCGTCCTGCACGACGATGAACGTGGTCCCGAAGAAGAAGGCGGCGACCACCAGCGCCGTGTCGGCCTGCCACCGCGGCGCCCGGCCCCCTGGCGGACCAGCGGGCGGCGCGGGCGCGGGAAGGGGGACGGCGGCCTCGGACACGGCGTCAGCGCCCCCGGCTGCCGGCGGGGCGCGGTGGGGCGGCGGGCGGGTGCGGGGCTGTGGACGGGGCGCCGGCGGGTGTGGGGGTGGTGGCGGGGTGCGGTGCGGCGGTGGTCGGGGGTGGCGATGTGGATCGGTCGGCAGCGGGGGCGTGGGCGCCGGCGGGTGGGCGGGTGG
>DATFRN010000209.1:0-3512 GCA_035263165.1 Acidimicrobiales bacterium | reverse complement strand
GCCCGATGACCACGCCGGGGGCGACGCGGGTGCCGGCACTACCCCCGTGCCACCCACGCGCCGACGGGCCCCAGGTCACCTGCCCATGCCGGCCGCCGCCAGCCGGCCGCCGACGCCCGTGAGTCGCCCCCCACCGCCCCCGCCCCGCACCGAGCCTTCTCGCCGCAGGCGAGGACTCCTTCAGGCCGGTCCCGGCCCGATCACCACGCCGGGGGCCACGCGGGTGCCGGGTTCCAGGACCGCGAACGGGCCGACCCTGGCGCCGTCGCCGATCTCGGCGAGGGCGGCGACCGACTCGCTCATGCGGACCCGCTCGCCCACCACCGTGTCGGTCAGGCGGCAGCCGGGGCCGATCTCGCTGCCCGTGCCCACCGACGTCGTGCCCCGCAGCATCGTGCCGGGGAACAGGGTCACGTCCTCGGCCAGCGTGACCAGGGCGTCGATGTAGGTGGCCGCCGGGTCGACGATCGTCACGCCCGAGCGCATCCAGTGCTCGTTGGTCCGCCGCCGCAGCTCGGCCTCGGCCACCGACAGCTGCAGGCGGTCGTTGACGCCCTGGGTCTCGCCGGGGTCGGTCGCGGCCAGCGACACCACGGGGTGGCCGGCGCCGGCCAGCACCTCGACCACGTCGGTCAGGTACAGCTCGTCCTGGGCGTTGTCGGGCGCGATGCGGCGCAGGGCGGGGGCCAGCAGGCTGCGCCGGAAGACGTAGATGCTGGTGTTGATCTCGTCGATGCCCAGCTCGGCGGCGTTGGCGTCGCGGTGCTCGACGATGCGGCGCACCCGCCCGTCCTTGTCCCGCACCACCCGGCCGTAGCCGCTGGGGTCGTCGAGCCGGGCGGTGAGCAGCGTGCACGCCGCCCCCGACAGCCGGTGCTCCAGCACCAGGGCGGCCAGGGTCTCGGGCCGGACCAGCGGCGTGTCGCCCGGCAGCACGATGACGTCGCCGTCCTCGGCGTCGTCGTCCTCGGGCTCGTCGGGCAGGCCGGTCAGGCCGACGGCCACGGCGTCGCCGGTGCCCCGCTGGACCCGCTGCTCCACGAACTCGAGCGGCAGCGGGCTGCCGTCCTGCTGGAGCGACTTGATGACCTCCTCGGCGCTGTGGCCGACGACCACGACGGCCGTGCCGGCGTCGCAGCCGGCCACGGCGTCGAGCACGTAGTGCACCAGCGGGAGGCCACACAGCATGTGCAGCGGCTTGGGCCGGGCCGACCGCATGCGGGTGCCCTGGCCCGCTGCGAGGACGATCGCCGACAGGGGTCGCTGGCTCATGACACCGTTGTAGCGCCCCCGGCCCCGAACCGCGCGTCACGGGCGTGGCAGCGGGTGACCGGACTCAAGCCGTTAGGGCGGCCACGACGGCGTCGTGGACCCGGCCGTCGGAGAACAGCGCCGGCCCCCCGCCGTAGATGTCCGGCCGCCCGGCCAGGTCGCTGAACCGGCCGCCGGCCTCCGCCACGATCACCGACAGGGCGGCGAAGTCCCAGGGCCCGCCGCCGGTCTGGAGGCACACGGCCGCCCGCCCGTCGGCCACGAACAGGGCGCCGTGCTCGGTGGGCGGGACGTAGGCGCCGGCGGCTGCGCCCAGCCGCTCGGCCAGCCGCCGCTGCTCCCCCGCCAGCGCGTCGAGCGGGGGGATGACGGTCCAGGGGGCGGCGGCCAGGGCGGCGCCATCCGGCGCGCGGACCGCCAGCCGCGAGGGGGGCCCGCCGGCGGGCCCCGACAGCCACGCACCCCGCCCCCGGGCCGCCCACCAGCGCCGCCCGGTCACGGGCTCGGTCGACACGCCCACCACGACCTCGCCGTCGACCTCCAGGCCGATCTCGGTCGCCCACCCCCGGCGACCGGCCACGAACAGCACCGTGCCGTCGATCCCGTCGACGATCCAGCGCCGCCCGGCGGGGCCCGAGGCCCCGACCTCCTCGCCCAGCATCCCGTCGGCCGGTCGGGCCTCGGCCACCAGCGCCCGGATGCGGCGCTCGACGGCGACGTCGGTGGCCGACACCGGCGAGCCGTCGGCCTTGAGCCGGTGGTCGATGGCGGCGCCGGTGAAGCCGGCCCGGCTGATCTCGTCGGCGGCGTCCGCCAGCCGCAGTGCCAGCGCCAGGTCCTCGTCCACCCCCGGTGTCATCGCCCGAGTCTGGCGCGAGGATGACCGGATGCTCGTCACCATCGTCGGCCACGACCTGCCCGGCCGCTCCTGCGGGCCCGGGCCCGAGGGGCAGACCTACGAGAACGTCCACGTCGGGCTCAAGCACCGCACCGGCGGGGCCACCGAGCTCCAGCCGGGCGACGCCGACGAGGTGACCTGGACCTTCGAGGTGCGGGTGCGGGCCGGCGACGACGGGCGGCCCGACTTCGGGGGCGGCTACGTGTACGGGTCCCGGGGCGACCGGTCGGTCGGGCTGCCCTGGGGCGAGGTCGACGGCGCGGGCGCCTTCCACCTGTTCCGGGCGGCCAAGCTCCGGCTCGACGCGGTCGACCCCGGCGTCGTGGCCGAGGCCGACGCCCCCGGCCGCCGGCTGGTGGGCCGGGTCGGCCTCACCGACCGCTGCGGCGACCCCCGGTGCGCCTCGGTCCGGCCGCCCGACATCGCCTGGACGGCCGAGCCCGTCTAGCCACCGGAGCCGCAGGTCTCGTCCACGGTGATGCCGACGGCCACGCACGCGTGGCCGTCCTCGGTGACCTCGGACGAGCCGGTCGGCAGCATCGACGGGGTGAACGTGCCGACGACGGTCACGTCGACCTGGTTGCCGTCCACGTGCACGGTCGACCCGCCGGAGCAGGGATAGGGCGTGCGGGCCAGGAAGGCGCAGGCCTCGTCGTGGGCCCGGTCGGGATCGAGGATGACCTCGCGACCCGCCCGCACCGCGGGATCGGAGATGGCCTGGCCCCCGGCCCGGGCGGCCGAGTCGGCCACGTCCCGGGCCTGGCGGTGGGCCGCCAGCAGCCGGCCGCCGTCGAGGACGAGGCCGCACATGAACACCAGCGCCACGGCGAAGATCACCACAAAGGCGGTCACCACGCCCCGGTCGTCGTCCACACCCCCCCGCCCGTCCACGTCAGAAGCTCCGGTTGGTGTCGATCGGCTCCCACGCCTCGTCGTGGAGGTCGACGGTGACCGGCAGGCCGACGAGGGTGAGGTCCCTGGTCGCGACCGCGCAGTGCACGACCACGTGGACCGTGCCGCCGGGGCCGAACCCGCCGAGGAACGTGGTCGTGACGTCGGGACCGCCCTGGCAGTTGAGCCGCTCGCCCGACACGGTGTCCTGCGCGGCCTCCTCGGCCTGGGCCTCGGCGGCCGCCTGGGTGCGCTGGAGGGAGGCCGCCCGGGCGGCATCGGCCGTCGCCGCGACCACGTCGCTCTTGGCGTCGGACAGCCGGCCGGCCGCCACCATCAGGAACAGGAACCCGAGCAGCACCGGGAAGATCAGCACCAGCTCGACGGTGACCGAGCCGCGCTCGCGGGCGGTCATCTACCCGCCGCCGTCGCCCAGCGTGCGGTCGGGCGG
>DATFRN010000208.1:0-6259 GCA_035263165.1 Acidimicrobiales bacterium | reverse complement strand
CAAGATGGGCATCACCTGCCTGCCCGAGGGCCGCATCGACCGGCTGACCGCGGTGAGCCGGCACGTGGCCGAGCTGGTCAACCTGCCGCCCCATGCCGCCGACCCCTACGTCGGGTCGTCGGCCTTCGCCCACAAGGGCGGCCTGCACACCTCGGCGCTCGGCCGGGTCGGCGGCGCCAGCTACGAGCACATCGACCCCACCGTGGTCGGCAACCACACCCGGGTGCTGGTGTCCGACCTCGGGGGCCGGGCCGGCATGTCGCTCAAGGCCAAGGAGTTCGGCGTCGACCTCGACGACCGGTCGGCGGCCGAGCTGTCCGAGCGGCTGAAGCACCTGGAGGCCGAGGGCTACCAGTTCGAGGCGGCCGACGCCTCGCTGGAGCTGCTCATGCGGGAGGCGACCGGCTGGTCGCAGCCCTACTTCCGGCTGGAGGGCTACCGGGTCACCACCTACCACCGCAACGCAACGCGGGGCGGGGCGCCGATCGAGGACGGCGAGTCGATCATCGACACCGAGGCCTCCGTGAAGGTGTGGGCCGGCGACGAGCGGCTGGTGGCGATCGGCGAGGGCAACGGCCCGGTCAACGCCCTCGACGCCGCCCTGCGGGACGTGCTGACCCAGCGCTACCCGGCGCTCGGGCGCATCCACCTCACCGACTACCGGGTGCGGGTGCTGGAGGGCGCGGCGGCCACGGGCGCGGTGGTGCGGGTCCTCATCGACTCGACCGACGGCGATCGCGCCTGGTCGACGATCGGGGTGAGCGAGAACGTCATCGAGGCGTCCTGGCAGGCCCTGGTCGACTCGCTCGTCTTCGGGCTGCTCCACGCCGACGATTAGCCTCACGGCGTGGCCGCACCCGAGTACGTCCCGCAGCCGGCGATCCGCCACGTGCGCAGCTACGAGTCGCCGCCCCGTCGACCGCAGTCGTGGCGGCCCGACCGGCCGGGCGACTCCGACGTCGGGTTCGAGCGGGGCGACCGCCTCGGCGCCCAGGGCCCCGACCAGGGCTACGTGTTCGTGCTGGCCCGCCGGTTCGCGGGCCGGCTCCAGCTCGCCCCCGACGAGCGCGAGGAGGACGCCCTGGCCGGGTGCACCGGCGTGGCCCTCAAGCGGGCGTCGCTGTTCGGCCGGGCGCCGGTCCTGCCCGACATGACCGTGGCGCTCACCGTGTGGGGCTTCCTGGGCGACGCGCCGCCCGACCTCATCGCCTACCGGCAGCCGCTGTTCGCCGAGGTGGCCAGCCCGCACCACTATCCCGAGCAGCGGCGGGTGGTCGATCTCGTGCCCGACGAGGTCCTGCTGAAGACGCCCGACGAGGTCGCCGACGCCCACCGAGCCGATTGGCGCAGCCTCCTGGCCCTCTGACAGCCTCGGCCATGGCCGAGTCAACCATCGACGTCACGGTCGGGCCACTGACCTTCGACGCCCGCATCGACGGGCCCGAGGACGGCGAGCCGGTGCTCCTCCTGCACGGCTTCCCCCAGACATCGCTGTCGTGGTCGCCCCAGATCGCCGCCCTGGCCGGGGCCGGCTACCGGGCGTGCGCGTTCGACCAGCGGGGCTACTCGCCCCGGGCCCGCCCGGCCGAGGTCGAGGCCTACCGGTCGTCCGAGCTCCTGGCCGACGTGCTGGGCGTGGCCGACGCGCTGGGATTCGACCGCTTCCACCTCGTCGGCCACGACTGGGGCGGCGCGGTGGCCTGGCAGGCGGCCGGCCGCCACCCCGAGCGGCTGCGGACGCTCACGGTGCTGTCCACGCCCCACCCCGGGGCGATGGGGCAGGCGCTGTCCGGCAGCCTGGGCGGCGACCAGTCCCAGCGGTCGAGCTACTTCCAGATCTTCCGGGCCGAGGGGTCCGAGGACAGCTTCGTCCGGGACGACCACCAGTTCTTCCGGCTGCTGTTCGCGGCCAGCGGCATGCCCGAGGGCGGCGGCGAGCCCTACGTCAAGGCGCTCGGCACCCACGAGGCGATGCGGGCGGCGCTCAACTGGTACCGGGCCGCCGACCTGTCGCTGGTCGACGGGCTCGGCCCGATCGTCGAGCCGACGATGTACGTGTGGTCGGACGGCGACCCCGCGCTCGGCCGGGAGGCGGCCGAGGCCACCGCCCGGTTCGTCGAGGGGCCCTACCGGTTCGAGGTGCTGGAGGGCGTCGGCCACTGGATCGCCGAGGCCGCCCCCGACCGGCTCAACGCCCTGCTCCTCGACCATCTCCGCTCGCCGAACTGAGCGGATCGCGGCCGCCGCCGTCGCCTTCCGTAAACTCAGTGCCACCCTGCGTCGCGGGTGCGCAGCTTCCCCTGCACATTTGCAGCTCTCCCGAGGGGTGATCGATGCCGCCAGCCATGTACCCAGAGACCGGTCCGGGCCCGCTGCGGCCCGCGGATGCCCGCCGGGCGGTCGAGGAGGCCATCGCCGCCGCCCGCGAGCGCGACCGCCAGCTGCGCGAGGAGATCGTGCGGCTGGCCCGCGACCGGGTCGCGGTGGCCGAGGACGTGGCCGCCGCCCACGCCGAGGCGGCCGACGGGCGCACGCTGGCCCGCCGGGCGCTGGTCCAGGCGGAGGAGGCGGCCCGGGGCGGCCAGCGGGCCGACGCCGCCACCCTCACCGGCGCGGCCCGGGTGTTCGCCATGCGCTGGCGGGACGCCCGGGCGCGGGTCGAGGCGGGGGAGCGGCAGCTGGCCGCGATCGACGACGCCCGCCGGCGGGCCGAGGCCGGGCTGGCCGCCAACGCCGGCGCCCTCGATGCTGCGGCCGCGGCCCACCTGGCCACGCTCAGCGGCCGCAAGGCGGCCAGGCTGCAGGCCGAGGTCGACGCCACCGTGTCGGAGGTCGACGCGCCGGCGGCCGAGATCGCGGTCGAGGCGGAGGCGGCGGCCCGGGCCGAGCGCGCCGCCGACGACACCCCCGAGGCGGAGATCGAGCCGGTCCCCGACGAGGACCTGGAGGACGAGGTCGACCTGGAGAGCGTCGACCCGCTCCTCGACGAGCTGCGGTCGGAGCTGGGCCTGGCCGGGGACGGCACCGCCGAGCCCGCCGACCAGGGCCGCGAGGCCGCCGGGCCCAAGCCCGGGGCCAACCGGGGCCCGGGGTCGGGCCGGGGCCGCAGCGGCGCCGCCCCCGATTCGCGGGGCAAGGCGCCGGCCCGCCGCTGAGACCGTCACACCCCGGCGTTAGCCTGGCGTGGATGGCCGCCGTCACGCCACGCCTCCGGTTCGCGCCCTCCCCGACGGGGTATCTCCATGTCGGCGGTGCGCGCACCGTGCTCTACAACTGGCTGGTCGCACGGCAACAGGGCGGCGAGATGGTCCTCCGCATCGAAGACACCGACACCGAGCGCAACCGGCCCGAGCTCACCGACGACATCCTCGACGAGATCACCTGGCTGGGCCTCCAGTGGGACGGTGAGCCGGTGCACCAGAGCGACCGGCTCGACCTCTACGCCGAGGCGGCCGACAAGCTGCGGGCCGGCGGGCGGGCCTACTGGTGCGACTGCACCCCCGAGCAGATCCAGCGGCGGGCGCGCGAGCGGGGCGGTCCCCCGGGCTACGACGGGCACTGCCGCGAGCGGGGCCTGGCCCAGGGCCCGGGCACCGCGCTGCGGTTCCGGGTGCCCGACGGCGGCACGACCTCCTTCGCCGACACCGTGCGGGGCCAGGTCACGTTCGACAACGCCAAGCTCGAGGACTTCGTCCTCGTGCGGTCCAACGGCATCCCCACCTTCCTGCTGGCCAACCTGGTCGACGACGTCGACATGGGCATCACCCACGTGGTCCGGGGCGAGGAGCACCTCAACGGCACGCCCAAGTACCTCCTCATCGGCGAGGCGCTCGGCTACGACCACCGGCCGGTGTTCGCCCACCTGCCGGTGCTGGTCGACGAGCACCGCAAGAAGCTGTCCAAGCGGCGCGAGTCGATGGCGGTGGCCGCGTTCCGCGACGCCGGCTACCTGCCCGAGGCCATGGTCAACTACGTGGCGCTGCTGGGGTGGGGGCCGTCCGACGGGGTCGAGATCCGGCCGCTCGACGAGATCGTGGACGGGTTCCGGCTGGAGGACGTCAACCCGTCGCCCGCCTTCTTCGACATGAAGAAGCTGTCCCACGTCAACGCCGAGTACATCCGGGCGCTCGGCACGGTCGAGTTCCTCGAGCGGGCCCGGCCCCACCTCACCCACGGCCAGGCCAGCGAGGACGTGCTGGCGCCCATCGCCCCGCTGGTGCAGGAGCGGGTGCGCACGCTGGCCGAGGTCGAGCCGATGATCGACTTCCTGCGCGACGACGAGCTGGCGGTCGACGACGAGTCGTGGCAGAAGGGCGTGGTCCGGCTGGGCGAGCGGGCGGTGGCGATGCTCGACGCCGCGGCGGCCGCGCTCGACGGCTGCCCGTGGGAGGCCGGGGCGGTCGAGGCTGCGCTGGCCGGCGCCGCCGTCACCGCCGGGTTCGTGAAGGCCGACGGGGCGCCCGACATGCGGCGGGCCCAGGCCCCCGTGCGGGTGGCGGTGACCGGGCGCAGCGTGGGGCCGCCGCTGTACGAGTCGCTGGTCGTGTTGGGTCGCGAGCGCACGCTCGCCCGGCTGCGGGACGCCCGCGCCCGGCTGTGACGACCGTGTTGCGCCGGCCTGGGGGCCGGCAGGGGGGCACGAAGGGCCGGGGGCGGTCGCCGCACCCGGTGCGCCGCTGGGCGATCCGGCTGGGACTGGTGGCCCTGGCCCTGGTGGCCCTCTACGTGGCGGTGACGTTCGTCCAGGTGTGGTGGGCCGCCCGCCACGACCGGGCCCGGGCGTCCGACGCCATCGTCGTGCTGGGGGCGGCGCAGTACAACTGCCACCCGTCGCCGGTGCTCGAGCAGCGGCTCGACCACGCGCTCTCCCTGTACCACGACGGGCTGGCCCGGCGGCTGGTGGTGACCGGCGGCAAGCGGCCGGGCGACCGCTGCACCGAGGCCCAGACCAGCGCCGCCTACCTGGAGGACGCCGGCGTGCCGTCGTCGGCCATCCTGCGTGAGGACCACGGCGCCAACACGTGGGAGTCCCTGGCCGCCGCGGCCCGCATCCTGCGCGACCGCCACATGACCCGGGCGGTCCTGGTCACCAACGGCTACCACGCGTTGCGGGCCGAGGCCATCGCCGGCGAGCTGGGCCTGCAGGCCTCGGTGTCGCCCAGCCACAAGGGCGGCACGCTGCACGACTACCTGGAAGAGACGGCCGCTGTGTCGATCGGGCGCATCATCGGCTTCGGCCGACTGGTCGACATCGACGGCCACGTCGAGTCCAAGATCGACAGCCCGATCTCGACCACCCACGCCACCGGCGACGGCGGCTGAGGGCCGAACAAGACGTGCGACCCCCACCGCGGCCCGGGTAGGGTGACGCTCCGCCTTTCGGGGGTGGTGTAATCGGCAACACTACTGGTTCTGGTCCAGTCATTGAGGGTTCGAGTCCTTCCCCCCGAGCAACTCGCCGAGCAACTCTGACCAGCGAGTTCGCCCTCCAAATCGGGGACTGGAACTCGGCGGCGAGAGATCAGCCAGGTTCAAGAGCCACGCGACTGGATCGGCGATCCGTACCCCGCGGTGAGCGGTCCCGTGCCGGCGTGGCGTGGCTGCTCGTCGCCCCCTTGACGTTGCCGCCGAGCAGGGCGGTCGTCGGGTCGGCGGCCTTGGCGGCGCTGGCCAGGCTGCCCGCCTCGGGCGCCCGCTGTGGCGGTCGTTGGGGCCGTGGCTCTCGAACGGCGGCCACCTCCTGGTGATGTGGCCGCCGTGGTTTGGTCGGGACGTCCGACCCGCGGTGTGGCCGCAGATGGGGGGGTGCCAACGACCCAGCGAGGCTGGCGTCGGGGCGGCGAGACACGAGCCGACTGAGGGTTCGAGCCCTTCCCCCCGAGCCAGACCCCCAGGCCCTTGGCCTGGGGTTTCTTGCGTCCGGGAGGTGCCCCGGGGCTGGTCAGCCGCTGACGTGGGCGGTGTTGTCGAGCCAGTGCCGGGCGAGGTCCGCGTCGCCGTCGACGCTGATGCCGGTGGCCTCGCCGCTGAGGGGGAGACGTCGGGTCATGGTCAGCAGCAGCGATCGTGCCGGGCCGGTCACCGTCACATCGGCCTGCCGGGTCCCGGGCTGCCATGTCGCCCCGTCGGGCCGCCGTTCGACGAACCACGCGCCTGCGCCGTCCGTGGTGTCGGTGGCCAGCCACTGCAGCGTCTGACCGGTGCCCCGGAGGGCGTGGGCGGACTCGGAACGCTGCATCGCCCATGTGGGCGAGGTGAG
>DATFRN010000207.1:0-31165 GCA_035263165.1 Acidimicrobiales bacterium | reverse complement strand
TCGCCGCGCCGAGGACGAGCTCCGACACCTTCAGGCCCGACGCGCCTACCCGTACGTACCGCATGGTGCGACACTACCGTTCCGGGATCCAGGATGTAGATTGGCCGCAGCAGAGGAGGGAGCGATGGCGACATCGGCGAGCTGGACCCTGTTCGACATGGCCGAGGCGCCGCCTGCGCCGATCGTGGGTCACGCGGGCCTCGACGGCCGGGCGCTGGTCGACAACACCGACCCCGGCGGGTCGAGCCTCCTGGCGCTCCGCTATGAGCCCGGGGCCGGCGACGCCCATCGCCGGCACGGCGTCGGGCAGGTCACGCTGGTCGTGGAGGGCGAGCTGCGCATCGACGGCCGGCCCTGCGGCCCCGGGGCCGGCTGCTACGCGCCGGCCGGCCGGACCTATGCCGTCGAGGCCGGTCCGGAGGGCGCGGTGGCCGTCGAGTTCCGGCCGGCGCCCATCGTGTACGGGACCGGCGCCGAGGACGTCGCCGAGATGCCGGTCAAGCCGCCCACCGACGCCGACCCGGCCTACGCGTGGGACGTGATGCAGTCCTCGGGACCGGTCACGTCGGTCCACGACTTCTCGTACTTCGACATCCACACGATGCCCGAGCGCGAGGTCTCCGCCGAGATGTGGATCCAGGCGCTGGTGAACCACGCCGAGGACGAGGGCCACAGCATGCTGATGGTCCGCCACGCCGCCGGGAACGTCACGCCGACCCACAGCCACGACGTCGACCAGATCGTCCTGGTGCTGGACGGCTCGATCAAGCAGGGGAGCAGGGTCTTCACCCCCGGGACCGGGTTCTTCACGCCGAAGGGCAGGCGCTACATGCTCACCGCCGGCGACGAGGGCACCGTCCGCGTGGAGTGGCGGCCGTCGTCGCTGCGGTTTGCGACAGACTGGGCCGCACCGAGAGCCTGAGCGTCAGCTGCGCCTGGGCGGCCCCTCCAGGACGCCGGCCGCCACAAGGCGGTCGATCTCCTCCGCCGGCATCTCGAGGATCTCGCGGCAGATCTCGCCGGTGTGCTCGCCGAGCACCGGCGCCGGACGCACCGGCGGATCGGCCAGGCCGAGCGAGTGCGCGGGCGGTCCCTCGCCGGCGAACGGCTCCGGCAACCGGGGGTGAGTCATCGGGACGGTGAAGGCCCGGGCGGCCAGGTGGGCGTCGCCGGCGACCTCGTCGACGCGGCGCATCGCCCCGGACGGGACGCCGGCGCCCTGGAGCCGGCGCATGACCTCGTCGGGACCGAGCGAGCGGGTCCACCCGGCCAGCCCCTCGTCG
This sequence comes from Acidimicrobiales bacterium, assembly GCA_035263165.1. GTDB lineage: Bacteria > Actinomycetota > Acidimicrobiia > Acidimicrobiales > VFJN01 > ZC4RG19. The sequence continues at coordinate 29,882 of DATFRN010000207.1, read as the reverse complement.
ATCTCCGCCCGGCGCGCGGCCCGGCCGGCCGTGGTGGCAAGGTCGGCGGCGGTGGCCCAGGCGGGGGCCCCGATCGCCTCGACGAGGCGGCCCCAGTCGCAGTCGTCGCGCACCGTGACGACACACCATTCGTCGTCGCCTGCACAGGGGTAGACGCCCCACGGCGTGTCCCACTCGCCGAAGCCGGCGTCGACCGGGCCGAACCCCGCCGACTCGGCCGCGAGCGCGTCGCCGAGGACGCCCAGGATCGTCTCCGCCTGCGCCGCGGTGATGTGCGTCCCGACACCGGTCCGCTTCGCCCGCAGGACCGCGGCCACGACGGCGGCATCCATGACCCGGGCCACGAGGTGGTCCGGAACGATCGTCACCCCGTCGCAGAACCCGTCGGCCGTCCCGGGGTACCGCCAGAGGTAGGTGAGGCCGGCCGCGGCCCGCACGAGCGGCCCGTAGCCCATCCATGTGGACCAGGGGCCGTCGTGGCCCAACGCGCTGCTGCTGGCCAGCACGAGCCGCGGGTTGGCTCGGCGCAGGGCATCCCAACCGAGCCCGAGGGACGGCAGGGTGCCCGGCTTGAAGTTCTCGAGCACGACGTCGGCCCCCGCGGCGAGGCGCAGGAGGACGTCCTTGCCCTCCGGCGAGCGCAGGTTGAGGCCGAGGCTGCGCTTGTTCCGGTGGGCGACGGCAAGCGCGTCGGTCATCGGGTCCGGGCTGGCCGCCCGCATGCCGTCCGGGAACGCGCTCGACTCGACCTTGATGACGTCGGCGCCGGCATCGGCGAGGATCCGGCCGGTCTCGGCCCCGGCCACGATGATGCCGAGGTCGAGCACGAGGACCCCCTCGAGTGGGCCCCGCCGCCCGGGACGCGGCCCGGCCGGGGCGGGCCGTGCCGGCCGCGCCCGCGCCTCGGCGAGCACCGCGTCGCCGTGCTCGCCGAGGGCGGGCGGGCCGTGCCGGATCCCGGCCCGCTCGCCGTCCATCACGAGGAAGCCGTTCGGGATCTCGACGTCGAGCCCCGGGGCGAGCGAGACCGTCACGGTCGCCCGCCGGGCGCGGAAGTGGTCGCTGGCGAGCACGTCGGCGGGGGTCAGCACGGGCGCCAGGGCGACGCCCCGGCGCTGCCCCTCGGCCACCAGGTCGGCCATCGCCGCGGGCGCGAACAGGCGACGGATGTGGGCGTCGATCCGGTCGGCGGCGCCGAGCCGGGCGAAGATGCCGTCCAGCTCGGGATCCTGGAGATCGTCGGGCTCGCCCAACCAGGCCCGCAGCGCATGCCACTGCCGCAAGGCGAGCACGACGACCCGCACGTGCCCGTCGGCGCAGGGGTAGAGGGGGTAGAGCGACCGGGCCGGGCGGCCCCGCCCCTCGCTCCGCCCGCCGGCGGCCGCGGCCGCCGTGCCCATGGCGCCGATCGCGGGGTCGATCACCTGGGCGACCGTCTCGAGCAGCGAGACGTCGAGGTGGTCGCCGTGACCGGTCGCCACCCGGTTCGCGTAGGCGAGGACCGCGAGCCACGCCGCCTGCAGCGCGGCCGCGTCCTCCGCTACGCCGTGCGGCGGCAGGAGCGGCGGCCTCCCCGGGAGCCCGGAGTGGCTCAGGTGTCCGGCCAGCGCGTGCAGCACGGGGCCGGTGGCGGCGAAGTCGCGGTAGGGACCGGTGAGGCCGAAGTCGGTGATCGAGACGATCACCAGGTGCGGATGGGCGCCGGGCACGTCCGCCGGGTCGAGCCCGAGGCGGGCGAGCTCGCCCGGCCGCGCCGTCTCGATCCAGATGTCCGCGGACCGGAGCAGGGCGTGCAGGGAGTCCCGGCCCCGCGCCTCATGGAGGTCGAGGGCGACGCTGCGCTTGTTGGCGTTGCGGCCTGCGCCGTAGAGGCTGGTCCCGCCGACGGTGGGTGGGCGCCGCCGCGAGGCGGCACCGCCGGCGGGCTCGACGAGGACGACGTCGGCGCCGAGGTCGGCGAGATAGCGGCCGCAGAGCTCGGCCCGCCCGTCGGACATGTCGACGACCCGCACGCCGTCGAGCACGGCGGTCGGTGGCGTGGTCACCGGCCGGTCCACCGGGGCGACCGCTTCTCGACGAACGCCAGGGGACCCTCCCGGAAGTCCTCGGACGACGCCAGGACGGCCATCAGCTCCCGCTGCCGGTCCCAGAGCTCGTCCTCGCCCTGCCCGACGCACCTCCGGACCATCTGCTTCGACAGGCGCACGGCGACGGGAGACGCCTCGCACACCTTCTGGGCGAGCGCCACCGCGGCCGCGACCCCCTCGCCGCTCGGCACCACGCGGTTGACGAGGCCGAGCTCGTAGGCCCGCCGGGCCGACACCGGCTCGCCCGTGAGCGCCAGCTCCAACGCCAGCGGCATCGGCAGCCGCCGACCGATCCGGACCAGCCCGCCGGCGGCGGCGACCACGCCGCGGCGCACCTCCGGCAGCCCCAGCTGGGCGTGTTCCTCCGCCACCGCGAGGTCGCACGACAGCACGATCTCCAGCCCGCCGCCGAGCGCATAGCCGTTGACGGCGGCGATCAACGGCTTCGGGAAGTCCCGGGTGGTGATGCCGCCGAACCCGCCCCGGCGGCGGGCGGCCGGTGCGCCCCGTGTGCCCCCGCCCACGACCTGCTTGAGGTCCCGGCCGGCGCAGAACGCCCGGTCGCCGGCTCCGGTCAGGACCACGGCCCAGATGTCGTCGTCGGCGGCGAGCGCGTCGTAGGTGTCGTCGAGCGCGGCCGTGAGGTCCGCATCCATGGCGTTGCGCGCCTCGGGGCGGTCCATGACGACCACGGCGACGTGGCCGTCGCGGTCCAGCTGCACCGGCATGGCGGTCCTCTCGATCGGCTAGGGGGCTCCGGGCCTCGCGAACACCGGCACGGGCTCGCCCCCGCCCGGGCGCTCGAAGCCGACGACGAGCCGCAGGCCCTCGACCCGTTCGTCGGCGGGGACGGCGAGCGAGCCGAACACCCAGGGCCCCTCGTCGAGCTCCACGACCGCGGCCGCCATGGTCCCGCCGTCCGGCCCGGGGACCTCCGTCCAGGTGACGAGCGAGCCCCGTCCCGCTGTCGGCGCCCACTCGAGATCGACGTCGCCGCAGGTCGCGCAGGCCAGCACGGCGCCGCCGAAGAACAGCATGGGCGCCGACCAGTGGCCGGACCGGCAGCGACGGGCGAGGAGGACGCCGTCGGCGGCGGCGTCGAACCAAGGGGCCGAACGCTCGTCCCGGCTGGCCGCGGGCGGGCTCATGCGGCGCGGGGGTGGGGTGAGACGATCAACGTGCCGTGGTAGTCGAGGATGCCGCCGTTGCCGCTGACGAGGATGACGTCGTTGGCGGGCGCCTGCCGCTCGCCGCCGTCCCCCCGGGCCTGGATGACCGCCTCGGACAGAGGCGTCGCGCCCCAGAGGTAGTAGGCGCTCAGCTGGCCTCCGCCGGTGTTGGTCGGCAGCGATCCGCCCCGCGCCAGGGCTCCGCTGGCGGCGAACGGGCCACCCTCGCCCTTCTCGCAGAAGCCGTAATCCTCGAGCGTCACGATGACCGTGTACGTGTAGCAGTCGTACAGCTGGGCCTGGTCGACGTCGCCGGCGGTGATGCCCGCCATCTTGAAGGCCGCCGGTCCGGCGATCGCGGCGCCGGTGCGGAGACCGAGCTCCGAGCCCCGTCCCATCGGGTAGACGGGGTGGCCCTGGCCCCAGCCCCAGATGTACACGGGCGGCCGGGCGAGCAGGGCGGCCCGCGCCGCGGACGTCACCACGAAGGCGATCGCCCCGTTGGTCACCATGCAGCAGTCGTAGAGGCGGAACGGGTCGGCCACCAGGCGGGCGGCCCCGTGGTCCTCGAGCGTGAGGGGGTCGCGGTAGCGGGCGAGCGGGTTGCCCGCGGCCCACGCCCGCTGGGCGACGGCCACGGCGCCGAGCTGCTCGGCCGTGGTGCCGTAGCGCAGCATGTGGCGCCGCGCCGCGAGCGCGTAGTGCGGGTTGGCGCCGGGCAGACCGGTGGCGCCGGCGACGGTCGTGAAGCCGCCGCTCCGGCGGGCGGCGGCAGCGCCGTAGGCGGCGCCGGCGCGGGTGGCCGGGTCGTGCAGCGGGGCGTCGGCGTGGACGTAGACGATGCAGTCGGCGAGGCCGCCGGCCACCGCCATGGCGGCGTACTGGATCGCCGCGGCCGCCGTGGCGCCGGCGGCGTTGAGGTTGACGTTGAGCCGGAGGTCGCGCATGCCGAGCGCCGGGGGGAGCTGGGCGTACGCCGGGGTGATGCCGTAGCTCACGATCAGGCCGTCGACGTCCTCCGGGCCGAGCCCGGCGTCGGCGATCGCAGCCCGGGCGGCGTCGACGGCGAACCCGCTGGCGCCGCGGCCGTACACCTTCCCGATGGCCGAGAAGCCGAGCCCGGCGATCGCCGCCGCGCCCGAGAGGTGCGCGGCGTCCCCGCTCGGCGTCACCAGCTGCCGTCCGTGTGCATGATGGATGCAGGATGCCATCGCCTCCGGCGTGCAGCAAGCGCAAGTTGGATCCAGGATGTAGATATGACTGACTCCGAACCCGCCAGCCCCGACGAGCCCGCGACGCGGGACGAGGTGCGAACCTGGCTCGCCCGGCGCTGGCGTGGCACGAATCGGCGAGCCTTTCTCGCCGAAGCCGCCGATGCGGGCTGGGTCGTGCCGACGTGGCCCGAGGACTTCTACGGCCGGGGCCTCAGCGAGGCGGCGGGCCGCGTCGTGCGAGAGGAGTTCGGCCGGGTCGGTGCGCCGCAGTTCCTCGGCGGCAACGTGATCGCGTTCAACGTCATCCGGGCGTTCGGCGCGACCGAGGAGTTGCGGACGACCGTGATCCGCGGGTTCCTCACCGGCGAGTTCGAGGTGTGCCTGCTCTACAGCGAGCCCGGGGCCGGCTCCGACCTTGCCGCCGTGCAGACGCGCGCCGAGCGGGACGGCGACGAGTGGGTCGTGAACGGCCAGAAGGTCTGGACGACCGGCGGGCGCACGGCGACCCACGGCCTGCTCGTCGCCCGCACCGACTGGGATGTGCCCAAGCACCAGGGCCTGTCGTTCTTCGTGCTTCCCATGCAGGCGGACGGCATCGAGGTGCGGCCCATCCGGCAGATCACGGGCGAGGCGGAGTTCAACGAGGTGTTCCTCACCGACGCCCGGGTGCCGGACGTGTACCGGTTGGGCGAGCCGACCGAGGGCTGGCGGGTGCTGCAGACGGCCCTGGCCGTGGAGCGGATGCTGATGGGCGGCGGTGTCGGCGGCCGGGCCCGCAGCCAGGGGAGCGACGCCGGCGCGCCGGGTGCCGGAGGCGGCGCCGACCTGGTCACGCTGGCCAGGCAGCGGAGCCGCAATACCGACCCGGTCGCCCGCCAGGAGCTGGCCCGCCTGTTGACGCTCCAGCGCATCGGCCGGTGGAACGCCCAGCGGGCGGCCAATGCCGCCGACCAGCGGCTCGCCTCGCTCCTGAAGCTGGCGATGTCGGAGGTGCTGCACGGTTCGGCCCGGCTGCAGGGGCACCTGCTCGGCGCCGAGGCGATGCTCTACGGCGATGCGTCGCCGGCGGCCGACGGGGCCAACCGCGCCGCCATGTACGCCTTCGTCAACTCGATCGGCGGCGGCAGCGACCAGATCCAGCGGAACATCATCGGCGAGCGCATCCTCGGCCTGCCCAAGGAGCCTCAGGTCGACCGGGACGTCCCGTTCCGCGAGGTGCGCAAGGCCGACGCCAGGCGCGACTTCGGCGCATGACCTAGTCTGGATCCTGGACACAAGCAGGCGGCGTTGCCGCCGTGGGGGGAGCGCGCGATGGATCGAGTCGTGGTGACGACGACCGGGCAGGTGCGGGGCACGGCGCACGACGGGTGCGAGGTCTATCTCGGCATCCCGTACGCCGAGCCGCCCTTCGGGCCGAACCTGTTGCGGCCGCCGCAGCCCCGCCGGCCGTGGGACGGCGTCCGCGACTGCGTCGAGTTCGGGCCCCACTGCCCCCAGCCCGACGCACTCGCCATCATGCCGAGGCCCGTGGGGCCGGGCGAGGACTGCCTCTCGCTCAACGTCTGGGCCCCGCCGGGCGGCGAGCGCCTCCCGGTGATGGTCTGGATCCACGGCGGCGCGTACATCTACGGCTCGGGCGCGGACGAGGGCACCGACGGCCGGGCGTTCGCCCGGGACGGCGTCATCCTGGTCACGATCAACTACCGCCTCGGCGCGCTCGGCTTCCTGCACGCCGGGTCACTCGACGACCGGTATGCCGAGGCGAGCGGCAACTACGGCCTGGCCGACCAGATCGCGGCGCTGCGGTGGGTGCAGGACAACATCGCCAACTTCGGCGGCGACCCGGGGAACGTCACGATCTTCGGGTGCTCGGCCGGGGGCACCTACGTGTCGACCCTGCTGGGCTGCCCGGCGGCCCAGGGCCTGTTCGCCAAGGTCATCTCGCAGAGCGCCGGCGGCGCCCCGCTGTTCGGGTTCTCGCCCGACCTCGCGGTGCCCGTCGCCCAGATCGTGCTCGACAAGCTGGGGGTGCCCACCGCCGACCTGCCGTCGGTGCCGTACAAGCGGATCGTCGACGCCCAGGTCGAACTGCTCGCCGAGATCAATCGGGGCGAGCGCGACGACGTCTTCGGCGAGCAGAGCATCCCGTTCGTGCCGCTCGTCGGCGGGGACCTCCTGCCGTCGGCGGCCATCGACGCCGTCGGTGCCGGCGTCGGCGCTGACGTCGACCTTGTGATCGGGACGTGCCGCGACGAGATGACGACCTTCGAGCTGATGGCGGAGATGACCGGTTCGAGCGTCGGCGTCGCCGCCCGGCCGTGGGGAGCGGCCGCCGACATCCAGCAGCGGATCAACGGGGTGTACGACGCCACCCAGGAGCCCGACTCGCCGATCGCGGTCAGCACGTCGATCTCGACCGACCGGCTCTTCCGCGTGCCCTCGCTGCGCCTGGCCGACGCCCACGTCGCGGCGGGCGGGTCGACGCGGGTCTACATGTTCGGGTGGCGGTCGCCGGCCTTTGGCGGCCGCGTGGGCGCGTCCCACGGGCTCGAGTGCCCGTTCGTGTTCGACAACTTCGGGTCGCCGATGATGAGCATGATGCTCGGCGGCGAGCCGCCGCAGGGGCTCGCCGCGGCGGTCCACGGGTCGTGGGCCGCCTTCGCCAAGACCGGCGACCCGGCAGCGACAGGGGCGGTGGCGTCCTGGCCGGCCTACGACACCGAGACGCGGATGACGATGGTTTTCGACGAGACGTCGGCGGCGGTGCCGGACCCCCACGGCGAGCGCCGCCGGGTGTGGGACGGCGTCGACGTGGCGCTGTAGCCGGGATCGCGACTGCCGGTCGCCGCCCCTACGTGCGCGGGGCGGCGGCGCTGGAGACGTCCGCCTCGCGGGCGGCGGCGATGGCCGCCCGCCACTCGTCGAGCCGGTCGACCCACCGCAGCGTGCCGGCGATGTGGCGGCGGGCGGCGGACTCGGCCCGGCGCCCGCCGCCGGCCACGATGGCCTCGACCACGTCCTCGTGGCCGTGCTGCGCGCCCTCCATCGCCTCCTTGTGGGTGACGAGCTGGCCGCCGTCGACCAGCGCGACCGCGGAGGTGTCGTTGATGAACGGCAGGTAGAGCGCGGCCGAGCTCACCCGGATGAGCGGCAGGAAGGCCTCGACCCGCCGGTTGCCCGAAGCCTCGGCGATGAGGGAGTGGAACCGGGCATGGGCGTCGATCCGCCGGGACGGGTCGTAGGGCTTCATCGACGCCCGCATGTCGTCGAGCGCCTGGCGGAGGTCGCGCTCGGTTTCCGCCGAGATGCCGCGCTTGGCCGCAAGGCGGGCGGCGAGCCCGTCGACCACCTCGCGCAGCTCGTACATCTCGCGCAGCTGCCGGGCGTCGATCGTGACCACCTCGATCGTGCGGTTCCGGTTCGACGTCCGGACCAGCCCGTCGTTCTCCAGGATCCGGAACGCCTCCCGCAGGGGCGTCCGGCTCACGCCGAGGCGTTCGGCCAGGTCGACCTGGAGAAGCTGGGTACCGGCGGGGAGCTCGCCGGTGATGATCTTCTCGCGCAGCTCGCGGGTGACGTCGTCGACCAGGCGGGTGCGCCGCAGCGTGCGGAACGGCGGCTCGGGGCTGCTCACCTGCCCGACGCTACCCCTGCGCGGGCTCGGCGACGCGTCTTCTCGTCCTCCCTGTGTGGCCATCGCCCGGCTAGATCTTCCGGTCCGCGCTCTGCCAGTAGCGGTCCCGCAGCTGCTGCTTGTACAGCTTGCCGTTGTCGAGCCGGGGGAGGGCGTCCACGAAGTCCACGGAGCGGGGGCACTTGTACTTGGCGAGCCGCTCCTGGAGCCAGGCGATCAGCTCGTCGGCGAGCTCGGGGCCGGGTGTCACGCCGGGCACCGGCTCGACGATCGCCTTCAGCTCCTCGCCGGTGTCCGGGTTGGGCACGCCGATGACCGCGACGTCCCGGACGGCCGGATGGTCGACGAGCTCGTTCTCGGCCTCGGCCGGGTAGACGTTGACGCCGCCGACGATCACCAGGTTCGAGTCGCGGTCGCACAGGAACAGGTAGCCGTCATCGTCGAGGTAACCGATGTCGCCGACGGTCGCGAAGTCGCCCGTCCGGTTGGCGTCGGTCTTGGCGGGATCGTGGTGGTACTCGAACGGCTGGCGGATCTTGAAGTACACCCTGCCGGGCGTGCCGGTTGGCTGGTCGTTCCCCTCGTCGTCGAAGATCCTCACCTCGGCGCCGGGCGTCGGCCTGCCCACCGAGCCGGGCTTGCGGAGCCACTCCTCGGGACCGATGAAGGTGCCGCCCACCTCCGAGGACGCGTAGTACTCGGAGATGATCGGGCCCAGCCAGTCGAGCATCTTGCGCTTCGTCTCGACCGGGCAGGGTGCGGCGGCGTGGGCGACGCTGTCGAGCGAGGAGATGTCGTAGCGTTCCCTCTCCGCCCCCGGCAGCTTCAGCAGCCGGTTGAACATCGTCGGGACCATGTGGGTGTTCGTGACGCGGAAGCGCTCGATGCGCTCGAGGGTCCCCTCGGGCGTCCAGCGGTCCATCAGCACCACCGTCTGGCCGAGGTGCAGGGCGCCGAGCCCGAAGCCCAGCGGCGCGGCGTGGTACGCCGGCCCGGCGACGAGGTGTACGCCGCCCTCCTGTGCCTGCAGGCCCGCCGATGCGAAGAGGCGCTCGCTGAAGGCGACCGCGTCGTCGTCGACGTCGCCCGCGGGGAAGGCCTTGCGGACGCCCTTCGGGCGGCCCGTCGTGCCCGACGTGTAGTACATGCGCTGGCCGGGGGCGCGGTGCGGCGGCGGCTCGTCCGACGCCCCGGCGCGGAACTCGTCGTAGGAGCGGAAGCCGTCGATCGTGCCGATGGCGATCCGCCGTTCGGGCGGGATGCCGGCGGCCTCGGCGGCCTTGGCCGCGGCGTCGGCGTAGCGCTCGTTGGCGATGATCGCCCGGGCGCCGGAGTCGGTGAGGATGTACTCGATCTCCGGCGCGGTCAGGTGGACGTTGACCGGCACGTAGTAGAGCCCCACCTGCAGTGCGGCCGGGAACACCTCGTAGACCTGATGGATGTTGGGCAGCACGGCGGCCACGGGATCCTGGGGGTGGAGGCCCAGGGCAACGAGGCCGTTGGCGACCTGGTTGCCGGCCCGCCACAGCTGGCCGTAGGTCCACTCGGTGCCGTCCGGGTCGATGACCCCGACGCGGTCGGGCTCACGCGGGGCCCGCTCCCAGAACGACGGGCGGCGGTCGGCCGTCATGTGGGCACCCCGGCGGGGCCGAGGACGTCGGCGTACTTGCGCTCGGCCGCGGCCCGGCGGGCCGGCAGGTGGCCGGTCGGGAACAGGCCGGAGGCCGGCTGGTAGCCGGACACGACCTGGCGGGACAGCGTGACCTTGTGCACCTCGCTGGCGCCGTCGGCGATCCCGAGGCTCAGCGACGACATGATCATGCCGCCGAGCGGCAGCTCGTCGGTCACGCCGAGGGCGCCGTGGACCTGCACGGCGCGGACCGCCACGTCGTGGAGCACCCGGGGCGCCAGGATCTTGATCCCCGCGATGTCCCCGCGCACGCGCTTGTAGTCCTGGTACTTGTCGATCTTCCACGCCGTCTGGAGCACCAGGATGCGGAGCTGCTGGTATGCCAGCCACGACTCGGCGATCATCTCCTGGACGAGCTGCTTGCGGGAGAGCAGCGCCCCCTTCGTCTCCCGGGAGATCGCCCGCTCGCACATCAGGTCGAGCGCCCGGCGGACCTGCCCGACCGTCCGCATGGCGTGGTGGACGCGGCCGCCGCCGAGGCGGACCTGCGAGACGACGAACCCGCCGCCCCGGTCTCCGAGCAGGTGGTCCCGGGGGATGCGGACGTCGGTGTACCGGACGTACCCGTGGTGGCCGTGCCCGGGCGCCTCACCGAAGACGCCGACGTTGCGGACGATCTCGATGCCGGGCGTTTCGGCCGGTACCACGAACATCGACGCCCGCTGGTGGGGCGGGTTGTCGGGCTCGCTGACCGCCATCACGACGAGGAAGCTGGCGTGCCGGGCGTTCGTGCTCATCCACTTCTCGCCGTTGATCACCCACTCGTCGCCGTCGAGGACCGCGCTGGCGGTGAACGCCGTCGGGTCGGAGCCGCCCTGGGGCTCTGTCATCGAGAAGCAGGAGAAGACCTCGCCGGCGAGCAGCGGCTCCAGGTACCTGGCCTTGAGCTCGGGCGTGCCGAAGTGGGCGAGGACCTCGGCGTTGCCGCTGTCGGGCGCCTGGCACCCGAAGACGACGGGGCTGCACTTGGAGCCGCCGAGGATCTCGTTCAGCAGCCCCAGCTTCACCTGCCCGAACCCCTGGCCGCCGAGGTCGGGTCCGAGGTGGGCGGCCCAGAGGCCCTTGTCCCGCACGGCCTGTTGCAACGGGGGGATGATCGCCTCGCGCACGGGATCGGATCGGTCGAAGGGGTCATCGACCACCAGATCGGCCGGCTCGACCTCGTCGTGGACGAACCCGGCCGCCCAATCCAGCAGCTCCTGGAACTCGGGTTCGGTCTCGAAATCCCACGCCATCAGCGGTGCCTCCGCTCGCATTAGACCACATCCAGGATACAAGCTCGCAAGGGCACGACTTGTTAACCTCCCGTCCATGAAGGACGTCAAGGCCATGCCGGCCCGGCTGGAGGGGTTCCTGGCCGCCGTCGAGCCCGGCCGCCGGGCCCAGGTGACCAGCTACGAGCTGATCACGGGCGGCTACAGCCGGGTGATGGCCCGGGCCTGTGTCGTCTGGGACGACGGCACCACGGAGACCCTCGTGCTGCGGGGCGACCCGCCGCCCGCGGAGACGCTCATCGACAGCGACCGCGACGCCGAGTGGCGCCTGCTGCAAGCCCTCCACGCGACAGGTGGCGTGGCCGTGCCGGAGCCCCGGTGGTACGAGGCGAACGGGACCCACCTCGGCACCAAGTGCATCGTGATGGAGGGCTGTCCGGGACCGCAGATGCACAGCACGCTGACGGAGTCCGAGGACCTGCGGCCGGCGGCCGACGAGTTCGTCGACACGCTGGCCACGATCCACGCCGTCGACCTGGCGAGCCTCCCGGGCGAGATGCCCCGCCCCACCGACTGGGCGAGCTACCTCGACGACAAGATCCGGCTGTGGACGGACACCGAGGCGGGCCTGCCCGACTGCAACCCGGTCCTGCGCTACGTCGCGGCGTGGCTGCGGGCCAACCGCCCTCCGGAGGCGCCGCTCGTGCTCGTCCACGGCGACCCGCAGCCGTCGAACATCGTCCTCGACGAGCGCCGGGGGCACGTCGTCGTGGACTGGGAGTTCGCCCGCATCGGCGATCCCCGGGAGGACCTGGGCTACTACCTGTCGTACTCGCAGTCGGTCGGGCCCAGCCTGTACTCGTTCGACCCCGAGGCGTTCCTCGCCCGCTACCGTCGGCGCACCGGGTTGTCCGCGGCCCAGGTGAACCAGGCGACGGTCGGCTACTTCTCGCTCATCGCCACCCTCTCGACGATGGCGACGATCATGAACGGCGTCGCCGCCATGGCGGGGGGCGCAACCGGGGGGACCATGGTCACCTACAACATCAACGCCATCGGCTACATGAACAGCAAGTGGCTCGAGACGTCCGAGGCGCTCACCGAGCCCCTGGCCGCGCTGCGCCGGACCGCGGGGGCGTCACAGTGATCGCCCGGCCGACGACCGAACAGATCGCCCGGGACTGCGCCCGTGAGCTGCTCGACACCGTCCTGCCGGCGGTCCAGGGGGAGGCGGCCGCCGTCGGTGTCCGCATGCTCGACAACGTGCTGCGGAACATCGCCGTGCGCGCCGCCCACGAGATCGCGTGGATGACCGAGGAGACCGCCGCGATGGAGGCCTACGCCCGCGACCTGCTCACGGCGATGCCCCAGGCTGCGGGGGTGGAGGAGGCGCTGGCGGCGGTCGACGGCGCACCCCGCGCCGGCCTGCACCTCGACGACGTGGTCGAGACCTACACCCGGGCGGGCGAGGCGTTCGCGCTGGCGATGGAGGCGGCGGTCGAGGAGGGCGATGTGGCGCTGACCCGCCGGGCCAGGGAGCTTCTCGACCTGCGCAGCGGCCACGAGGTCGAGGCGATGGCCGACTGGTCCCCGATCGGCCGCTAGTAGGTCACCAGGCCGTCGTCCCCGTTGCGGGTGAGGTGGTGCGTCTCGTTCATCGTGTGCACCACCCGTCGCCCGTCCTGGGCCAGCACCCGGCTCACCGACGCGTGGGCCGGGTGGAAGAACATGTCGACGTCGAGCCCGAGGACGTGGGCGAGATAGCTGTTGATGACGCCCCCGTGGCACACGACGGCGACCCGGCCCGGTCCATGGCCGGCGAGGATCCCCTCGACGCCGCTGACGACCCGGGCCCGCAGTTCGGCGCCCGTCTCCGAGAAGGGGAAGACATCCCAGCGACGCTCGCCGGCGAAGCGCCGGTTGGCGCCGCGCAGCAGCAGCTTGGACGCGACGTCCGTGATCGTCTTGCCGTCCGGGACGTCGCGGAACACCTCGACCTCGCGGAACTCCTCGTGGACGACGGGCGCGAGGTCGTGGTGCCCGGCGATCGCCCGGGCGGTGTCCGCGGCGCGCTGGAGCGTGCTGCAGTAGACGGCGTCGAGCCGCCTCCCGGCCAGCCCCGCACCGACGAGATCGGCCTGCTCGCGCCCGGTCTCCGACAGCGGCGGGTCGCGTGGCTCGGTGGCCGCCCGGCCCCGGCCGGGCGCACGCTCCTGCTGCCCGTGCCGCACCAGCATGAGCTCGACGACATCCGGGACGTTGGTCAGGAACGTGCGGTCGAGCAGCCCGGGCGTCGAGGGGGCGAGTGGTCCGGTCACCGGGAGCGGAATATCACATCGAGCCGCTTCGGACGCCAGAACTCGAAGAACCAGACCTTGTCGTAGCGGAAGTCGGGCGCCAGCGACAGGTCCCCGGTGGCGTCGAGCAGCGCGTGCAGCGCGGCCCGAGCGGTGCGCCGGGCCAGGTAGGAGCCCACGCAGTGGTGGACGCCCAGGCCGAAGCTCAGGTGATCGGGCGCCTGGCCGGCGAAGCGGTCGATGCGGAACTCCCCGGCGTCGTCGCCCCAGACGGCCTCGTCATGGTTGGCGGACGGCAGCGAGACCACGACGACGTCGTCGGGCTGGAGGGCCACGCCGGCCACGGTCGTGGGCGCGAAGCACCGGCGGGGAAACTGCGTCAGCGGCGAGTCGTACCGGAGGCACTCCTCGATGAGCGGCTCGACCAGGCTGCGGTCGGCGACGACGGCGTCGTAGGCGCCGGGCACCGTGAGCAGCCGGTAGACCAGGTTGCTGATCAGGCTCGTCGTCGTCTCGTTGCCCGCCATGAGCAGCGTCCTGATGTGGATGACGAGCTCGTCGTCGCTGAACGCCGCGCCGTCGTCGGTCCGGTACCGGAGCATCCGGGTGATGGCGTCGTCGGGCGGGTCGACGGCCTCCCGGCGACGCCGAACCTCGCCGAGCAGGTAGCCCGTGAAGCCGCCGTCGAGGTCGCTCATCGGCTTGGCCATGCCGGCGTCCTCGCCGCGGCCGACCGGCTCGCTGAAGGTCGACTCGACCCACTCGTGGATCATGTCGGCGTCGTCGGTCGGCAGCCCGAGCACGGTGGCGATGGCGTCGGCGGGGAGCGGCACCGCGAGCCGGCGCACCAGCTCGGCCGAGCCGTCGGCGCGGAAGCCGTCCACCAGCGTGCGGGCCGTGGCCTCGATGCGCGGGACCACGGCATCGATGGCGGCGGGCTTCATGGCGATGAGGTTGAGGCGCCGCACCGCGGTGTGCCGCGGCGGGTCCATCTCGATGATCGAGCGCCGCTCGTCGGGCATCGCCCGGTACGGCGCCAGCGACGGGAAGAACCCGATGTTCCCGAAGGTCCTGTAGTCCCGCAGGATCCCGGTGATGTCGTCGTAGCGGACGAACAGGGTCAGCGGCGGGAATCCGTCGCGCTCGGGCCGCGACACCGGGCACCGGCGGCGGAGGTCGGCCAGCGCCGGGTACGGGTCGCGGGCCTCGTCGGGATCGGCGGGGTGGTAACCGTTCGGCGGCCGCAGGTCGGGTGCGGTCTCGGGCTGTGTCATCGGGGGTCCCCTCTCCCGGCCGGCTGCCGGACGGCATCGACCTGCGCCGGGTCGTAGCACAGCGCAGGCGGCGCGGTGCCGAGCAGGTCGAGCGTGTGGATGAAGCGATGCGCGCCGAGCAACGATCCGGTCACCACGCCGATCTCAACGATCTCGGCCGTCGACCAGTGGCGGGCGAGCTCCCGGTAGAGGGCGCCGTCGATGGCGTGGTGGTCCGTGTGGAACAGGGTCACGAACCGCATGACGAGGCGCTCGCACTCCTCGAGATCGTCTCCGCCGGCCAGGAGGCAGGCGGCGGTCCCGTCGTCGACGGAGTCCTCGTAGCGGGCCGCCTGGCACTCCGCGCACCCGGCGATCTGGGCGCTGCGCAGCCGGATCAGCTCGCGCAGGCGGGAGGACAGCAGCGACGGCCGGTCGCGCTCGTACCCGGCGGCGACCGCCGCGACCTGGGCCGTGCTGTAGGCGAGGATCTGGGGGTAGCGGGCGCTGGCCAGCCGTCCGTCGGCGACGGCTCGTTCGAGGCTGACCCGGACCCCGGGGTCGAGGTCGGGGATGGGCACGGGCTCGATCGTGGGCACGGGGCGGTCCTCCCTCAGGCGGGTGGTGGCATGAAGATCCCGGCCGACGAGCCGCCGTCGACGGCGATGACCTGGCCGTTCAGGTAGCCGGCGGCGTCGGTCGCGAGCCAGGTCACGACGGCGGCGACGTCGTCGGGCGTCGCCATGCGGCCCAGCGGGTTGGCCCGCCCGCTCTGCTCGCTGAACCCGACCCGCTCCCAGACCGGACGGTTCCGTTCGGTCGGGACGAACGTCGGGGCGACCGCGTTCGTGCGGACGCCGCGCGGACCGAGCTCGAGGGCCGCCACCTTGGTGAGCACCTCGATGCCGGCCTTGGCCGCCGCGTAGGGGGCGACGAACGACGCCGGACGCACCGCCGACGCGGACGAGATGTTGACGATGGCGCCGCGGCCTCGCTCGGCCATGGTCCGGCCCAGCTCCCGGATCAGCAGCCGGGGGGCGGTGAGGATCAGGGCGAACTGGATGTCCCACTCCTCGTCGGGCGTGTCGAGGAACGGCGTGTTGGTCTGGCGGGGGGCGGCGTTGTTCACGAGGACGTCGACCTGGCCGAGCGTGTGCGCGAAGTCGACGACCGTGGGCGGCTCCGACAGGTCCACCGCGACGGCCGTCGCCTTGCCGCCGGCGCCGACGATGTCGTCCGCCACCTGCGTCGCCGCCGCGCCGTTCAGGTCGGCCACCACGACGTCCGCGCCCGCCGCCGCCAGCGACCGGGCGATCGCCTCGCCGATGCCGCGCGCCGCGCCGGTGACGACCGCCCGCTGCCCGGCCAGCGCATCGTCGCTGATGCCGGCGGTCACGACGAGGCACCCGAGGTCAGCCGGTTGCGCCACCGCTCCAGCTCGGCCTTCTGCTCGTCGGTCATGGCGTCGAAGTCCATGGCCGCGGGGAACCCGCCGACGGTGGCGTAGAACTCGAGCAGCGTGAGGCCGTCGGGCCCGCTCCTCGTCGGCCCGTAGACCGTGTTGCCGGGCACGAACCTGACCGTGCCCCGTGGGTACCAGGTGTCGTCGTCCTCGACCCACATCGAGCCGTCGACGACGGCGTCGCAGAACGGAGCGGCGTGCGAGTGGCGGGGGAGGTCGACCTCGGGCGGGAACCGGGTCAACACGAGGATCGGCTGGTTCGGATCGTCCTTGGGCCCGAGGTTGATCGCCGTCTGCTGGAGCCCGAAGGGCATGTCGTTCCAGTCGGCGTCGAGGAACGAGGTGATCAGGACCCCCGACGGGGTGTGGTGCGACGTCATTGGATCCAGGGTACGCGATTCAGCGCTGGCGCGCCCGGGCCCGCTACGCTCGCCGGATGAGCGAGACGGGCGACGCACCGCTCGTCCGGCTGGTCGTCGACGACCGGATCGCGACGATCACGCTGGACTCACCGGCGAACCGCAACGCGCTGTCGCGCCGGCTGCTGGTGGAGCTGGCGGGCCACCTCGCGGCGGCGCGCGACGACCCCGGGGTGCGGGCGGTCGTCCTCACCGCGACAGGCACGACGTTCTGCTCCGGCGCCGACCTGGCTGATCCGCCGGGGGCCGGTGCTGCGGGGTCCGTGTCGCTGCCCGAGATCCTCACCGACATGTGGCGGTACCCGAAGGCGATCGTCGTGCGCCTGAACGGGCACGTGCGGGCCGGCGGGACCGGGCTGGTGGCGGCCGCCGACATCGTCGTGGCGCCGTCCTCCGCGACGTTCGCGTTCACCGAGGTCCGGATCGGCGTGGCGCCCGCGGTCATCGCGGTCGTGTGCGGCCGCCGGATGTCGGCCCGGGCGCTGGCCCGCTACACCCTCACCGGCGAGCGGTTCGACGCAGCCGCCGCGGCCGACGCAGGGCTGGTGACGATCGTCGTCGAGCCCGATGCGCTCGATGCCGCGGTGGCCGAGGTCGCCGACGCCGTCCGGCTGACCGAGCCCAACGCGGTGCGGGCCACCAAGGATCTGCTGACACGGCTGCCCGCGATGGGCCTGGACGAGGGATTCTCTTGGGCCGAGGAGCTGTCGCAACGGCTGTTCCGGTCGCCGGAGGCGGCCGAGGGCATCCAGGCCTTCCGGGAGAAGCGCCCGCCGGTGTGGGCGTCGGGTCAGGGATAGGGAGGCGAGCCGATGCTCGAGGTGACGGTCGACCCGGGGATGTGCATGAGCGCGGGCGAGTGCGTCTTCCGCGCCCCGAGGACCTTCACGCTCGGCGAGGACGACCGCTCCACGGTCCTCGACCCCGCCGGCGACGACGAGGCGACCGTCATCGCCGCGGCGCGGTCGTGCCCGAACTTCGCCATCTCCGTCCGCCGGGACGGCGAGGCCGTCGTCTAGTACGCCGCCTGACCGCCGTCGATCGACAGCTGGGTCCCGGTGATCGCCGCGCCCGCGTCGCTGCACAGGAACAGCGCCATGGCGCCGACCTCCTCGGGCTCGATCAAGCGCTTGATAGCGGTCTTCTGGGCGAACACCTCGATCAGGGCCTCGGGCGTGAGCCCCAGCTGCTCGGAGTGGACCCGCAGGGCGTCCATGTCCTTCATGGTCTCGGTGGCGCACAGGCCGGGGCACAGGGCGTTGACGGTCACGCCGCTGGCGCCCACCTCGTGGGCCACGGCCTTGGTCATCCCGACCAGCGCGTGCTTCGTGGTCACGTAGGCGGCCTGGCCGGGGAAGCCCTGCTTCCCCTCGACCGACGACATGTTGATGACGCGGCCCCAGCCCCGCTCGACCATGGCCGGGAGCGCGCGCCGGGTGGCGTGGAACGCGGCGTGGACGTTGAGGGTGAACATGTCCAGCCAGGTCTCGTCGGTCACCTCGACGAACGGCCCCATGGCGTTGCCGGTCACGCCGCCCACGTTGTTGACGAGGATGTCGAGCGCCCCGAACCGTTCGTTCGCGCCGTCGACGAACCGGTCGACGTCATCGGCGTGGGTGGCGTCGCCGGCCAGGTAGCCGACCCGGGAGTCGTCGTCGAAGAGGGCGAGCGCCTGCTCGCCCAGGTCGGCGTGCCGGCCGGTGAGCAGGACCGAGGCTCCTGCGTCGTACAGCGCCCGGGCGCAGGCGAGCCCGAGGCCCTTGGTGCTGCCGGTGACGAGTGCGCTCCGCCCCTTCAAGTCCATGTCGATCCCCCCGTGTCCTGGATGCAGGATGATCATAGACGGCGAGGGGCCCCGCCCGACCAGGTCACCGCTCGAACCTGGATCCAGGATTTCGGCCCTGGGCTATGCTCCCGATGCTCGCTCCGCGCCAGAGAAAGGCACTGGACGCCGATGGCCCTCGAACATGTCCGCCTGCACCATCACGGGGTGCGCATCGACCCCGACCGGGCCGACGAGTCGATCGCGTTCTACCGCGACGTCCTCGGCCTCGAGCCCGATGCGGCGCGGCCGAGCTCGCCGACCTTCCCGGGGGCGTGGCTCGACTGCGACAACGACACGCAGATCCACCTCCTGGGGGCGCGGGGGACGTCGCCCTACGCGCTCGGCCCCGACGAGGACCCGGCGGTCCCGCACGTCGCCCTGGCGGTGCCCGACATCGGCGATGCCCGCGACGAGCTCGACCGCGTGGGCGTCTCCTACTTCGCCATGGCGGCCGGACCGACCGAGCAGCTGTTCGTCCGGGATCCCAGCGGCAACATGATCGAGCTCCACCAGTCCGGGACCTGCCGCTGCGAGCGGTCGAGCCGGTCATGACGGCGAGCACGATGGCGCGCTTCGGCGAGTCGACCCGGCGGGCCGAGGACGCCCGGCTCCTGACCCGCGGCGGCAACTACGTCGACGACATCGCCCTGCCGGGCGCGGTGTGGGCGGCGTTCGTCCGCTCGACCGTCGCCCACGCCGCCGTGACCGGCGTCGACGTGGCCGAGGCCGCCACCGCCCCCGGGGTGATCGCGGCTTACACGGGTGCCGACCTCGGCTTGGCGTCGATGCCGCTCGACTTCCCGATCCTGCCCCCGACGATGCCGCGGCCGCCGCTGGCGACCGACGTCGTCCGCTATGTCGGCGAGCCGGTGGCGGTCGTGGTCGCCGAGTCGCGCGAGCTGGCGGTCGACGCGGCCGAGGGGGCGATCGTCGACTACGACCCCCGGCCGGTGGTCGTCGACGTGGACGCCGCGGCCGGCGACGGCGTCGTCCTGCACCCTGGCCACGGGTCGAACGTGTGCACGGTGTTCGACCAGGAGCCCGCCGACCTCAGCGGATGCGAGGTCGTCGTCCGCCACCGCATCGTGAACCAGCGGGTCGCCCCGTGCCCGCTCGAGGTGCAGGCGACGGCCTGCCACTGGACCCACGAGGGCCGGCTCGAGGTCTGGACGACATCGCAGGGTCCGCACCCGATCCGGGCCGTGCTGGCGGGCTACTACGGGCTCGCCCCCGAGCAGGTGCGCGTCGTGTCGCCCGACGTCGGCGGCGGCTTCGGCGCCAAGTCGTTCATGGCGCCCGAGACGCTGGTCCTGCCCGAGCTGTCCCGCCGGTGCGGGCGGCCGGTGCGGTGGACCGAGACGCGGAGCGAGTCGATGCTCGGGTTGGGCCACGGACGGGCCCAGGTGCAGGACGTGGTCATCGGCGGCACCCGCGACGGGGACATCCTCGCCTATGACCTGACCGTCCTCGGCGACGCCGGCGCCTACCCGCGCATCGGTGCCTTCCTGCCGATGCTCACCAAGATGATGCACCCCGGCGTCTACCGCATCCCGGCCACGGCCTGCCGGGCCCGGGCCGTGGTCACGAACACCGTCCCGGTCGTCGCCTACCGCGGCGCAGGGCGGCCGGAGGCGACCGCGGCCATCGAGCGGGCAGTGGACCTGTTCGCGGCCGAGATCGGCATGGACCCGGCCGACGTCCGCCGGCGCAACCTCGTCCCGGCCGATGCCTTCCCCTACGCGACGACCGGCGGAACCGTCTACGACTCGGGCCAGTACGAGCAGGCCCTCGACCTGGTGCTGGAGGCCGCGGACTACAAGGCCCTGCGCTCGGAGCAGCAGGCCCGCCGGGCCGCCGGCGACTGCCGCCAGCTCGGCATCGGGCTGTCGGTGTACGTCGAGGTGACGGGCCTGCAGGGCGGCACCGAGCTGGGCCGGGTCGCGGTCGGCTCCGACGGGCGGGCCCGCGTGCTGACCGGGACGTTCTCGCACGGGCAGGGCCACGCCACGGCGTGGGCGATGCTGGTGTCGGACCGGACCGGCATCCCGATGGACCGCATCGACGTCGTGTACGGCGACACCGACATCGTGCCCACGGGCGGCCTCACCGGCGGGTCGCGCTCGGCGCAGATCGGGGGCACGAACGTGTGGCGCGCCGCCGAGAACGTCGTCGACCAGGCCCGTCGCATCGCGGCCGAGCTCCTCGAGGCGCACGTCGAGGACGTCCTGCTCGACACCGACGCCGGCGGGCGCTTCCACGTCGCGGGCGTGCCGGCGACCAGCTACGACTGGGCGGAGGTCGCGACCCGGGCCGAGGAGGGCGACCAGCCGCTCGTCGCGGACGGCGACTTCGAGCTGGCGCCGTCCGGGACGTACCCGAGCGGCGCCCACCTGGCGGTCGTGGAGGTCGACGTCGAGACCGGCCAGGTCACGCTGGTGCGGCTGGTGGCCGTGGACGACGCCGGCCGCATCCTCAACCCGCTCCTGGCCGAGGGCCAAGTGCACGGCGGCCTGGCCCAGGGCGCCGCCCAGGCGCTCTTCGAGGAGTTCATCTACGACGCCGACGGCAACCCGCTCACCGGCAACCTCGCCGACTACTCGTTCCCGTCGGCGGCCGAGCTGCCGAGCTTCGAGACCGTCCACCTCGAGACCGCGTCGCCGCTCAACGACCTCGGCGTCAAGGGCATCGGCGAGTCCGGATCGATCGGGTCCACGCCGGCGATCCAGAACGCCGTGGTCGACGCGCTCGCTCATCTGGGCGTGCGCCACGTCCCGATGCCGTGCACGCCAGAGAGGGTCTGGCGGGCGATCAGCGAAGGGACGGCCTGACGTGGAGGCGCTGCGGTTCGACGGGCGGGTCGCGATCGTCACGGGCGCCGGGCGCGGCATCGGCCGGGAGCACGCGCTGCTGCTCGCCGCCCGGGGTGCCTCGGTCGTCGTGAACGACATCGGCGCGGCCACGAGCGGGTCGGGGACGTCGACCGAGCCGGCCGACGGCGTCGTCGCCGAGATCGAGGCGGCCGGCGGGACGGCGGTGGCCAGCTACGACTCGGTGGCGTCGCCGGGCGGCGCCGAGGCGGTCGTGGCCGGCGCGGTCGCGGCGTTCGGCCGGCTCGACGTGGTGATCAACAACGCCGGCAACGCCATCCCCGAGCTATTGCCCGGCCTCACGGAGGACCACGTCCGTGCGCTGGCCGACGTCCACTACCTCGGGACGTACCGGACGTGCCGGGCAGCCTGGCCGCACCTGATCTCGGCCGGCGCCGCGCGGATCGTCAACACCGTGTCGGCCGCCATCCTCGGCCTGCCGGGGTGGTCCGGCTACGGGGCCGCCAAGGGCGCGGTGCTGGGCTTCACGCTCAACCTCGCCACGGAGGCCGTGGAGCACGGGATCCGCGTGAACGCGATCGCGCCGGGCGCGGCCACCCGGATGCTGCGCGACACCGCCGGCGACGTGCCCGAGGGTGCGGTCGAGCGGATGACGGCCACCATGCCGCCCCGCCTCGTCGCACCGGCCGCGGCGTTCCTGGCCCACGAGTCGTGCCCGTTGAACGGCGAGATCCTGTCGGTCGCGGCCGGCCGCGTCGCCCGTGTCGTGCTGGCCGAGACCCGTGGCTGGGCCAGCCCCGACCTCACGCCCGAGGACGTGGCCGAGCAGCTCGGCGTCATCCGGGACCTCGATGGTCTCACGCCCTGGACGATCGGGTGACCGGCGGCCTCACATCGGCTCGAGCGCGTCGCGCACGTGGGCGGTCAGGAGGCCGAACATCTCGTCGCCGACGTAGATCCGTTCGTGGGTGACGCCGTCGGGACCGGCCACCAGCACCGCCCCCACGGGATGGGTGTGCACCGTCCCGTCCTCTGTCATCACCGGGTAGGCGGCCGCCTCGACGATCATGGCGTCGTCGGCGACCCATCGGGCCCGCACCTCGGCGGCCGGCAGGCCAGTCTGCCCGGCCGCCAGCGCCAGCCGGTACCGGTGCTCGGCGCCGCCCGTGTAAAAGCGGCGCGCGTTGTCGCGACCTCCGAAGCGTTGACCCTGCAGCGGGAACTCGTAGAGGATCGCGGCAGCCGTGGTCGCCACCGCGGCCTCGTGGTCGAGTGCGCCCTCGGCGGCCATGTGGGCGTGCAGGGCCTGCATCGCCTGGCTGGTATCGGTCATGCTCCTCGCACTTCCTCGTTCGCTAACTTGCGTCCGGGATGCACGATACGCTCGTTGTCGGTACGTCTGCCCGACAGCACCGGGGGAACGGAGGGGACATGCCCGAACGTCACGCCGACCTCGTCGACTCGCTCGATCAGGCCGTCGACATCAGCGAGCGGGGCCTGCACCTGTTCGACCTCGATGCCCTGCCGTGGGAGCCGCCCCGCCCCCGTCCCGGCAACGAGCCGGCCTCCGAGGAGGATCGGCGCAAGGCGGCCGAGCGCTCGGGCGGCGTCGAGGAGAAGTGGCTCGTCTACCCCGAGCCGGGGTCCGACCGCTTCCCGATCTCGATCGTCCGGTTCCCGCCGAACTTCGTCTTCCCGAAGCACTGGCACACCGACGGCGAGTTCATCATGATCCTCAAGGGCACCGCGGTGTTCGCCGGCCAGGAGATCGGCCCCGGCGCCATGGCCTACAACGATGCCCGCACGATCTACGGCGCCGAGGCGGCCGGGCCCGAGGGCTGCGAGTTCCTCATGATCCGGCGGGCGTTCGCGATCACGACCATCGTCGGCGACTGAACCGACGGGCGGTGTGATCGGGGGTCACGCCGGGGCCGAGGAGTCCACCTCCTGGGCGGCGGCGATGGCCTCGCGCCACTCGTCCAGGCGATCGACCCAGCGGAGGGTGCCGGCGATGTGGCGGCGGGCGGCGGCCTCGGCCTTGCGGGCGTTGCCGGCCACGATGGCGTCGACGATGGCCTCGTGACCCTGTTGCGCGCTGTCCATCGCCTCCTTGTGCGTGATGAGGTGACCCTCGTCGACGAGGGCGACGGCGGAGGGGTCGTTGATGAAGGGCAGGTACAGCGCGGCCGAGCTGACCCGGATCAAGGGGAGGAAGTCCTTGACCCGGTGGTTGCCCGAGGCCTCGGCGATCAGCGAGTGGAAGCGGGCGTGGGCCTCGATGCGACGGGACGGGTCGTACGGCTTGGTCGACGCCTCCATGTCGTCGAGGAGGCGGCGGAGGTCGTGCTCCGTCTCGTCCGAGATGCCGGCCCGGGCCGCGAGGCGGGCGGCGAGGCCGTCGATCACCTCGCGCAGCTCGTACATCTCGCGCAGCTGGCGGGCGTCGATCGTCACGACCTCGATCGTGCGGTTCCCGTTGGACGTGCGCACCAGGCCGTCGTTCTCCAGGATGCGGAAGGCCTCGCGCAGGGGCGTCCGGCTGACGCCGAGCCGCTCCGCCAGATCGACCTGGAGCAGCTGGGTGCCCGCTGCGAGCTCGCCGGACACGATCATCTCGCGCAGCTCTCGGGTGACGTCGTCGACCAGCCGGGTCCGCTGCATCGACCGGAACGCTGGCTCGCGGGTGCTCACCGCATGCAGGATACTGCCGTCACGCATGCCTACGGAGCGTATGGCGCGCCGGCCGGCGACCTCTCGGGGACCGAGATCCAGCGGACCAGCCGGTCCCAGAGCCGCAGGCGGGCGCCGGAGCTGTTGTGGCAGTGCGCGGATCCTGCGAGCCGCACGAGCGTGACGTCCGGTGACCGACGGTACATCGCCAGCTCGGCGAGGGGGTCGGGTGACGTGTCGACGTCGGCGTACGCGAGGAGGACCGGCACGTCGATGTCGGGCAGGAGCTGCTGGTAGGGAGCCGGCGCCAGCGCCCCGACCGCGAGGCGGCGGGGCAGCACCGTAGCGCCGGCGTCGTCGGCTGCGAGGACGTCGTCGGGGACGTCCGGGGCATGGAACAGCGGCCGCAGGTGCGACCGCGGGATGTCGAGGTAGCCCCCGTCCCACGTCTCCGGCGACATGGCCGACAGCCGAGCGGTCGCCCCGTCGGCGTCGTCGCCGAGGAAGGAGCTGCCCAGCACGGCCACGCGCTCGTAGCTGCGATGGGCGGCCTGCTGGACCGCCAGCAGCTGCCCACCGAGCGAGTGGCCGACGCCGACCAGGCGCACGTCGGCGCGCGCGGGAACACCCGCCGCCAGCCGGCCCGAGCCGATCCGGTCCGCGAGTTCGGCGGCCACCTCCGCGTTGGCGGCGGCTGCGGTCTCGAACGTGACCTGGTCGGCGTCCCGGGGCCGGGTCGACGCACCCGTGCCGAGGTTGTCGAGGGCGACGACGGCGAGCCCGGCTCCCACCAGGTGCGCGGCGAAGCTGTAGCCGCCACGGCCCGGCACCTCGAGGTGCCAGTAGGCCCGGGTGTAGGTCCCCCCGGGGACGGCGACGACCACGGTGGGACGGGCCGGCAGCACCTCCGGGAGGAACAGCGAGGCCGAGATCTGGCACGGCTCGCCGAGCGCGACCCGGTCGGTGACGTCGAAGAGCAGCGGGATGGGTGCGACCTTCACCGGGCGCCGCCCACGAGGGCGCCGCCGTCGACGAGGAACGTGCCGCCCGTGACCCACGACGCGGCGTCGGAGGCGAGGAACACCGCCATCGTGGCGACGTCGTCCGGGACGCCGAGCCGCTCCAGCGCGTACGTCCGGGCGACGCCGTCCTCGTCGGTCTCCCACAGCGCACGGGCCATGTCGGTCTTCACGATCCCCGGGCAGATGGCGTTGACCCTGACCCCCGGCCCGAGCTCGCCGGCCAGGCTCTGCGTGAGATGCAGCAGGGCCGCCTTCGTCATCGAGTACCACCCGAGCGACGAGCTGCCGCCGCGGAGGCCGCCGATCGACGAGACGTTGAGGATCACGCCGCCGGAGCGCTCCATCGACGCCCACCAGCACGCCTGCGACCACACCAACGGCCCGAGCACGTTCACCTGGAACGTCTTCTCGGCCCGCGGCCGGTCGAGGCCGATCAGGGGACCGGCGTAGGGGTTGGTCGCAGCGTTGTTCACGAGGACGTCGACGGCGCCGAACCGCTCGACCGTGGCGGCGACGCACGCCTCGGCGGCGTCGGGCTCGCCGGCGTTGGCGGCGAACCACGCCACCTCGCCGTCCATTGTCGACGCCGCCTCGGCCAGTGCGTCCTCCTTGCGCGACGACAGCATCACCCGGGCCCCCGACGCTGCGAGCTGGGCGGCGATGGCCCGGCCGATGCCCTTCGACGCGCCCGTCACGAGCGCGACCTTGCCGTCGAGGCGTACCTCCATGGGACCTCCCTAGTGACCGAGCCGGTCGCGCAGCAGCGCGAAGACCGCCGCCGGCGTGACCGGCGGCTGCGGGCGGGCGACGCCGAGCGGCGCCAGGGCGTCGGCGACCGCGTTCAGGACGCAGGCGGGCGCGCCGATCGCACCGCCCTCGCCCATGCCCTTGTAGCCGCCGAGCGCCGCCGACGGGGTCTCGACGTGGCCGTACTCGATGCCGGGCACGTCCGTGGTGCCCGGCATCGTGTAGTCGAGGAATGACGCCGTCAGCGGGTTGCCGTCGCCGTCGTAGGCCATGTGCTCATACAGGGCCCCACCGATGCCCTGCGCCACCCCGCCCGCGATCTGGCCCTCCACGACCATCGGGTTGATCACCGTGCCGCAATCCTCGCTCACGACGTAGCGGAGCAACCGGACCATGCCGGTCTCGACGTCGACCTCGCATGTGCACATGTGGCAGGCGTTGGAGTGCACCGGCCGGTCGAGCCGGTACCGGGTCGTGACCTCGAGCGTCGTGTCGACGTCCGGCGGCAGTGCGGCGATGCCGGCGGTGGCGAGATGCGCGACCTCGGCCAGCGTGACGCCGCGGCTCGGCGTGCCCCGGACCGAGACCCGCCCGGCCGCGACCTCGAGGTCCTCCGGGGCGGCCTCGAGGTGGTGACCGGCGATGGCGAGCACGCGGTCGCGCAACGCTCCCGCGGCCCGGCCGACGGCGGGCGCGAGCACGGGCCCGCTGCGGCTTCCGCCGGTGCCGTTGCCGAACGGCGTCGACGCCGTGTCGCCGTCGTGCACCCGGACGTGGTCGACGTCGACGCCGAGGTGATCGGCGACGACCTGGGCCATCGTCGTCTCGAGGCCCTGGCCGTGGTTCCCCGAGCCGACGGCGACGGTCACCGTGCCGTCGGGGAGCAGGCGGACCATGGCCG
Organism: Acidimicrobiales bacterium; assembly: GCA_035263165.1. Taxonomy (GTDB): domain Bacteria; phylum Actinomycetota; class Acidimicrobiia; order Acidimicrobiales; family VFJN01; genus ZC4RG19. The sequence goes on along the minus strand of DATFRN010000207.1, from coordinate 3,450 downwards.
CCTCCTGGCGGATGGCGGCGATCGACCCCTGCGGCTCCACGAACAGGCTGATCCCGATGCCAAAGTAGCGGCCGCCTGCCCGGGCCGCCGCCTGCTCGGCACGGAAGCCCGGGTAGTCGATCATCGCCGCCGCCTGCTCGAGCGTCTCCGCCGGCGTGGCGTCCTCGATCACGGCGCCGCCCGGCGTGGGGTGGGGCTGGTCCTCGGCGCGGATCACGTTGCGGCGCCGCAGCTCGAGCGGGTCCATGCCGATGGCTGCGGCCGCCACGTCGACAAGCTGCTCGCGTGCCGTCGTCTCCATCATCCACGGCCCGCGGTAGGCGCCGCGCCGGCAGGTGTTCGTGTGGACCGCGGTCGTGGCCCACGACGCGTGCGGGATGCGGTAGGGCCCGGTGAACCGCGACGCCACCACGGTCCCGGCACCGCCGGAACCGCCGATCGGCAGGGCGCCGACGTCCTCCAGGTGGTCGACCCCGACCGCCAGCATCGTGCCGTCGGCGTCGAGCGCCAGCGTCGCCGTCACCCGGTCGGCGCGGGCGTGCGTCGCGCTGACGAGGTTCTCGTGCCGGTCCTCAACCCACTTGAGCGGACGGCCGAGCGCCTTGGCGGCCGCGGCGACGGCGATCTCCTCGGTGAGCAGCAGGAACTTCTGGCCGAACCCGCCACCGACATCGCCCTGGCGGACGCGCACGTCCGCCTCGGCCAGGCCGAGGGCCCGGGCCAGCACCCGGCGCGCCTCGTGTGGGTTCTGGCTCGACAGCCACACGTCGAGCTGGCCGGCGCCGGGGTCCCACGACGCCAGCACGCCGCGGGTCTCCATCGGTGCGTTGGCCTGGCGCTGCTGGTGGAACGTCGCCGTCACGACGTGGTCGGCGGCTCCGATCGCCTCGGCCGCCGCCGGGTCGTCGTGCCGGGCCGAGCCGGCGACGTTCGAGTTCCGCTCGGGATTGACGAGCTCTGTGCTGGCGGCCGCCGTCTCGATGTCGACGACCGCCGGTTGCGTCTCGTAGGCGATCTCGACGAGCTCGGCCGCGTCCGCGGCGACGTACGGGTCGCAGGCGACGACCAGGGCGATCGGCTCGCCGACGTAGCGCACGTCGCCGCGGGCGAGCAGCCGGACCGGCGCGCCGGGCGCGCCCAGGTACAGCGTCGGTGTCAGCGGGCCGGGTACCTCGCCGGCGAGGTCGGCGGCGGTGAGCACGGCGTGGACACCGGGCACCGCCCGGGCGGCGGCGACGTCGATCCGCGTCAGCAGGCCGCGGGCGACGCTGCTGCGGACGAACGCGACGTGCGCCATCCCCGGGACGCCGAGGTTGGCGACGTAGCGGCCGTGACCGGTCAGCAGCCGGGGGTCCTCGCGGCGCAGGACCGACTGACCCACGAACCGACCCGCGACCGACATCCTGGATACAGTAGCGAGATGGCTGACGATCGCACACACGAATGGGGGAGCGAGTGGGACCGGGTGGCCGACGTCGTGGTCGTCGGCAGCGGGGCCGCGGCCTTCGCTGCCGCTCTGACGGCGGCCCGCGAGGGCGCGGACGTCGTGATGCTCGAGCGCGGCGCGCAGCCCGGTGGCACGACGGCGAAGTCGGGCGGCGGGTTCTGGATCCCCAACAACAGCCACATGCGAGAGGCCGGCGTCGCCGACCCCAAGGACGCCGCCCTGCGCTACCTCGCCCGGCTCGGCTTCCCGGCGCAGTACGACCCGTCGGACCCGACGCTCGGCCTCGACCCCGGCGATCACCGGCTGCTCGAGGTCTTCTACGACCACGCCGCGGAGGCGATCGAGGCGCTCGAGGAGATCGGGGCGCTGTACGTCCCTCCCCGGAGCGGCCCCGCCGGTGAGCGACCCGCCTATCCCGACTACCACGCCGACCTGCCGGAGAACGGCGGCATCCTCGGACGCTCGCTCGGGCCGGGCGCGCCGCCGGGCATGGACCTTCCCCCCGAGCTGCTCGCGGGGCGGGGGCTGCTCGTCGGGGGTGCGATCATGATCGAGACCATGCGGCGCGCCGCCGAGCGCCTCGGCGTCACGCTCCTGCTCGAGCACCGCGTCGTGCACGGCCACCGCAACCCGGCCGGCGCGGTGGTCGGCGTCGAGGCGCACGCCCGCCGGCGGACGGTGCTGGTCGGCGCCCGGCAGGCGGTGATCTTCGGCTCGGGCGGCTTCCTGCTCAACCGGCGCCTGGCCCAGGCGTTCCTGCGCGGGCCGGTGTTCGGCGGCTGTGCGGCGGACACCAACACGGGAGACTTCGTCGACATCGGCATCGAGCTGGGCGCGGAGCTCGGGAACATGGGCCACGCCTGGTGGGACCAGGTGGCGGTCGAGGTCGCGACCCGGGTGCCGTCGACGGCCGAGGACATCTGGGTCGCGTTCGGCGACAGCATGATCCAGGTCGACCGGTTCGGCCGCCGCGCCGTCAACGAGAAGCAGGTCTACAACGAGCGGGGACAGGTGCACTTCCACTGGGACCCGTCCCGTCGCGAGTACCCGAACCTGCTCCTGTTCCAGATCTGGGACGACGCCGTCGCCCGCAACGACGAGGTGACGCCGTTCCGCGGGCTCGTCCCGATGCCGGGCGAACAGGTCAGCTACGTGGTCACGGCGCCGACGCTCGAGGAGCTCGCGGCCGGGATCGACGAGCGCCTCGCCGGGCTGACGGCGGTCACCGGCGGCGTTCGGCTCGACCCGTCCTTCGCGGCCAGCCTCTACGCCAGCGTCGAGCGGTTCAACGCCTTCGCCGACAAGGGCGTCGACGAGGACTTCGGGCGCGGCGACACGCCCATCCAGCGGGCGTGGGCCGGGCCGGGCCGGCCGGGCAGCCCGAACCCGTGCATGGCGCCGATCGCCGGGACCGGTCCCTACCACGCCATGATCGTCGGGGCCGGCGCGCTCGACACCAAGGGCGGCCCGCGGATCAACGAGCGCAGCCAGGTGATCTCGACCGGCGGCGAGCCGATCCCCGGCCTGTACGGGGCCGGGAACTGCATCGCCTGCCCGCTCGGTCAGGGCTACCCGGGCGCGGGCGGCACGATCGGCCCGGCGTTGACGTTCGGGTACCTCGCCGGCCTGAACGCCGCCAAGGACGAGCGCCGGACGCCGGCCTGAGAGGAGCGTGACGATGACCGAGCGTGTGGGTGTGGTGGGCGCCGGGCTGATGGGGTCGGGCATCGCCGAGGTGTGCGCCCGCGCCGACCTCGACGTGCTCGTCGCCGAGATCGACGGGGACGCGGTGGCGAACGGACGCCGGCGGATCGCGACGTCCCTGGCCCGGGCGGTCAAGGCCGGGAAGCTGCCGGGCGACCGTCGGGACCGGGCCCTCGACCACCTGACATTCACGACCGACCTCGACGATCTCGGCGATCGGCAGGTCGTCGTCGAAGCGATCGTCGAGGCCGAGGAGGAGAAGGTCACACTGTTCGAGCGCCTCGACAAGGTCGTCGACG
>DATFRN010000206.1:0-4003 GCA_035263165.1 Acidimicrobiales bacterium | reverse complement strand
GTCCCACGGCGACGACCGGCTGTTCGTGAGCCACCTCATCGACCTGGTGGCCGGCATCCTCGCGGCCCCGGTGTCGGACGAGACGGTGCGCCTGGCCGACGAGCGCGACGCCGCCCGGGCCTGAGGCCCGGGCGGGCGCCGGCGGGTGTCGTGTCTCAGCCGGGGCAGGTGTCCCGGTATTGCGAGATGGTCGAGCTGGTGCCCGGGTTGGGGCACATGAACTGCTCGAAGCGGGTGTCGTTGTCGACGTAGCGCTTCATCCAGGTGATGAGGAACTTGGCCTGGGTGGTGTTGGAGGTCGTGGCCACGTTGTGGCCCTGGCCGGCCAGCTCCACGTAGGCCTTCTCCGAGGCCGCCGGGATGCTGTTGTAGAACGGGATCGCGTGCTGGTTGACCGGGGCGACCTGGTCGTTCTGGGCGCCGATGATCATGGTCGGGATGCGGATCCCGCTGAAGTTGGTCGTGGAGCTGTTCCACGGCATGAGCGGCACGGCCGCCTGCAGGCTCGAGTCGGCCTGGGCGGAGATCAGCGTGCCGCCGCCGCCCATCGAGTGCCCGGAGACCGCCAGGCGGGTTCTGTCGATGCGGTTGGCCACCGTGCTCGAGTTGGCGAGCCAGGTCAGGGCCGCGCGCTGCTGGGTCGAGCGGGCCTGGGGCATGTCGAAGCGGGAGTTGGTGTTCATGACCAGCACCACGAAGCCCTGCGACGCGACCCGGGGGCCGACCCAGGTGTAGTTGGAACTGCTGGCGGTGAAGCCCGGCGTGAACACGAAGGCGCCGAAGGTGCCCTGGCTCGTGTCGGTCGGGTACGTGATCGTGCCGCCGCCGAACCCGTTGCCCGAGCGCACGGTGATCTGGGCCGTGGCGAACGAGCCGGTGGTGGCGCTGACGCTGGCGTTGGTCGGGTCGGGGCCCCGGCGGAACTCGCCGGTCTGGGCGCCGGCCCCGGACGCGTCGGTGGCGATGCCGGTGACGACGATGGCCAGGATCGCCAGGAGAGTGGCGATCGCGGAGAGCAGTGATCTCCGATGCATGGTTATCCCCCTCATGGACGGCGCGGTGAACACCGTTTGTGTCAGGACCACCCTAGACTGACGTGTCAGTCAATAACAAGACGATTGTGTGACAGACGGGCACACGCGTTCCGTCGTGACACACGATGTGCCGACAGGCGGGCGGGGGCGCGGACGGGCGGACAGAATGTCTGCCGTGCGGGCGGTCAAGGATTTCCTGGTGGCGTTGCGCGGCACCGTGACGGTGGCGTGGCAGCGGGCGAACACGACGGCGCTGGTCGCCGCGGCGGCGGTGGTGGCGCTGGTGGCGCTGGCCGCGGTGACCGTGGCGATCCTCCTCCCCGGCGACGGCGGCGGCGGCCCCGAGGCCGGTCCGCCGGTCACCGCCGGTGGCGCGGCGGCGGTCGGCGATACCACGGCGCCGACCCTGGCGCCCCGCGACCCCGCCACCCGGCGCGCGCTGGCCGAGGCCCGCCGGGCCCGGCGCGCGGCCCGCCGGAGCGCGGCCGCGGTACCGGGCGCCACCCCGTCGCCGGGCACGGCCCCGGGCACCACCGGCGGCACGGCGGCCCCGGGCACCACCCGGCCCGGCACGGCGACGACCACGACCGTCCCCGGCACGGCCCCGGACCCGTCGTCCCCGAGCACGACGGCCCCGCCCACCGCCGCCGACGATGGCCTGGTCGGCCAGCTCCTCGACCTGCTCGGCGTCGGCGGCTGACCCGCGGCCGCCCGCGGGCGGCGTGGACGGCCGGTCGGGTCGTGGGACAGAGTGGCCGGCGTGACGCGTGTCTCGTTCGCTCGACGGCTCTCGGACCTCGCCGACGCCGATCCCGATCGTCCCTCCGTGTCGTGTGGCGAGACCCCGCTTACGCGGCGCGAGCTCGACGAGCGGGCCACCGCGCTGGCCCTCGACCTGCGCGAGCGGGGCGTCGGGGTGGGCGACATGGTCACGATCGCGCTGCCCAACTCGGTCGACTGGTTCGTCGCCGCCGCCGCGGCGTGGAAGCTGGGCGCCACGCCCCAGCCCGTCGGGGCCCACCTGCCGGGGCCCGAGCTGGCCGCCATCGTCGAGCTGGCCGACCCGGCGGTCGTCATCGGCGTGCCCCCCGAGGTCGTCGGCGACCGGGTCTGCCTGCCGGCCGGCTACCGCCCGCCCGAGCCGCCCGCCGGCGCCGAGCCGCTGCCCGACGCGGTGGCGCCGGCCTGGAAGGCGCCCACCTCGGGCGGCTCGACCGGCCGGCCCAAGCTGATCGTGGCCGGCGAGCCCAGCGAGCTCGAGACCGACGGCCCGGTGCCGCTGCGGGTCACCGCCGACGGCTGCCTGGTCATGCCCGGGCCGCTCTACCACAACGGCCCCGTCGTCTGGTCGTGCCAGGCGCTGCTGTGGGGCAGCCACGTGGTGCTGCTGCCCCGCTTCGACGCCGAGGCCACGCTGGCGGCCATCGAGGCCCACGGCGCCGACACCGTCTACCTGGTGCCGACCATGATGCGCCGCATCTGGCGGCTCCCGGCCGAGGTGCGCGACCGCTATGACCTGTCCTCGCTGCGCACCGTGTGGCACCTGGCCGAGCCGTGCCCGCCCTGGCTCAAGGAGGAGTGGATCCGCTGGCTCGGCCCCGAGCGCATCATCGAGCTCTACGCCGGCACCGAGGCCCAGGTGGCCACCGTCATCACCGGCGCCGACTGGCTGACCCACCGGGGCTCGGTGGGGCGGCCGGTCAGTGGGCAGATCATGATCTGCGATGCCGACGGCGACCAGGTCCCCGCCGGCGAGGTCGGCGAGGTGTGGATGCGCAGCGGGCGTGACCGGGCCACCTACCGCTACGTCGGCGCCGAGGCCCGCCGGCGGGAGGGCGGCTGGGAGTCGCTCGGCGACATGGGCCACGTCGACGCCGAGGGCTACCTCTACCTCGACGACCGCATGGCCGACATGATCCTGTCGGGCGGGGCCAACGTGTACCCGGCCGAGGTCGAGGCCGTGCTGGCCGAGCACCCGGCGGTCCGCAGCTGCTGCGTCATCGGCCTGCCCGACGAGGACAGGGGCAACCGCGTCCACGCCATCGTGGAGGCCGACCCGGACGCGGTGAGCGAGGCGGACCTGATCGCCTTCGTGGCCGAGCGCCTGGCGCGCTACAAGGTGCCGCGCACGGTCGAGCTGGTCGACGAGGCCCTGCGCGACGACGCCGGCAAGATGCGCCGCAGCGAGCTGCGCCGCCAGCGCCTCGCCGCGCTGGAGGAGAGCGGCGCTTAGCTCAGCGTCGAGCCGCCGGTGGACGGGTTGCCGGCGCCCAGGAAGAAGATGCCCGGGTAGCCGTCGGTCTCGAACCCGTCGCTGGGGTTGGAGCGCAGCGTCGAGCCCTCGATGGACAGCGAGCCGGTGCGGTCGTTGCTGACGAAGAACACCGCCCCGCCACCCTCGTTCGCGTGGTTGGATTCGATGACCGTGCCGACGATGCGGATGGTGAACAGGTCGCCGTCGGCGTAGATGGCGCCGCCGCTGCCGCCGCCGGGGGTGCCGCCCCGGGCCGGGTTGGCGCCGTTCCCGATGGCCTCGTTGTGGCTGAACACGCTGTTGTAGATCTCCCAGGACACGCCGATGCTCGACAGCGCCCCGCCGTTGGAGCAGGAGCCGCCCTGGCCCGGCGCCCCTCCGAACGTGCTGTCCACGATGTACACGGGCAGGCCCTGCGACTGGCTGAGCGCCCGGATGGCGGCGCCGCCCAGATCGGGCCCGGTGCCGTCGCACACGTTGCGGAAGAAGCGCGAGCTCACGACCTTGAACCGGCCGCCGCGCACGAAGATGGCGCCGCCGCCCCCGCCCTCGGTCATGTCGCCGGTGGAGTTGCCGTCGACGAACGTGAGGTTCTGGACGGTGAGCCGGGGATGGTCCTGGTCCTGGCAGTGCGACGTCGTGTGGACCTGGGCCGCGTCGCACGTGTTCATGTAGAGGATGCGGTGCTGGCCGCCGCCGCTCAACGTGACCTTGC
>DATFRN010000205.1:0-9123 GCA_035263165.1 Acidimicrobiales bacterium | reverse complement strand
GGCCCGCCAGGTCCGCGCTCAACTGCTCCTGGCCGACCTTGTCGAGCTTCTCGTCGACGCCGGGCTCCCCGATCGCCTGCGCCAGCGCCTGGCGCCCGATCATCGTCACCGGAGCGGCGGCCACCGTCTCCCCGCGCTCGTCGATGATGCGCACCGGCCCGAGCGGGCCGGCCCGCTCCGCCGCGTGCTGCGGGTCGTCGCCGGCCCTCAGGCCGTCGGTCACGACGTCGAGGCTGCGCTCGGCCGCGTCCCGCAGCTTGGCGGTCTGCGTGTCCTCGACGCCCCGCAGCACCATCCAGCCGGCCACGACCATGGCCACGGCGGTCACCAGGGCGGCGGCCACGGTGATCCGCACCCGCACCGACCGCCAGGGCCGGGCCCACACGCGCGCCCGGTCAGGCATCGGCCCGCACCCGGTAGCCGACGCCCCGCACGGTCTCCAGCGACCGGCGCCCGAACGGCCCGTCGATCTTGCGCCGCAGGTAGCCGACGTAGACCTCGACGACGTTGGCGTCGCCCAGGAAGTCGTCGCCCCACACCTCCCGCAGCAGGTCGGCCTTGGGCACCGGACTGCCCTCCCGCCGCAGCAGCGCGCCCAGCAGCGCGCCCTCCCGCCGGCTGAGGTCGATGGCGACGTCGCCCCGGTGGCAGGCCCGCGACAGGGGGTCGAGCACGAGGTCGCCGGCGGTCAGCACCGGCGGCCGGGGCGCCGTGCCTCGGCGAGCCAGCGCCCGCAGCCGGGCCACCAGCACGACGAACGAGAACGGCTTGGACAGGAAGTCGTCGGCCCCGGTGTCGAGCGCCTCGGCCTCGTCGTACTCGCCGCTCTTGGCCGTGAGCATGAGGATCGGGGTCCAGTTGCCCTCGTCCCGCAGCGTGCGGCAGATGGCGTAGCCGTTCATCCCCGGCAGCAGGATGTCGAGCACGACGACCTGGTAGCTGCGCTCCCGGGCCCGCCACAGGCCGTCGAGGCCGTCGTGGGTCAGCTCCACGTCGAACCCCTCGGCGGTCAGCCCCCGGGCGAGCGCCTCGCCCAGGTGCACCTCGTCCTCCACGACCAGCACGCGCACCGCCTCCCAGTGTGCTCGGCCGCGGGCCCGAACCGGGACCGGAGGGCTGAGAGCGCTCTCAGGTGGTCTCAGGTGTCCCTCAGGCCCCGCCGTGCAGGGTGCCCGGCATGACACGAACACGAGCGACCGCGCTGGTCGCCGTCCTGGCCCTGGTGCTCGGGCTGGCGGCCTGCGGTGACGACGGGCACAGCCCGAACGTCGCCTCCCTGGGCGGCGCCACGCCCTCCGGGGACGACGACTCCGGCGGCGGGGGCGGCGGCCGGGGCGACAACGCCGACAACGCCGAGTTCCAGGACGCCATGCTGTCCTACGCCAAGTGCATGCGGTCCCACGGGATCGACATGCCCGACCCCACCTTCGACGGCGAGGGCCACGTCAGCATCGGGGCCACGGGCGGCAAGAAGGCGGGCAGGGACGCCTTCGAGAAGGCGGACAAGGCCTGCCACCACATCATCGAGGACGCCGAGCCCGAGGGGCAGCAGCTCACCCCGCAGGAGCAGGCCGAGCTGCAGGACCAGATGCTGGCCATGGCCCGGTGCATGCGGTCCAAAGGCCACGACATGCCGGACCCCCAGGTCGACGACGACGGCAAGGTCACGATCCGGCACCGCGCCGACGGCGGCGGCCGCATGAACCCCGACGACCCCGACTTCCAGAAGGACATGGACGCGTGCTCGAGGCAGGCCGGCATGGAGGCGCCCAAGGGCCGAGGAGGGAAGGCATGAGGGCGTCCCGACTGGCGGTGCCCGCCGTCGTCCTCCTGGCCGTGGGGGCCACCGGGGCCTGGCGGGCCGCGGAAGGCAGCGACGGCGCCACGGCCGACACGGCGGCCACGGCCACGAAGACGGCCGCCGTCGAGCGCCGCGACCTCAGCGAGCGGGAGGAGCTGGACGGCACGCTCGGCTACGGCGACACCCACGACCTGAGCCTGGCGGCCCAGGGCACGATCACCGCCCTGCCGGCCGTCGGGGCCGTGGTCGACCGGGGCCAGGAGATCGTCGAGGTCGACGGGCGGCCGGTCCCCCTGCTGCTCGGCAACCGCCCCCTGTGGCGGGAGCTGGGGCCCGGCGTGGACGACGGCAGCGACGTGACCGAGGTCGAGCTCAACCTGGTGGCCCTCGGCGTCGTCGGCTCGGACGACCTGACCGTCGACCAGACCTGGACGTCGGCCACCACCGAGGCCGTGAAGGACTGGCAGGAGTCGCTGGGCCTGGAGGAGACCGGCCGGCTCGGGCCGGGCTCGGTCGTGGTCCAGCCCGCCGCCGTCCGGGTCGTCGCCCGGACCGGGACGGTGGGCAACTCCGCGGCCGGCCCGGTGCTCACCGTGTCGGGCACGACCCGCCAGGTCGGCATCGAGCTGGACGCGGACAAGCAGGACCTGGTGAAGGTCGGCCAGGCCGTCGACATCGTGCTGCCCGACGACTCGACGACCAAGGGCAAGGTGGCGAAGGTCGGCACGGTCGCGACCGTCGACACCAGCCAGAGCGACAGCCCGGACGGCGGCGACAACCCCACGCCGACGATCGAGGTCACGGTCTCGCTCGACGACCAGAAGGCCGCGCCGCACCTCGACGAGGCGCCGGTGACGGTCCGGGTGGTGACCAGCTCGGCGAAGGACGTGCTGGCCGTGCCGGTCGGCGCCCTGCTGGCGCTGGCCGAGGGCGGCTACGCCGTCGAGCGCAAGATGTCCGACGGGACCACCAAGCTGGTGGCCGTCGAGCTGGGCACCTTCGCCGACGGCTGGGTCGAGGTCACCGGCGACGGCCTGGCGGAGGGCGACGATGTGGAGGTGCCGGCATGACCGGCACCGACCTGGCGGCCCGAGGTGCCGGCATGACGGCCGCAGCCCCCGTCCTCGACCTGCGGGACGTGGCCAAGGAGTACCCCGGCAGCCCGCCGGTGCGGGCGCTCGACGGGGTGACCCTCACCGTGGCCCCCGGGGAGCTGGTGGCGGTGGTCGGGCCGTCGGGGTCGGGCAAGTCGACCCTGCTGCACCTGGCGGGGGCGCTCGACCGGCCCTCGGCCGGGACCGTCCGGGTGACCGGCGCCGACATCGACCGGCTGGACGACGCCGAGCTGTCGGCGCTGCGGGCCTGGCGGCTGGGGTTCGTGTTCCAGCAGTTCCACCTGCTGGACGCGCTGCCCGCCCTCGACAACGTGGCCGCCGGCCTGCTCTACCGGGGCGTGCCCGCCGCCGAACGGCGTGAGCGGGCCGCCGACGCCCTCGACCGGGTCGGGCTGGCCCACCGGCTGGACCACCGGCCGGGCCAGTTGTCCGGCGGGGAGAGCCAGCGGGTGGCGATCGCCCGGGCCATCGTCGGCGAGCCGGCGCTGGTGCTGGCCGACGAGCCCACCGGCAACCTCGACACCGCGACCGGGGCCGAGGTCCTCGACCTGTTCCACCGGCTCAACGCCGACGGGGCGACGATCGTCGTGATCACCCACGACCGCCAGGTGGCCGGGTCCCTGCCCCGGTGCGTGGCCGTCCGGGATGGTCGCGTCGAGTCCGACACGGAGGTGGCGGCGTGACGGCTGTCGCGAGCGCCGCCACCGCTCCCGGGCTCGACGAGACTGCGGCCGGTGGTGGGGCTCCCCCACCCCCCGCCGGCCGCAGCAAACTCCGCCTGCGCGACCTGGTCCCGGTGGCCACCGCGGGGCTGCGGGCCAAGCGGGCCCGCACCGGCCTCACCGCCCTCGGCATCGCCATCGGCATCGCCGCCATGGTCGGCGTGGTCGGGATCTCGGCGTCGAGCCGGGCCGACCTGCTGGCCGAGCTCGACGGCCTGGGCACCAACCTGCTGGCCGTGCGGGCCGGGCAGGACACGTTCGGGGACGCCAGCGAGCTGCCGGTGGCGGCCCCGGCCATGATCCGGCGCATCGGCCCGGTCACCTCGGCCGCCGCCACCCGCACGGTCGAGGGGGTGAGCGTGCGGCGGACCGACCACATCCCCGTCGAGGAGACCGGCGGCATCGCGGTGATGGCCACCGAGCCCAACCTGCTGGCCACCCTGGCGGGCACGGTCCGGACCGGCACCTTCCTCAACCGGGCCACCGCCACCGAGCCGGCCGTCGTGCTCGGGTCGGAGGCGGCGGCCCGGCTGGGCATCCACGACCTGGACGGCCGGCCCCTGGTGTACGTCGGCCGGCAGTGGTTCGCGGTCGTGGGCATCCTCGACCCCGTGCCGCTGGCGCCGGACATCGACCGCTCGGCGCTGATCGGCTACCCGGTGGCCGAGCGGCTCTTCGGCATCGACACCGCCCCGTCGACCGTGCGGGTGCGGACCGATCCCGACCAGGTCAGCGCCGTGCGGGACGTGCTGGCCGAGACCGCCAACCCCGAGGCGCCCGACGAGGTCGACGTCAGCCGCCCGAGCGACGCGCTGGCCGCCAAGGCCGAGGCCGACGACACGCTGACCGCGCTGCTGCTCGGACTGGGGGCGGTGGCGCTGGTGGTCGGCGGCGTCGGGATCGCCAACGTCATGGTGATCTCGGTGCTCGAACGGCGGGCCGAGATCGGCGTGCGCCGGGCCCTGGGCGCCACCCGCCGCCACATCCGGCTCCAGTTCATGGTGGAGTCGGTGCTGCTGGCCGGGTGCGGCGGCGTGCTCGGCGTGGCGCTGGGCGCGGCCACGACGGCCTTCTACGCCCACGCCCGGGGCTGGCGGCTCGCCGTCCCGGTCACCGGCCTGGCCGGCGGCGTGGCGGCGTCGCTGGTGGTCGGTGCGATCGCCGGGCTCTACCCGGCGGCCCGGGCGAGCCGGCTGGCCCCGGCCGACGCGGTGCGGTCGGCGTGAGGTGGGGGTCTAGGGCAGCCCGGCGTGCGGGGCCTCGACCGTGGTCGTCAGCAGCACGGCCTCCCGGGCGGTGGCCCGGTTGGACTCCAGGAAGTCGGGGGCGGCGCACGCCAGCAGCGTGCGCCCGTCCTCGCCGCCCAGCATGCAGGCGTAGATGCCGAGGCCGCCGGGCGCCGGGACCTCCTCGATCACGCCCCGGCCCTCGGCCACCCGCACCAGCCGGTTGGCCAGGGCGTCGGCGGCCCAGATGCACCCCTCGGCGTCGAGCGCGCAGCCGTCGGGCGAGACGCCCTCGACGGCGGCCCACTCCCGGCGGTCGACCAGCGCCCCGCCCTCGCCCCGCGAGAAGGCCGTGTAGCGGGCCCCCATCGTCTCGCCGACCACCAGCGTCGAGCCGTCGGGGGTGATGACCGCCCCGTTGGGGAAGCGCAGGTCCTCGGCGGCGACCTCGGTGGCGCCGTCGGGCGTGATGTGGACCAGGACCGCGGCCCGGGGCGTGCCCCCGCCCATGAGGTCGAACCCGAAGTTGCCCACGTAGGCGTGACCGTCGCCGTCGACCACGATGTCGTTGGCCAGCCCGCCGCAGTGCTCGGCGATGTCGGCGTGGACCGACACGTCGCCGCCGGGCGACCGGCGCAGCACCTTGTGGTCCTTCATCGACACGACCAGCAGCGACCCGTCCGGCAACCAGCCCAGGCCCGACGGCTGGGCGTCGACGGTCATGACCGTCTCGGTGGTGCCGTCGGGGTCGATGGCGTACACCGCGTGCCGGTAGAAGTCGGACACCCACCAGCGCCCGTCCCGCCAGCGCGGGCCCTCGAAGAACCCGCCGCCGTCGGCCAAGGTTGCGAACGTGCGGTCAGTCATGGCGGCGCAACGTAGCCGCCGGAACGCGATCAGGCGCCGTAGACCGGGGCGGGCGGGGGCGCCTTGGCGATGAGGTCGGCCACGACCGGGCCCAGCTCGGCCGGGTCCCAGCGGGCGCCCTTGTCGACCGCCGGGCCGTGCTGCCAGCCGTCGGCCAGCGACACCACGCCCCCCTCGACCTCGAACACCCGCCCGGTCACCCCGGCCGATTCGGGCGAGCCCAGCCACACCACCAGCGGGGCGACGTTCTCGGGGGCCATGGCGTCGAACGCCGCCGGGTCGTCGGGGGCCGCCATCGACGCGGCGAACACGGTCTCGGTCATGCGGGTGCGGGCGGAGGGGGCGATGGCGTTGGCGGTCACGCCGTAGCGGCCGAGCTCGGCCGCCTGGACCAGCGTGAGCGCGGCGATGCCGGCCTTGGCCGCGCTGTAGGCGGCCTGCCCGACCGAGCCCAGCAGCCCGGCGCCCGAGGAGGTGTTGACGATGCGGGCGTCGACGGCCTCGCCGGCCTTGGCCCGGGCCCGCCAGTGCTCGGCCGCGAACCGGGACACGGCGAAGTGGCCCTTGAGGTGGACCCGCACCACGGCGTCCCACTCGTCCTCCTCGCACGACACGACCATGCGGTCGCGCACGAAGCCGGCGTTGTTCACGACCACGTCCAGGCGGCCGAACGCGTCGACCGCCGACGCCACCAGCCGCCGGGCGCCGTCCCAGTCGGCGACGTCGTCGCGGTTGGCGATCGCGGCGCCGCCGGCGGCGGCGATCTCGTCCACGACGGCCTGGGCGGGCGTGGCCGACGGGTCGCGGCCGTCGAGCGCCACGCCGATGTCGTTCACCACTACCTTGGCGCCCTGGCGGGCGAACTCGAGGGCGTGACCCCGGCCGATGCCCCGCCCGGCGCCGGTCACGATCACGACCCGGCCGTCGCAGATGCCGCTCATGACCGGGCATGATGGCACAGACCTGACGGACCGTCAGAAACACAGCGAGGGGCAGAGGATGCGCTACGGGGTCACGATGTTCGTCACCGACGTCTCCATCGACGTCGTCGAGCTGGCCCGCGAGACCGAGGCCCGGGGCCTGGGCTCGCTGTGGCTGCCCGAGCACACCCACATCCCCACCAGCCGCAAGACGCCCTACCCGGGCTCGCGCGACGGGGTCCTGCCCGAGGAGTACTGGCGGGCGCTCGACCCGCTGGTCGGGCTGGCCGCGGCGGCGGCCGCCACCACCACGCTGCGGCTCGGCACCGGGATCCTGCTGGCCGCCCAGCGCGACCCCATCGTCACCGCCAAGGCGGTCGCGACCCTCGACCACGTGTCCGGGGGCCGGGCGGCGCTGGGCGTCGGCTACGGCTGGAACGAGGAGGAGATGGCCGACCACGGCGTCGAGTACCACCGGCGCCGGGCCGTGGCCCGCGAGCACATCCTGGCCATGGACGCCCTGTGGCGGGAGGACGAGGCCAGCTTCGAGGGCGAGCACGTGCGCTTCGGGCCGTCGTGGTCGTGGCCCAAGCCGGCCCAGCGCGACCGGGCCGGCGCCCCCCACGTGCCGGTCCTGCTGGGCGGGGCGGCCGGCCCCAAGCTGTTCGCCGCCATCGCCGAGCACGGCGACGGCTGGATCCCCATCGGCGGCGCCGGCATGGCCGAGGCGCTGCCCCGGCTGCGGGCGGCGGTCGAGGAGGCCGGGCGCGACCCCGGCGAGCTGGAGCTCATCCCGTTCTGGTCGGTGCCCGACGCCGGCAAGCTCGACCACTACGCCGAGATCGGCGCCAGCGAGGTGGTGTTCATGCTGCCCTCGGCCGGCCGCGACCGGATCCTGCCCCTCCTCGACCGCTACGGCGAGCTGATCGCCGCGCGGGACTGAGGCCGGGGGGCCGGCCATCCACCTCACCCTGGCCGCCTACCTCGTCGCCCTGGCGGCGGTGACCGCCGGGGCCGGGGTGCAGGCGACCATCGGCTTCGGCGCCAACCTGGTGGCGGTGCCGGTGCTCGCCATCCTCGTGCCGGGGGCGGTGCCGGCGACCGCGACGATGATGGCCCTGCCCTTGGCGCTGGCCATGGCGGCCCGCGAGTCCGACCACGTCGACTGGCCCGGCGTCCGCTGGCTGATGGTGGGGCGGCTGCCGGGCACCGCGGTCGGGGCCGTCATCGTGGCGACCGTGGCCACCAGCACGCTGTCGGTGGTGACGGGTGTGGGCGTGCTGATCGCCGTCGCCGTCAGCGCCGCCTCCCTCACCGTGCCCCTGACCCCACCGGCCATCGCCGCCACCGGGCTGGCGTCGGGGACGCTGGGCACGGCCACGTCGATCGGCGGCCCGCCCCTCGCCCTGCTCTACCAGCACCACGAGGGTCGGATCCTGCGCTCGACGCTGGCGGTCACCATCGGGATCGGCACGGTGGTGTCGCTGGCGGGGTTGCTCGTCGCCCGGGAGGTGGCCGGCTGGCAGGTCGTGCTGGCCGCGGCGCTGTTGCCCGGCACCGTCGCCGGGTTCCTGTGCGGCCGGGTGGTGTCGGGCAGGGTCGACGGGCGGTGGCTGCGGCCGGCCGTGCTGGGGTTCGCGTCGCTGAGCGCGCTGGTCGCCATCGCCCGGGGCCTCGGGTGACGGGCGATCCGCTGGACGACTTCCGGGCGCTCAACGACCCCGAGTCCCGGCGGGCCGTGGAGCGGCGGGGCGGGTTCTTCGTGGCCGAGGGGATGCTGGCGGTGGAGGCCCTGGTCGCCTCGCCGTACCGGGTGCGCACGGTGCTGGCCGACGAGCGCTCGGCCGACCGGGCCCGGGTCGTGGTGGGCGACCGGGCGCCGGTGGTGGTGCGACCGGCGGCCGAGGTGGCGGCCATCGCCGGGTTCGCCTTCCACCGGGGCGTGCTGGCGTCGGCCGACCGGGGCTCGCCCGCCGAGCCCGCCGCCCTGGTGGCCGGGTCCCGGCTGGTGGCGGTCACCGAGGGGCTGGGCGACCACGAGAACCTCGGTGCGCTGTTCCGCAACGCCGCCGCCTTCGGCGTCGACGCCGTGCTGCTCGACCCGACCACCGCCGACCCGCTGTACCGGCGCAGCGTGCGGGTGTCGCTCGGGCACGTCCTGCGGGTGCCGTTCGCCCGGCTGCCGGTCCTGCCCGGCGGGCTGGAGGTGGTGCGGTCGGCCGGGTTGGAGGTCGTGGCGCTCACCCCGGCGGCCGATGCGATGCCCCTGGCCGACCTGCCCCGGGACGGGCGGCCCCGGGCGCTGGTCGTCGGGGCCGAGGGGCCGGGCCTGACCGCCGCCACCCTGGCCGCCGCCGACCACCGGGCCCGGATCCCCCTGGCCGCCGGGGTCGACTCGCTCAACGTCGCCACCGCGGCGGCGATCGCCTTCCACCTGCTCTCGTAGCAGCATGGGGGGCATGGCCACCCACG
>DATFRN010000204.1:0-7962 GCA_035263165.1 Acidimicrobiales bacterium | reverse complement strand
GGCGGGCGTCAGCGCAGGTCGAAGGCGAGCTCGAAGCGGCGCACGGCGCCGGCGAACACGTTCGGCTCGATGTCCGGCGGCGTGACCACCCGGAGGTTGGTCCACCGGCTGGTCAGCGCGGCGAACAGCCGGCGCAGCTCGAGCCGCGCCAGGTTGGCCCCGATGCAGAAGTGGGTGCCCTGCCCGAAGGCCAGGTGGTGGTTGGGGTCGCGCCGGATGTCGAAGCGGAACGGCTCGGTGAACACCGCCTCGTCCCGGTTGGCCGACGGGTAGGCGAGCATGACCCGTTCCCCGGCCTTCACCGGCTGGTCGCGGATCTGGTCATCGGTGACCACCCGCCGGAACATGTTGTTGAGCGGGGTGACCCAGCGGATGACCTCCTCGACCAGGCCCGGGACCAGGTCGGGGTCGGCGGCGGCCGCCTCCCACTGGTCGGGGTGGTCGGCCAGCACGGCCAGGCCCCGGCCGATCACGGTGCGGGTCGTCTCGGCGCCGCCGGCGATGTAGAGGCCTGTCTCGTGCATGAGGGCCAGCGGGTCGAGGCCGGCCTCGGTCCACACGGTGATGAGGTCGCCGGCCGGGCACTCCCGTCGCTCGGCGCTGATGTCCTGGAGGACGGGGTTGAACTCCTGGATGGCGGCGATCACGCCCATGAGGGCGTCGTTGTCGAAGGTGACGGCGTCGGTGCGCATGAGCCGCTCGGACCACGACTTCACCTCGGGCCAGCGCTCCTCGGGGAAGCCGAGCAGGTCGGCGGTCAGCCGGGAGGGGAGCTGGGCGGCCAGGTCGTGCACGACCTCCAGCCGGCCCTGGTCGGTGACGGCGTCGACCAGCTCGTCGACGCGGGACCGCAGGAACGCCTCGTGCTCCCGCACGGCCCGGGGCGTGAAGCGGCGGCTGACCAGCCGGCGCTGGGCCAGGTGCTCGGGGTCGTCGAGGGCGATGGTGTTGGACTCGTCCATGGCCAGGTTGGCCCGGTACGACCCCCGGGACGAGAACACGTCGCTGCGCCGCTCGACGTCGATGACGTCGGCGTGGCGGGTGACGACCCAGTACCCGTTGGCGTCCCGGTACACCGGCCGCTCCCGGCGGGCCCAGGTGAAGAACTCGTGCACCCGGTCGAGGTCGACCCACCAGGCGGGGTCGAGCAGGTTCAGCGGAGGCGCATCCGTCGCCGTCATCCCCGCAACGTACCGGCTGGTACGGGGTTCCTGCCGGGCCTGGCAAACTCCGGGGCGTGCTGGCTGCCCCCCGTCCCGCCCGCCTCGTCGCGCTCGTCCTCGGCCTCGCCCTGCTCGCCGGCGCCTGCTCGGCCGGCGGGTCCGGGCACGCCGCCGGGGCCGGGACCACGGGGGGCCGGCCGATCCTGTTCGTCGGCGACTCGCTCACGGTCGGGGCGCGGCTGTTCGGCCGCCTCGGGGCCATCATGGGCGCGGCCGGCTGGCGGCCCGAGGTCGTGGCCCAGGACGGCCAGGACGTGACCTGGGGCCTCGACCAGGTCCGCCGGCGCGACCGGGTGCCGCCGGTCGTGGTCGTCGGCCTCGGCACCAACCCCGGTCCCGAGCCCATCGCGTTCACGGCCGACGTCCGCACCATGGTCGCGGAGCTCACCCGCCGGGGCGCCCGCCGGGTCGTGTGGTGGCCGCCCGGCGACCGGGTCGACCCCGCCCGGCTGGCCCGGGCCACGGTGCTGCGGGACGAGGCCGGCGGCCGGCTCGAGGTCCCCGACTGGCCCGCCGCCCTCGCCCGCAACCCGCAGTGGCTGACCGCCGACGGCGTCCACCTCACGCCGACCGGCTACCGCAGCCTCGCCGGCTTCCTGCGCGACCAGGTGGGGGACCCGGCGGACGCTGGCTAGCCTCGCCCGCGATGGCTGACGACGAGTACGTCCCCAGCACCTGGGACTGGGTCCGCAGGCAGGTCGACGCCTACGAGTCCTCGGGCGGCACCAAGGGGGTCACGCTCCAGGGCGTGCCCACCGTGGTCGTCACCATGCGGGGCCGCCGGTCGGGCAAGGTCCGCAAGGCCCCGGTCATGCGGGTCGAGCACGGCGGCACCTACGCGGCCGTCGCCTCCAAGGGCGGCTCGCCGACCCACCCCGGCTGGTACCGCAACCTGCAGGCCGACCCCGACGTGACCCTCCAGGACGGCCCGGACGTCCACGAGCTGCGGGCCCGGGAGGCCGAGGGCGCCGAGCGCGACGCCTGGTGGGACCGGGCGGTGGCGGTGTGGCCCGCCTACGCCGACTACCAGCAGAGGACCGACCGCCGGATCCCTGTGGTGCTGCTCGAGCCCCGGGGCTAGCCCGGCGCGATCGGAGCCTCGGCGGCCGGGACCACCGTCGCCTCCGGGCGAGCCGGCACCGCGTCGGCCAGGAACCAGCGCAGCGCCAGCGTCCCCCGGTCGTGGCCGCAGGTCGAGATGGCGTTGGGGTGGGCCAGCCGATCCTGCGCCACCACCACGGTCACCGTGCCGTCGGCGTTGGGGACGGCCGAGCCGTGGTTGACCGAGGTGCGGGCGTCGGTCACCGCCTCGGTGGCCATGAACGGGTTCCAGGCCACCATGTTCCAGAACCGGCACCGGGGCGGCCGGTGGGTGACGACCAGCGCCTCGTCGGGGGCCAGCGCGTAGGCGGCGAAGGCGTAGCAGGCGTCCCGGGCCGACCAGCCGAAGTTGGCGTCGCCCACCTGATAGGGCTGGGCGAAGGCGTTGGCCGCCCCGGGGGCGTTGTGGCCGAGCGTCGTGGCCGGGTCGGGCTCGGCGGTGGCGAGGGGCACGATCTGGAACAGCATGCGGGACCAGGCCAGCGCCGCCCGCAGCGCCCCGGCGGTGCCGGCGTCGGTGCGGGCCAGCGGCGGCGGGTCGTCGAGCGCCTCGATCTCCCACGTCACCCGGCGTCCCGCCCGGGGGTCGACCTGGTAGTCGCGGGTGAAGGCGACGGCGGCGTCGGGGTCGAGGGCCACGAACGTGCCCTCGTACCCCGGGGGCCGGGCCGGGCCCATGACCAGCTCGAACGCCCCGTCCTCGCCGACCGCCAGGTCGGTGTCGTTGACGATGGCCACGATGCGGTTGGACCACTCGCCGGGCGACGGCTCGTTGTAGACGGTGAGGGAGAAGTAGGCGCTGTCGCCCCGCCGCCCCCGGACCCGGTAGGTGCGGGCCGGGTCGATCGGGGTGAAGGCGTACCAGGCGTCGGTGTTGTCGCCGCCCCAGCGGCGGTCCCGCCGGAACGGCGTGTTGACGTCGACGAAGGCGGGGCGGGCCGGGTCGGCGAACAGGTAGGCGTCGAGCGCCACGCCCAGCGTGGTGGCCAGCGCCCGGTAGCCCTCGACCGCCGCCCGCTCGCCCCGCACGGCCCGGGGGCCGGCCAGGAAGGTCCGGTCGAGGTCGCCGAGGCCGGCGAGCAGTTCGTGCCAGGCGGAGGTGGTGTCCCACGCGGGCGCGGGTGAGGTCATGGCCGGACTCCTTGCAGCAGCAGGGCGACGGTGGCGTCCACCCAGCGGTCGCCGGGCGGGTCGGGGGCGGCGGCGGTGACGGCCAGGAAGGCGGCGCCGCCGATGACGTCGATGAGCACGCCGGCGTCGACGCCCGGGCGGACCTGGCCGGCGGCGATGGCGCGGTCGAGACGGGCCCGCACCCGGCCCCACACGGTGTCGGCCAGCCGGGCCAGCAGCTGCGGGTGCAGCGCCGGGTCGGCGGCCAGCTCGGCCAGCAGCCCGGCCAGCGCGGCCCGGACCTCGGGCCGGCCGAACAGCTCGACGGTGGCCCCGACCATGGCCCGCAGGTCGGCCTCGATGTCGTCGCTCTCGGGGATGAGCCCGGGCTGGTCGAGCGGGAACACGGCCTCGTGGACCAGGTGCGCCTTGGTCGGCCAGCGCCGGTAGACGGCGGGCTTGGTGGTGCCGGCCCGGCCGGCC
Organism: Acidimicrobiales bacterium; assembly: GCA_035263165.1. Lineage (GTDB taxonomy): Bacteria > Actinomycetota > Acidimicrobiia > Acidimicrobiales > VFJN01 > ZC4RG19. The sequence goes on along the minus strand of DATFRN010000204.1, from coordinate 4,045 downwards.
ACGGCGGCGATGGACAGGCGGGCGTAGCCGACGTCCTGGAGCAGGTCGCGGGTGGCGCGCAGGACGGCGGCGTCGATGCGGGGGTCGCGGGGGCGGCCGGGCAGCATTTCGATCCGTAGCGTAACGTAAAGGCGATGAGCGAGGGGACCCGCATCGACGACCTGGCCGCGCCGCGCTTCGCGCCCGATGTGACCGAGATCCTGGCGGCCATGGGGTCGATGGCGGGGGACTGCCCGCTCGACGCGGCCGCCCTCCACGAGCGGGCGGCCCGGGAGACGGGCCTGGCCGACTTCGGGCCCCGGGACTACGAGGAGCGCCTCGGCGTCCTGCTGGCCGCCCTGCGGGATGTGCCCGGCCTGACCCCGGCCGGGGTGGTCAGCTTCCACAGCCAGCTGCTCCAGCTGCTCAAGAACCGCCTGCTGCTCGCCGACCTGCTGGCCCGCCACCCCGAGGTGGCCGAGGTCGAGCTGGCGCCGCCGATCGTCATCGCCGGCCTGCCCCGCACCGGCACGACCCACCTGCACAACCTGCTGGCCGCCGGCCCCCACCTGCGCACCCTGCCCTACTGGGAGAGCCTCGAGCCGTTCCCCCTGGCCGCCGAGGCCGGCGTCGAGCCCGACCCCCGCCGGGAGCGGACCGAGCTGGCGGTGTCGTTCATGAACGCGGCCATGCCGCTGTTCCCGCTCATGCACGAGATGACGACCGACCACGTGCACGAGGAGATCCAGCTGCTGGCGGTCGACTTCTCGACCATGTTCTTCGAGACGCTGGCCCACGTGCCGGCCTGGGAGGACTACTACCGGGCCCACGACCAGCGGCCCCACTACCGCTACCTGCGCACGCTGCTGGTGGCGCTCCAGTTCCTGCGGGGCGGGCGCCGGTGGCTGCTGAAGTCGCCCCAGCACCTCGAGCAGCTGCCGGTGCTGGCCGACGTCTTCCCCGGCGCCACCGTCGTCGTCACCCACCGCGACCCGGTGGCGGTGGTGGTGTCGCTGGCCACGATGATCGCCTACACCGCCCGCATGCACCGCAGCCCGGTCGACCCCGCGGTGCTGGGGCGGGCCTGGGCCGACCGGGTCGGCGTGATGCTGGACGCCTGCCGGCGGGACCGGGACGTGCTGGGCCGCGAGCGGTCGCTCGACGTGCGCTTCGACGAGTTCATGGCCGACGACCTGGCCACCGCCCGGCGGGTGCTCGACCTGGCCGGCGAGCCGGCGGGCGCCGAGGTCGAGGCGGCCATGGCCGGCTACCTGGACGGCCACCGCCGGGGCCGCCTCGGGCGCATCGCCTACCGCCCGGCCGACGTCGGCCTGGACGAGGACGAGCTGCGGGCGCGCTACGCCGCCTACAGCGCCCGGTTCCTGGCCTGATGCCCCGGACGAGCGCAGCGGACCGATCGCCGTCGCGGCGTCGAGCCGGGCGAACGCCGAGCCGAACCACTGGGACGAAGCCGAGGTGGTGCCGGAGCCAGCCCTCCAGCGTGGTGACGCCCGGAGGCTGGCCGGCTATTCGGCGAACTGGTCGGGGTCGTCGAGGGCGAGGCCGGACTCCCGCAGCTCCTTGCGGTCGAGCAGGAGCTGCTCCTCGGGGCTCACCTCGTCGTCGTCGATGGCGTCGTCGGGGAACTCGGCGTCCTGGCCGGGCTCCAGGTCGGGCTCGTCGCTGCTCATCGCCCCGACCCTGGCCGCGCCGGCCGCCCCGGGTCAAGGGGGCGATACCGGTCCCCGCGCGCCCCGGGGGCGGCGCCGGTGCTATCACGGGACGATCCCTCGGAGCGGGAGGTGACGGCGATGGCGGTCAGCACGGCGGAGATGGTCCAGGCGGTCGGGGCGGTGGCGTCCGACGTGGCGGCCCGGGCCGACGAGATCGAGGCGGGCCGGCGACTGCCCGACGAGGTCGTCAAGGCGATCCGGGACACCGGCATCAACCGCATGGCCATCCCGGCCGCGCTGGGCGGGATGGAGGCGCCGGTGGCGGCGATGATGGACGCGGTCGAGCGGCTGTCGGCCGCCGACGGCAGCACCGGCTGGTGCACGGCCATCGGGGCGGGCAGCAACCTGCTGGCCGGCTACCTGCCCGAGGCCGCGGCCCGGGAGGTGTTCGCCGACCCCGACCAGGGCAACGCCACCATGTTCCAGCCCTGCGGCGCCCTGGAGGGCGACGACGGCCGGCTGAGCCTCTCCGGCCGCTGGCCCTTCGCCAGCAACGTGCTGCACAGCGCCTGGATCGGCCTCGGCGCCCTGGTCCGGGACCCCGCCGGCGACGGGCCGCCCGCCGCCCGGATCTGCTGGGTGCCGGTCGACGACGTGACGGTCGAGGACACCTGGGACTCCCTGGGCCTGCGGGGCACCGGCAGCCACCACGTGGCGGTGGCCGGGCTGCCGTTCGACCCGCAGCGCTCGTGCACCTTCGCCGACACCCCCTGGCCCGAGGGGACGCTGTGGCGGGTCCCGATCTACTGCGCGCTGCTACCCGTGCTGGTCGCGGTGCCGCTCGGCATCGCCCGGGGGGCGGTCGACGAGGTCGCCCGCCAGGCCCGGGAGGGCCGCACCAACCGGCGGGGCCAGGTCGGCGACGACCCGCTGGCGCTGGCCACCCTGGCCGACGTCGATACCCGGCTGCGGGCCGCCGGCGCCGGGCTGCGGGCGGTGGTGCGCGAGATACACGACCGGGCCGAGCGGGGCGAGCCGGTCGACCGGCCGCTCCAGGCCCGCAACTACCTGGCCTGCCTGCTGGCCAGCGACGTGGCGGTCGAGGTCACGGCGGCGGCCCACGCCCTGGGCGGCGGCGCGGCCGCCTACGCCGCCAGCCCGCTGCCGCGGGCGCTGCGCGACGTCCAGACCGGCCGCCAGCACCTGCTGCTCTCGCCCCGGCACCGCATCGAGCTGGGCCGCATCATCACCGGCACCGACGCCACCTACCCGCCGTTCGTCACCTGATGCGGCACTAGTCGCGGCCGCTCATCCAGATCGCCACGTCGAGCACGCGGATGACGGAGACCCGTCCGTCGATCCCGGCGGCGCCCCGCAGCTCGCGGAGCCGGTCGACGAGGCTCGGCTCGTCCCGCAGCGTGTCCCGCAGGGGGCGCCAGAACTCGTCGTCGGGGGTGCGGTCCAGGGCCAGGTGCACGACGCTGTCGTAGACGGGGATCAGCCGCGGGCGCTTGCGGGCGAGCAGCTTCCCGGCCGTGACCCAGGCGATGCCGGGGATGCGGTCGAGCAGGTCGAAGGCGTGGGCCGCCGCCGAGCCCGGGCCCACGGCGTCGTCGCCGGCCTCGGCCAGGTCGAGGTCGGTCGGGACGCCCGCCAGGCGCTCGGCCAGCCGGCCCTGGGCCCCCTCGAGGACCTCGAGCGCGGCGTCGCCGGGGATCTCGACCCCGAGCAGCGAGACCGCCACGATGTCCTCGGTCGTGAACCGGTCGGCGACCTCGGGCCGGTCGCCCCCGCCCGCGAAAAGCTCGAACCGGCCGCCGGTGTAGCGCCCGGAGGTGTAGTAGTCGGCCAGCCGCCGGGCGGTGCGGTCGTCGTCGAGGTGCTTCCACAGCAGGGCCGGGTCGATCGGTCTGTAGTCCGCCATGGGGCCGGGATACCACGGCGGATCGCCCGGCCGGCGGGCGTGGCCCTGTCACCGCGTGCCAGGGGGCAGCATGGGGCCGTGCCGGAGAGCGACGGGGCGGGGGTGGCCGGGGGGCTGCGGGAGGCGCTGGACCGGGCCGGGTACACCACCGCCGGGCTGTCCGAGCGGCTCGGGCCGCATGCGTTCCTCCACCTCGCGGCCCGCGAGATCGCGCCGCTGGTGCGAGCGACCCGGGGCGGGGACCACCTCGACGTGCTCGTGCGGCTGTTCGTGGCGGGGGTGCCCGTCGGGCGGGGCGCGGCGGAGGCGGCGCTGGCGCCGGCCGGGATCGACGCGCTCGCCGGCGCCGGGATCGTCGGCCTCGACGGCGGCGACATGGTCGGGCTCGTCGGGCTGCGGCCGTTGGACGGGCCGGCGCCGTGGGTCGTGGCCCACGACCTCGGCCGGCCGGCCGGCGGCGTGCGGCCCG
>DATFRN010000203.1:0-4967 GCA_035263165.1 Acidimicrobiales bacterium | reverse complement strand
GCCTCACCAGCAACCTGGTCAACTGCGACCCGGCCGAGGCCCGCGTCGGGCTGCCCGTGCGGGTGGTCTTCGAGCGGCGCGACCAGGTCTGGTTCCCGCTGTTCGAGCCGGCATGACCGACTTCGAGCGGCGGTCGATCATCTCCGGCGTCGGCCAGTCGGACGTGGGCCGGCGGTTGGGGCGCTCGGGGCTCGACCTCACCATCGACGCCGCGCTGGCCGCCATGGCCGACGCCGGGCTGACCCCGGCCGACGTCGACGGCATCGCCACCTACCCGGGGGCGGGCGGCGGCGCGGGGGCCGGGTTCAGCGGGCCGGGCAGCCCCGAGGTCCAGGACGCGCTGCGGCTGGAGGTCGGCTGGCACAGCGGCGGCATCGAGGGCGCCGCCCAGCTGGCGGCGGTGGTCAACGCGGTGATGGCCGTCGGCGCCGGGCTGGCCCGCCACGTGCTCGTCTACCGGACGGTGACCGAGTCGACCGAGCAGGGCGCGGGCGGCCGGGCCGGCATCGGCCTCGCCGGCGGGGGCGGCGGCGGTGGGGGCGGCCGGGCGCCCCGCATGGGCGGGTCCATGCAGTGGACGATCCCGTTCCGGGCCTACTCGGCGGCCAACTGGCTGGCGATGAACGCCCACCGCCACTTCCACGAGTACGGCACCACGCCCGAGCAGCTGGCCATGATCGCGCTCAACGCCCGCGGCAACGCCGTGCTCAACCCGAAGGCGATCTACCGCGAGCCGATGACGCTGGACGACTACTTCGCCTCCCGCATGGTCACCTCGCCGTTCCGCCTCTACGACTGCGACGCCCCGGTCGACGGGTCGACCGCGGTCATCGTGTCGGCCGCCGAGCACGCGTCGGCCGTCGACCACCCGGTGGCCCGGGTCGAGGCCGTGGGGACGGCGCTGCGGGGCCGGCCGTCGTGGGACCAGTTCGACGACATGACCACGATGGCGGCCCGCGACGCCGGCGCCCAGCTGTGGACCCGCACCGATCTCAAGCCGGCCGACGTCGACGTGGCCGAGCTGTACGACGGGTTCAGCTTCCTGACCATGTGCTGGCTGGAGGCCCTCGGCTTCTGCGGGGTGGGGGAGTCGGGGCCGTTCGTCGAGGGCGGCCGCCGCATCGCGCTCGACGGCGACCTGCCGGTCAACACCCACGGCGGCCAGCTGTCGGCCGGGCGGCTGCACGGCTTCGGGTTCATCCACGAGGCCTGCCTCCAGTTGCGGGGCGAGGCCGGCGACCACCAGGTGCCGGGGGGCGTCGAGGTGGCGGCGGTGGCCAACGGCGGCGGCCCGATCGCCGGCGCCCTCCTGCTCACCCGCGAGCGCTGACCGGGACCGAGGACGGCCCGGCCACGTTGGTCATGTGCACCCAACGGACGCGGTCGAGGTCGACGTCGAGCGCGGGCCAGCGCCGGTAGAGCTCGGTGAAGGCGGTGCGACCCTCCAGGCGGGCGAGGTGGGCACCGATGCAGAAGTGGACGCCGTGCCCGAAGGTGATGGTCGGCGGCCCCTCGCGCCCGATGTCGAAGCGGTCGGGGTCGTCGTACGCCCGCGGGTCGCGGCTGGCCGCGCCGATGAGGACCAGCACCGGCGAGCCGGCCGGGATGGTGGTGCCGTGGCGCTCCCAGTCGGCCACGCAGAAGCGGCCGGCGTACTGGGCCGGCGCCCGGTAGCGCAGCACCTCCTCGACCGCCGAGCCGGCGAGGCCGGGGTCGGCCCGCAGCCGGTCCTGCTCGCCGGGGTGCTCGGCGAAGGCCATCACGCCGTTGCCCACCAGCTTGGTGACGGTCTCGGCGCCGGCCGCGGTGAGCAGCGACACGAACCCGGCCACCGCCCGGTCGTCCAGCCGCTCGACCCCGCCGTCGTCGCCCTCGACCTCGGCCTCCAGCAGGTGCCCGATCATGTCGTCGGCCGGGTGCCGCCGCCGGTCGGCCACCAGCGCCAGCATGTACCGGCCCTGGGCGATGGCCGCCTCGATGCCGGAGGCGGTCGGGAACGGGCTGCCCACGTCCCGCTCCAGCGTGGCATCGGTCCAGTGGCGGATCTGCTGGCGGTCCGCCGCCGGGATGCCGACGATCTCGCAGATGATCTCGATGGGGAACGGGCCGGCGAAGTCGACCACGGCGTCGAAGGCGTCGGCCCCGGCCAGGCCGTCGAGGGCCCGCCCCACGACCCGGGCGACGATCGGCTCCCAGGCCGCCACCCGGCGGGGCGTGAAGGCCCGGCTCACCAGCCGGCGCATCCGGTCGTGGCGGGGCGGGTCCATCATGATCAGCGACCCCACCTCGGCGACGGCTTCGCCGAAGGCGGCGCTGCGCAGCTGGTCGAGCGTCACGCCCCGGGTCGAGCTGAAGGTGGCGGCGTCCCGGTGGACCTCGAAGCAGTCGTCGTAGCGGGAGACGGCCCAGAAGTTCAGCCGCTCGTGGTGGTACATGGGCTGCTCGTCCCGCAGCCACCGGTAGGTGTCCCACGGGTCCTCGAAGAACGCCATGCTGGTCGGATCGAACTCCATCACGCCCCCGTTCCCGTCCCGGTCCCGAACCGTTCGGCCAGCAGGGCCGACAGGCGGCGGCGGTCGACCTTGCCCGACTCCAGCCACGGCAGCTCGGCCTGGTCGGCGAACACCGCGATGCGCCGGGGCACCTTGTAGGAGGCGAGCGCCTCCTTGACCCGCTTGCGGGCCTCGTCCTCGTCCAGGGTCTCGCCGGGCCGCAGGGCGATGGCGGCCACGACGTCCTGGCCCCGGTCGGGGTGGGGCACGCCGGTGACGTAGGCCATCACCACCTCGGGCTGGTCCTCCAGCACCAGCTCGACGTCGCGGGGCGTGACGTTCATGCCCGCCGACTTGATCAGGTCGCCCATGCGGCCCGTGAAGTAGAAGTGGCCGTCCGGGCCGAAGTGGCCGGCGTCGCCGGTGCGGTACCAGCCGTCCGGGGTGAACGTGTCGGCCCGCTCGCGCCGCTGCAGCCCGAGCATCACCGAGTAGCCCCGCAGCCACAGCTCGCCGGTCGCGCCCACGGGCAGGTCCTCCAGCGTGACCGGGTCGACCACCTTGTGCTCGACCCCGGGGACCGGCGGGCCGAACGAGCCCTCCTGCTCGGGCGCCAGCACCTCGTCGTGGGCGCCGAACGTGTGGGGGCCGAGCGTCTCGGTCATGCCCAGCGAGGTCGCCCGGGCCTCGGGCGAGGGGACCAGGCCCCGCCGCACCGACGACACGTCCCGCTCGGGGAAGCTGGGGTGGTCGACCAGGGCCTTGGCCATGTGGGGCCAGCCGAGCACCTGGGTCACCCGCTCCCGCTCGATCAGCCGGAGCGTGGCGGCGGGGTCGAACCGGTCCTCGAACACCAGGGTGGCGCCGGCGTGCATGGCGGCCACGAGCGTGAAGCTGAACCCGCCCACCCAGAACAGCGGCATCGGCGTGTAGAGCACGTCGTCGGGGCCGAGGTCGCGCCGCGGCCACAGGTTGTGGGCGTGGCGGACGACCGGCCCGTGGGCGTGGATCGCCCCCTTGGGCTCGGCCGTGCTGCCGGACGAGTAGACGACCAGCATCGGGTCGGCCGGCGTGACCTCCCGCTCGCAGGCGTCCAGCAGGTCGGCCGGGACGGCGTCGCCTGCGGCCACCAGGTCGTCGACCGGCCGGGCCCACGGCCGCCGTCCCGGGCCCCAGGTCCACACCGAGCGCAGGTAGGGGTGCGACGGCGCCAGGATGCGGCCGGCCTCGGCGCCGGCCAGGCCGGGCACCGCCGCCTCCAGCCGGGCCAGGTAGTCGTGGCCGAGGTGGGCGTCGACGGTGAGCAGCGCCTGGACGTCGCCGTGGCGCAGCAGCCAGCCCAGCTCGGTCGTCTTGCCGTAGGTGTTTCCCAGGACGGCGACCCCGCCCATGCGGGTGATGCCCAGCCAGCCGACGATCCAGGCCGGGCCGTTGCCGGCCAGCAGGCCGACCCGGGTGCCCTTGCCGGCCCCGGTGGCCAGCAGGCCACGCGCCAGCGCGGCCGAGCGGGCGTCGGCCTCGGCGTAGCTCAGCCGCTCGTCGCCCAGCACGGCCAGAGTGGAGCCGCCGAACCGCCCGGCGCACCACCGCGCCAGCTCGCCGCTGGTGGGGGTGAAGGGCGGGAAGCTCGGGGCCGGGGCCACAGGGAGCTAGGCGACGTTCATGAGGCGGGCCAGGTTGCCGCCCATCACCTTGGCGGTGTCGGCGTCGGACAGGCCGTCCAGCTCGTCGACGAACGAGAGCGGGTCGGCCATCCCCTCGGGGTGGGGGAAGTCGGACCCGAACACGACGTTGTCGGCGCCGATGGCTCCGACCAGCCCGACCGGGTCGTCCTCGTGGAACGGGTGGACGAACACGTTGCGGCGGAACACCGCCACCGGGTCCTCCTCGAACAGGTGGGGGTCGAAGGCGTAGGCCCGCTCCATGTCGTGGACCAGTGGGCGCACCCAGCTGCTGCCGTTCTCGACCGGCACGATCTTGAGCCCGGGGAAGCGGGTGCACAGGCCGTGGCCGATGGCCGAGGCGATGGTGTCGGTGATGGCCCGGTAGCCGGCGTGGGTGATGGCGGCGAAGGCGCCGCCGCCCTTGAACGGGGTGAACTCGTCGTCGCGCACGCCCTCCCACTCGTTGAGGTAGCGCTGGTAGCCGCTGTCGGAGGCGTGCATGCCGACGACGACGTCCCGCTCCTGGACCAGCTCCCAGAACGGATCGAACTCGGGCAGGGCGAAGCTGCGGGGCCCCCGCAGCCCGGGCACGGGGGCCGGGCGGACGAGGATGATGCGGGCGCCCCGCTCGGTGACCCAGTCCAGCTCCTCGATGGCCCGCTCGACGATGGGCAGCGTGATCACCGGGGTGGGGAAGATGCGGCCCTCGTAGTCGAAGCTCCACTGGTCGTGCATCCAGCGGTTGAGGGCGTGGACGACGGCGTGGGTGGCGTCGGGGTCGTCGCGCAGGCGCTCCTCGACCAGGCTGGCC
>DATFRN010000202.1:0-26362 GCA_035263165.1 Acidimicrobiales bacterium | reverse complement strand
GCCGCTGTGCACCGCGGCCGCGACGGGGCCGTCGCCGGGGCCGAGCTCGGCCACCAGGGCGAGGGCGCACCGGATGGCTCGGGCGGGCCCGTCGAAGGTGGCCCGGGCACGGCCGGGGCCGGGCGACGGGAGGCAGCAGCCGCCCAGGCGCTCGACCGTCGCGGCGACGGCGGCCTCCCGCCCGGGGCCGGGCTGCGGGTCGGCCACGGCCAGCACGGTCGCCAGCGCCCGCTCGGGGTCGACCGGCCCGGCGGACCCGCCGATGAACGCCTCGATCTCCCGGGCGATCGTGTCGATGGCGTCGGACAGCCAGATCAGGTGGGTGTCGCTGTCCAGCTCGACCAGACGGGCCCCGGGGATGAGGTCCCGGCTGTCCCGGGCCGCCTCCACCGGGATGCTCTGGTCGCCGGTCGGGTGGAGGATGAGCGTCGGGGCCGTGATCGTCGGCAGCGCGGGGCGGACGTCGATGGCGGTCAGGGCGCGCAGGAAGGCGCCGGCCGCGCCCGGGCTGGCCGAGATCGTCTGGCAGCGGGCCCAGTACTCCCGGACCGCCGGCTCGTCGGCCCGGCTGGCGGCGAGCGCCGCGATGCCCACGCCGGTCCCCCACTGCTCCTCGATCTCGCTGATGCGGGCGTCGAGCATGTCGGCCCGGGCCCCGAGCGGGTAGTCGTCGCCGGCCAGGTACCGGGCGTAGCCGCCGTAGATGATCAGGGCGCGGGCCCGCTCCGGATGGCTGGCGGCCAGCAGGGAGGCCGTCGGCGACCCCGCGGAGATGCCGAGGATCACGGCCCGCTCGGACCCGGCGGCGTCGAGGACGGCGAGGGCGTCGGCGACCCAGTGCTCGACGTCGATGTGCGAGGGGCGATCCGACAGCCCCATCCCCCGCTTGTCGAACAGGATCAGCCGGCTGAACGACGCCAGCCGCCGGACCAGCCCGTCGGTCGGGGCGTCCCACCACATGTCGAGGTGCGACACGAAGCCGGGGACGGCCAGCAGGTCGATCGGCCCGTCGCCGACGACCTGGTAGGCGACGTGCACGCCGTCCCGGGCGCGCGCGTACCGCACCGGCGACGGGCGGACCTGCGGGCCGGGCTCGGGCCCGGGCCCGGTCGCCGCCCGCCCCCGATCGGGGCCGTCGAGCGACGGGTCCTGGTCGAGGACGGCCCGCTCCAGCCGCCGCAGCTCGCCGCCCGGCTCCAGGCCCAGCTCGTCTCGCAGGCGGGCCCGGGCCTGCTGGTAGACGGCGAGGGCGTCGGCCTGCCGGCCGCTGCGGTACAGCGCCACCATGAGGTGCCCGCACAGGCGCTCCCTGAACGGGTGGTCGCGCACCAGCGCCTGGAGCTCCCCGACCATCTCGGCGTGGCGGCCGGCGGCCAGCTCGGCGGCGAGACGGGCCTCGAGCGCGCTGAGGTACTCCTCCCGCAGGCGGACGGCCGCAGCCGCCAGCCCGGTGCGCGCCCCGACGCCGGCGAAGGGGTCGCCCCGCCACAGGCCGACAGCCCCGCCCAGGTCCTCGCAGGCCTGCGGGACCGATCCGCGGCGCAACGCCTCCTCGCCCCGCCGGACGAGGGCCCGGAACCGGCCGACGTCGACGTCCTCGGGGTCCGCGCACAGCACGTACCCCGACGCCGCCGTCTCGACGGCATCCGGGCCCAGCGCGCGGCGCACGTTGGACACGTAGGTCTGGAGCGTCTTGCGGGCCGTCGCCGGCGGCGCGTCGCCCCACAGCGCGTCGACGAGGCTGTCGAACCCCACGACCTGCCCCGGGCGCAGCGCCAGGGCGGCGAGCAGCGACCGCTCCTTGGCCGCCCCGAGGACGGCCTCGCCCGGCTCGCCGTCCACCAGGAGGGGCCCGAGCAGGCTGATCCGCACCCGATCACCGTACGGCGGGCGCACCCCGACCGGGGCCCGGCCCAGCCTCGACCGGCGCCCGGTCCCCCGGTGGTTCGCTCCTCGCCGGCCGGCGATCGTCGCCGGCCCCGAGAGGAGGGGCCCATGCCGCGCTACGTCGTCCAACGGACGTTCCCGGACGGGCTGGCGATCCCGACGACGCCCGAGGGGGCCGATGCCTGCCTCGACGTCGTCCAGAACAACGCCGAGGAGAAGGTGACCTGGGTGACGTCCTACGTCACCACCGACAGGGCCAGGACCTACTGCGTCTACGACGGCCCGAGCCCGGAGTCGGTGCGGCGGGCCGCCACGGCCAACGGCCTGCCGGTCGACGCCATCGCCGAGGTCCGGGTCCTCGACCCGTACTTCTACACGGGACCGGCGTCGTGAGCGGGCGTGGACGATGGGGGTGGCTCGCCCGGCGCCGCGCCCGCATCATCGGGCTCGGGCTGGTCGCCACGCTGGCCACCGCGGGGGCCGTGGTCCCGGTCGCCACCGCCCAGGACACCGGGGGCGGGCCGCTGCAGGAGATCCGGGGCGCCACCCGCCGCTACCGCGACGTCGACCGCGCCATCGACGCCGGCTACGTGCAGTTCCTCGGCTGCGTGCACGAGCCGCTGGCCGGCTCGATGGGCATCCACTTCGTCAACGGCCCGCTCGTCGGCGACGCCACGGTGAAGCCCGACGCGCCCGAGGCGCTGACCTACGAGGTCCAGCCGAACGGCCGGCTCGCACTGGTCGGCGTGGAGTACATCGTGTTCCAGCAGGCGTGGGACGCCGAGAACCCCGACCCGCCGTCCCTGTTCGGCCAGCAGTTCATGCTGGTGCCCAGCCCCAACCGCTTCGGCATCCCGGCGTTCTACGCGCTCCACGCGTGGGCGTGGAAGGCCAACCCCACGGGGGCGTTCAAGGAGTGGAACCCGAGGGTCCTCTGCCTCGGCACCGAGGGCCACGCGCCCTGAGCGGCGGTGCGCCGGCCTACGCCGCGCAGCAGCGGACGACGGCCTCGATCAGCGGCACCGAGCGGCGGTCGGCCGGGGTGCCGGGGCCCATCTGGTTGACCGTGTAGCCGAACGTGAACCCGTGGCCGGGGTGGGCGAAGCCGACCGAGCCGCCGAGGCCGTAGTGGCCGAAGCTGCCCGCCCCGGCCATGGGCCGGAACGGGAACGGCAGCTGGAAGCCCAGCGCATAGGCCGTCTCGTAGCCGGCCACCCGGTCGATGCCGCGGCACTGCTCCTCGCTGGCGCGGGCGACCGTGGCCGGGGCCAGCAGGCGGACGCCGTCGACCGTGCCCACGACCGCCGCGTACAGGCGGGCCAGGGCGTGGGCCGTGCCCATGCCGTTGGCGGCCGGCAGCTCCGCCGCCCAGATCACCGGATCGTTCATGATGGCGAAGAGGCCCGAGGGGATGAGGAAGGCCCAGTGGGCCAGGGAGTCGGGGGCGAGCAGGCGGGCGGTCAGGTCGTCGGGCGTGGCGGCCGGCGGCGCCGGGATCAGCGGGGCGACCCGGTGGTGCTCGGCCGGCGGGAGGCCGATGTGGAGGTCGAGCCCGAGCGGGCCGGCCACCTCCTCGGCGAACACCCGGCCGCAGGTCGACCCGGTCACCCGGTTGATCACCTCGCCGACCAGCCACCCGTAGGTGATGGCGTGGTAGCCGTGGTCGGTGCCCGGCTCCCACGCCGGGGCCTCGGCGGCGACGGCGGCGACCGGCACCGCCCAGCCGGCGATCTCGTCGGTCGACAGCGTGCGGTGGACGGCCGGGAGCCCGGCCTGGTGGCTGAGCAGCCACCGGACCGGTAGCCGCTCCTTGCCGGCGGCGGCGAACTCGGGCCAGTAGCGGGCGACGGGGGCGTCCAGGTCGAGCTCGCCCCGCTCGGCCAGCCGGTGGGCGACGATGGCGAGCGCCCCCTTGGTCGCCGACGCCACCATCTGCAGCGTGCGATCGGTGTAGGCCGCCTCGCCGCCGGCGGTGGTGGTCCCGCCCCACAGGTCGACCACCGGCTCGCCGCCCCGGTACACGCAGCACGCGGCCCCCACCTCGCCCCGCTCGGCGAAGTTGCGTGCGAACTCGTCCCTCACCGGCTCGAAGCCGGGCGCCACGGTCCCTCCGATGTCCATCGGGCGCACGGTATCCCCTTGTCAGCGCCTTGTTCGCCCCATACCTTGTAGCTCTATGCATAAGCGCTCAAGGGATGGAGGGCTGCGTGCAGATCGACAAGGACCTCGTCGCCGCGTCGGCGACGCCGCTGGTGCTGGCGATCCTGGCGGAGGGCGAGAGCTACGGCTACGCCATCCTCAGGCGGGTGCGGGAGCTCTCCGACGGTGAGCTCGAGTGGACCGACGGGATGCTCTATCCCCTGCTCCACCGCCTGCACCGGCTCGGGTACGTGACCCCCGAGTGGCATTCGCCCCCCGAGGGGCGGCGGCGCCGGTACTACGCCATCACCGATGACGGCCGGGCTGCGCTCGCGGGGCACAAGCGGCAGTGGCTGACGGTGGCCCGGGCGCTGGGCGACGCCTGGGGCGGCAGCGACGCGCTCCGGCTCGCGCCCGGGGGAGCCTGAGGGATGGAGTCGCTGGAGCTGGAGATCGCCGAGTGGCGCTCGTTCGTCGGCCGGCTGCCGGCGGTCGACGGCCGCGACGTCGAGGAGCTGGAGGCCCACCTGCGGGACCAGATCGCCGACCTCAACGCCGCGGGGCTGGCGGCCGACGAGGCGTTCCTGATCGCCGTGAAGCGGATGGGCAGCCTCGACGGCCTGTCCCGGGAGTTCGCGCGCGAGCACACCGGGCGCCTGTGGCGGCAGTTGTTCGCCGGCGACGACCAGCAGCGCGCGGCGGCAGCCGGCCGATGGGCCGAGGCGCTGCTGTTCGCGGCGGGCGCAGCCGTCACGGTGCTGGTCGCGCTGCTGGTGGCCGGGTTCCCGGCCGAGCAGCCGGACTGGCTCTACCGGAACGCGGCGCTGCTCGTGCTGCCGTTCCTGGCCGGCTGGTTCGCCCGCCGGCGGGAGCTGCCGTGGCGGGCCTGGCTGCCGCCGGCGGCTGCCTTCCTCGGCGCCGCCGTGGTCATCAACGTCTACCCCTTCGAGCCGGACGGCGCGACGGAGGCGCTGGCGGCCGCGCACCTGCCGGTCGTGCTGTGGTTCGTGGTCGCGTACCCGTACATGAGCGGCAGCCTGAGGTCGCACGAGCGCCGGATGGACTTCGTCCGCTTCACGGGCGAGTGGGCGATCTACTACGTGCTGATCGCGCTGGGCGGCGGCGTGCTGGCCGCTCTGACCGGGGCGATCCTCGAGCCGACGGGCGTCGATCCCGACGCGGTGGCCAACTGGGTGCTTCCCCTCGGGGCGGCGGGCGCGGTCGTCGTGGCGGCCTGGCTGGTCGAGTCCAAGCAGCGGGTCGTGGAGAACATGGCCCCGGTGCTGACGATGATCTTCACCCCGCTGTTCGCCCTGATGCTGGCGGGCGCGGCCGTGTCGTACGCCGTGACCGGCCTGGGCGGCGACGCCTTCGACCGCGAGCTGGTGGGCGTGTTCGACGCCCTGATGGTGGTGGTCCTGGGCCTCGTCCTCTACGGCATCTCGGCGAGGGAGCCATCGCAACCCCCGGACTGGATGGATCGCATCCAACTGGCGGCGGTGGCGAGCGCGCTGCTGCTGAACGCGATGGTGCTGACGGCGATGGCGGCCAGGATCGGCGACCTGGGCTTCACCGCCAACCGCGCGGCGGCCCTCGGCCTCAACCTCGTGCTGCTCGCGAACCTGGCGGTGACCGCCCGCCTGTCGACCCGCTTCGTCACCGGCCGAGGACACCTCCACGACCTGGAGCACTGGCAGACGGCGTATCTCCCGATCTTCGCCCTCTGGGCCGCCACGGTGGTGCTCATCCTCCCCCCGGCCTTCGGCTTCGCCTGAGTCGGACGACCACATCCTCACCAACTCGTCCCTCACCGGCCTCGAAGCCGGTCGCTAACCTGCTCACGTGTTCGTCGAGCGGATCACGCTCCCGCGTGGGGAGTGGGAGGAGTGGACCGGGCGTCTCCGGCTCCTCACCGAGCCGCCGGCTGCGCTGGTCGCATCCTTCGCCTGGCGGTCCGAGGACGACACGATCACGTCGATCAACGTGTGGGACTCCGCCTCGGACATCGCCGACTTCTTCCTGGAGCGCGCCCAGCCCGTCGTCGAGGCCGGGGGGCCTCCGAGCCGCAAGCCGGAACGGCTGGGCGAGGCCGTCAGCGCCTACGTCAGGCCTGGCGACGCGACGCCCGGGTGAGGCGAACGTCCGGTTCCAGCAGCCTGCCGGGCCGTTCCCGGGCGGCCCGGCAGGCTGATGTCGCGTGCGAACTCGCTCGGCCGGCTTCTCAGCCGCCGGCGGGCCGCTCGGTCTGGGCGGGCGCGGGGACCGTGCTCGGCACGGTGGCGGGGCGACCACTCGCCCCCGAGACGCCGCCGACGCCCGCGTCAGCCGGCTGGCCGGCGGTGTCGGGCTTGCCGGCGTCCGCGGACGGCGCGCCCGGCGTGTCCGGGGCGTGATCGGCCGCAGGTGTCTGGTCGGCCCGGGCCTGCCCGGTCACGCCGGACTGGCCAGGCGGCTCGTCAGGGCGGGCACCACCGTTGCGGTGGGCGGCACCGGGCGCCTCGTCGGAGATCTGCTGGCCGTCGACCCCGTGCTCGCCATCGCTGTCGCCCGTGGCATCGGCCGACACGCGCTGGCCGAAGTTCGGCTTGTCGGGCTTGTCGAAGTTGACCGGCGTGACGACCTCGACGGCGCCGCGCACCGCCTGGTTGGCCGACGCCGGCAGCATCCCGACGACTCCTGCTCCTACCACCCCAGCGGCGGCGATCGACGTCCCCAGACCCAGCTTGGCCACCAGCCCCAGGCCGGCGACCTTGCCGCCGAGCCCGGCGGCACTCTCGATACCTGGCATGCGCTTCCTTCCTGATCGACAACTCGGCTTCCCCCCGGCCACCAGTTCGAGGGCCCGCGCCGGAGCCGGCTCGCCCCGGACGGTCGCCTCGACCACCGCGTCGTGGATGCGGGGAGTTGCCCTCATCGCCGGAAGCAATCGCCGCGAGCGGTCAGAGGGGTACACCAGGTCTCCTGGACTTGCGGGTATGCGCCGCTGGCGGCGCCGTGCAGGTGCTCGGCGACCTCCTTGGGGGCGTTGCGCTCGGCGAGGCCGCAACCCTTCCTAGACTCCACGTCGCCCAGCCCGGAGTGTCGTCCCCATGGCCGAACCAGCGCCGCCCGAAGCCCCAGCCCGGCGGACGAGGTGGCGCTCCTGGGCGCCCTGGGTGGCCCTCGCGGTCGTCGCCATGCTCGTCGTCGGCGCCGTGGCCGTCGTGCTCGCCGGCGACGACGGCGACGGCAAGGCGACCGCGGCCCCCTGCGACGCCACCGCCGTCGCCCGCCGGACGCTCCCGTCGGTGGTCACGCTCCAGGTCGCGTCCCCCGGCGGCGCCGGCGCCGGCTCGGGCTCGGGCGAGGTCATCCGCCCGGACGGCCACATCCTCACCAACAACCACGTCATCTCGGGGGCCACGGGCGGCGGCTCGGTCACGGTCCTGTTCAGCGACGGGACCGCCGCGCCGGCCCGGCTGGTGGGCCGCGACGTCCCGACCGACCTGGCCGTGGTCAAGGTCGACCGCGACGGCGACCTGCCGGCCATCCCGTTCGGCTCGTCGTCGGACGTCCAGATCGGGCAGCCGGTCGTGGCGCTGGGCGCGCCGCTGGGCCTGGCCAGCACGGTGACGGCCGGGATCGTGAGCGGGCTCGACCGCAGCGTCAACGTGCCCGCCGACGAGGGGCAGCAGGCCCTCATCGTCGCCGCCATCCAGACCGACGCCGCCATCAACCCCGGCAACAGCGGGGGCGCCCTCGTCGACTGCGCGGGCCGCCTCATCGGCGTCCCCACCGCCGGCGCCGCCGTGCCGAACCCGGAGGGCGGGACCAGCGCCGGCAACATCGGCATCGGGTTCGCCATCCCGTCCGACTTCGCCCGCAAGATCGGCGACGAGCTGATCGAGAACGGCCGGGTGGTCCACGGCTCGCTCGGCCTCCGGGTCGCCGCCACCGGCCAGGCCGGGCTGTTCGTGGCGGGCGTCGAGCCGGGCGGACCGGCGGCCACCGCCGGCCTGCGCCAGGGCGACCTCATCACCGAGATCGACGGCGAGCGCGCCACGGGCGCCCAGCAACTGCAGGCCGTGACCCTGACCAAGCGCCCCGGCGAGACCGTCCGGCTCACCTACGAGCGCGGCGGCGACGAGCACACGGCCGACGTCGTCCTCGGGGGCCAGTAGCTCAGACCGTGGCCTGGAACTCGACCACGTAGGGGTTGACCTCGACCCGGACCTGCCCGAAGCCGGCGGCGCCGAGGCGGGCCTCGAGTCCGGCGGGGTCGACCGGGTTGCAGACGTCGCCGTCGTGGAGGTCGCGGAACTCGGGCGTGTCGAGGCTGTCGACGCCGGCGAAGGTGGCGCCGGGCCGCAGGACCCGGGCCACCTCGGCGAGCAGGCGGTCCTGCTGCTCGGCGGTCGGCACGTGGTGGAGCATGATGAACGACACCGCCGCGCTGAAGCGGTCGTCGGGGAACGGCAGGCGGGTGGCGTCGGCGTGGACGACCTCGACGTTGGTGCCCGCCATCCGGGCGGCCAGCGCCGCCGCCAGCCCAGGGTCGACCTCGACGGCCGTCAGCCGGGCGGCCATCTCGCGCAGCAGGTCGGTGCTCCGGCCGGGCCCCGGCCCGACCTCGAGCACGTCGTCGCCCAGCTCGACGCCGGCCAGGACGGCGGGGATGATCCACTGCCGCAGCCCGTCCGCCCACTCGTCGCTGGCGCACAGGCGGAGATGTTCCTCGTTCATCCGCCCGACTCTGCCCCAGGGCCCGGGTGGCGGACCGTCGACGCCACGACAGGATCCGTCGCCGGTGCGACACCGCCGCCGAGCCCAGGCCGGGACCATCGGCCCTATCGGCCGCCCCGCGCGCGGCCCAAGCTGCCCGCATGCTGGTCGACGAGGGCTTGGAGCTCCTGACCGAGGCCGAGGCGTGGGACCTCCTCGCCGGCGGCACGGTCGGGCGGGTGGGGGTGACGGTCGGGGCGCTGCCGGCGATCTTCCCGGTCAACTACGAGGTGATCGACGGGACGATCGTGTTCCGCACCGGGGAGGGCACCAAGCTGTCCGCGGCCGCGGCCGGGGCGGTGGTGGCGTTCGAGGTCGACGACTTCGAGGTGGCCGACCGGACCGGCTGGAGCGTCCTCGTGGTCGGCACGGCCGAGGTCGTCCACGACCTCGATCTCACCATGCGGGTGCTGGACTCGCAGCTGGAGCCGTTCGCCGGCGGGAGGCGGGCGACGATCGTCCGGATCCGGCCCGGGTTCGTCTCCGGCCGCCGGATCGTCCAGAGCCGGCCAGATAGGGACCTTCGGCCCTAACGACAGCGCCCGCACCTCCCTACCGTCGGGCCGAGGAGACACGCGCATGACCACCACCACCGACCAGACCCTCGGCGACCTCGTCACCGCCCGGCCCGCCGCCGCCCGGATCCTGGAACGCCACGGACTCGACTACTGCTGCGGCGGCGACCGCCCGCTCACCGAGGCCTGCGACGCCGCGGGCGTCGACGTCGGGGACGTCGTCGCCGACCTGGACGAGCTCGCGCCCGGCGACCCCGAGGCGTGGGCGGCGCTGCCGCCCCCGGGGCTGGCCGCCGACATCGTCGCCACCCACCACGCCTACCTGCACGAGGAGCTCCCGCTCCTCGACGCGCTCGCCGACAAGGTGTTGCGGGTCCACGGCGACCGCCACCCCGAGCTCGCCGAGGTCCGCCGGCTGGTCGCGGCGCTGGCCGCCGACCTCGCGCCCCACCTGCTGAAGGAGGAGCGGGTGCTGTTCCCGGCGATCGCTCTGCTGGCCGAGGGCCACCGGGACTTCCCGTTCGGCTCGATCGCGGCGCCGATCACCATGATGCTGGCCGAGCACGACCGGGCCGGCGAGCTCCTGGCCGCGCTGCGGGCGGCGACCGGGGCCTACCGGCCCCCCGCCGACGCCTGCGCCAGCTACCGCTCGCTCTACGAGCGGCTCGACGCCCTCGAGGCCGACACGCACCTGCACGTGCACAAGGAGAACAACGTGCTGTTCCCGGCGGTGCTGCGCCTGGCCGAGGCCTGATGGGCGTCCCGCCGGTCCCCGACCCCCGGGAGCGCCACGACATCGAGACGGTCGAGGACGTCGAGCTGCTGGTCCGGCGCTTCTACCAGGCCGTCATCCCCGACCCGGTGCTCGGGCCGGTGTTCCACGCCATGCGCGTCGACTGGGGCGTGCACATCCCCAAGCTGGTGGACTTCTGGTCCGGCCGGCTGCTCGGCATCCCCGGCTACGAGGGCAACGTCGCCGGCGCCCACCTGGCGGTGTTCGAACGGCGCCCGTTCGGCGGCCGGGAGACGGCCCGGTGGCTGGAGCTGTGGCACGAGACCCTCGACGAGCTCTTCGCGGGGCCGACGGCGGAGCTGGCCAAGGCCCGCGCCGCCGGGGCCGCCGAGGCGATCACCCGGGCGGTCCGCCGCCGCCGGCGCCCTCCGCGGTTCGTGACCGTCGGCGGCTACGAGCCCACCGTGTCCTCGAGCGGCGGCGCGCCGAAGCCGCGGCGCTGCTGAGCGCCCCACCCGCTCGTGCCCCGGAGCAGGTCGACGACCCCCATCAGCCGCCACATGTCGTGGAGCTGGTGGTACCCGAACCCCTCCACCACGGCGTAGCCGATGAGCTGGAGGACCTCCTCCCGGCGCCGGTAGCGCTGGTAGCCCATCTCCTCGATGGCGACCGCGGCCAGTGACAGCAGGACGCTGAGCCCGAGCGACACGAACAGGAACCCGGCGAAGTACGCGGCCCCCAGCTGGCCCAGGAGGAACAGGACCACGGTGACGACGAACCCGCCGAGGGCGAAGACCGGGCTGAGGAACTCGAAGAAGACGAAGTACGGCATGGCCAGCAGCCCGGCCGCGCCGTAGCGGGGGTTGAACAGCATGCGGCGGTGCCGGCTGATCGTCTCCCAGCAGCCCCGCTGCCATCGCCGCCGCTGGCGGGACAGGGCGCCGAACTGCTCGGGCACCTCCGTCCAGCACACGGGGTCGGCGGCGAACACGATGCGGTAGGGCTCGTCGCGGTCGCGCAGGTGCCGGTGGAGCCGCATCGTCAGCTCGAAGTCCTCGCCGACCGTGTCGGTCCAGTAGCCGCCCACCAGCTCGACCAGCGGCCGGTGGAACAGGCCGAACGCCCCGGAGATGATCCCGAGGGCGTTGATCCGGCTCCAGCCCGCCCGGGCGTCGAGGAACGCCCGCAGGTACTCGAGGACCTGGATCTTGGCCAGCCGGCTGGTCGGCATGTGCACCTCGACGACCCGGCCGTGGTCGACCTTGCAGCCGTTGGCGACCCGGATGGTCCCGCCGCTGGCGACGAGCAACTCGGGGGCGTCGAGGATGGGCTTGGCCACCTTGAGCAGGGCGTCCTCCTCCAACAGCGAGTCGGCGTCGATCACGCAGACGTAGGGGTGGCGGGCGGTGCACAGCCCGGCGTTGAGGGCGTCGGAGCGGCCCCCGTTGGCCTTGTCGACCACCACGAGGTTCGGGTGGCGGCGCGACAGGTAGGTCTCCCGGACGGGGGCCGTGGCGATCGTCTCTCGGACGGCGACGGGCGTGGCCACCAGGTCGAACGCCTCGGTCATGACGGCCAGGGTGCCGTCGGTCGAGCCGTCGCTGACCACGATGACCTCGTGGCGCGGGTAGTGCAGCGACAGCAGCGAGCGCACGCTCGGGACGATGACCGCCTCCTCGTTGAAGGCCGGCACGACCACCGAGATCCCGGGGGTGAGCGGCGAGCGCATGGCCTCGTCCAGCCCCAGGTACGAGCGCCGGCGGTGCTCGTCGACCATGGCCCGCCACGCCAGCACCATCAGCACCAGGTAGAGGGAGTTGAACAGGAGGTAGTAGACGAAGGCGAGGTAGGAGAAGACGACGAGGGCGGACCCGATCACAGCAGCACCCGCCCGGCCGCCTCCCGCAGGTGAGGGCCCGCATCGGGCTCCTCGGCCAGCGCCACGACCAGGGCCGGCGCCGCCCGGGCCAGCGCCTCGGCCGCGGCCCGGGCCGGGTCGAACTGGTCGGTCCGGGCGATGGGGAGCAGGGCGTCGACCGCCCCGCGCCCGCCGATCCCGCCGAGCGCCTCCGCGGCCGCGGTCCGGACGCCGGGCACCCGGTCGGCGAGGGCCGCCACCAGGTCGTCGGTCGCCTCGCCGGCGCCGAGGCGGCCGAGGGCGGTGGCGGTCGCCTCCCGCACGGGGGCGGCGGGGTCGGACAGCCGGCCGATGATGGCGCCGGCGTCGTGGGCCTCGCCCAGCAGGCCGACCAGCTGCACGGCCGCCGCCCGGACCCGGGGGTCGTCGTGGTCGGCCTCGGCCAGCACGGCCGGGACCGCGTCGGGGCCGATGTCGATCAGTGCCAGCCGGGCCACCGGGCTCGGCACCGCGCCCCGGACCCCCGCCGCGATGATCGGCCCCGCCGCCCCGGCCGCCCCGAGGTGCCCCAGGCTCCGGCACGCCGCGGCCCGGACGTCGGGCGAGCGGTCGTCGAGGCGGGCGACCAGCGCGGGCACGGCCCGCCGCGACCCCATGTCGCCGAGGGCGAAGGCGGCGCCGGCCCGGTGCCAGGACCGGAGGCGGCCCAGCCGCCGGAGCTGCTCGTCGACCAGGCCGTGATCCTCGAAGTAGGCGACGATCTGCTCGGGCGGCCCGCCCCGCAACCGGCGGCCGTAGCGGGCCAGCACCTCCGCGAACACCCGCGCCTCCCCGCCACTGAGCACCGGCGGCTCGAACCCGGGCTCGCAGTCGATCAGCTCGACCGCCGGGCGCCGGAGCCGGGCGACCCGCTCCTCGTGGCGCCTCGCCCGGCGCACGGTCCACGCCCGGCTGACCAGGACGAGCGCCACCAGGACGACGTTGGCCACCGCCAGGGTCACCGCCAGGACGGTGAAGGCAGTCACCGCTCAGCGCCGCCCGAGGATCGCCTGGACGCGGGCCCGCAGCTCGCCCGGGCTGAACGGCTTGCGGAGGTAGTCGTCGGCGCCGGCGTCGAACCCCTGCTGCACGTCCGGATCCTGGGCCCGGGCGGTGAGCAGGATGACCGGCATCCGCCGCGTCGCCTCGTCGGCCCGGATGCGCCGCGTCAGCTCGAACCCGTCGAGCTTGGGCATCATCACGTCGAGGACCGCCAGGTCGGGCCGGGCGTCGCGCACCAGCGTCCACGCCTCCTCTCCGTCGTGGGCCTGGAGCACGGTGTAGCCCGACCGCTCCAGCCGGAACGTGACCAGCTCCAGGACGTCGGGGTCGTCGTCCGCGGCCAGCACCACCGGCTGGTCGCGCCCCGCGGGTGTCGGGCTGGGGTCGGTCATGCGGTCACCTCGTCTCGGTCGCGGTCCCCGGTGGCGTCGCCGGCGTCGAGCGGCAGCTCCACCCGGAAGGTCGTCCCCTCGCCAAGCTCGCTGGTCACGCCGATCGTCCCGCCGTGCGCCTCGACGATCGACCTGGCGATCGACAGCCCGAGGCCGGTCCCCACCGTCGCCCCCGCCGTCGACGCCCGGTAGAAGCGGTCGAAGACCTTGTCGAGGTCCTCGGGCGGCATCCCGACGCCGGTGTCCGCCACCGTCAGCTCCGCCTGGCCCTCCCGGCGGGTCACGGTCGCGGTCACGATCCCGCCCGGCGCGAACTTGACCGCGTTCGACAGCAGGTTGTCGACCACCTGGCCGAGGCGCACCTCGTCGCCCCACACGGCCGGGAGGTCGCCGTCGGTGACCAGCCGGACCTCGGTCCGGCCGGCCGCGGCGACCGCCGAAATCGACTCGACCTGGCCGGCGACCACCGCCGGGAGGTCGACCGGGCCCATGTCGAACCGCATGCGGCCGCTGTCGAACCGGGCCGCCACCAGGATGTCGCTGACCAGGCGCTCGAGCCGGTGGCCGTTGCGGTCGATGACCTCGACGGCGTGGGCCTGGTCGTCGGTCAGGTCGCCGACCTCGCCCTCGCGCATCATCTCCAGGAACCCCAGCATCGAGGTGAGCGGCGTCCGCAGCTCGTGGGTCACCGAGCTGACGAAGCGGTCCTTCATGGCGTCGAGCTCGCGGAGGCGCTCGTTCTGCTCGGCCAGTGACTCGGCCGTCTCGCGCTCGGTCTCCAGCAGGCGGTCCCGCTCGAGCGCCAGCGCCAGCTGGTTGGCGATCGCCCCGAGCGACGGCCGCCAGCGCCGGACGCACGAGCGGGTGCCGGTGGCGACGATGGTGGCGGCGGTCTCGTCCCGGACCACCACCGGCGTGGTGGTCCGGACGAGCGGGGCCGGCGCCGGTGCGAGCTCGGGACCGCCGGCCGGCACGAGGAGGGCCTGGCCCTCGCCGGTGCCCGACAGCCCGGTGAGCGCCCGGCAGGCGATCGCCATGATCTCGTCGCGGTCGCCGGCGGCCAGCATGTCGGCCGCGTAGCGGCTGAGCGTCGCCTCCCGCACCGCCTCGTCCTCGGCGATGCGGGCCGCCCGGCGGAACCGGAGCGCGGTCAGGATGGTCACGGTCACCCACACCGCGGTGTTGGCCCCGATGTAGAGCGACTCGCCCTGGGCGTAGCGGACCGCCAGCAGCACCGGCGGGATCAGGCCGGCGGCGGCGATGAGGACCAGGCGGCGGCCGCCGGCGGGCAGCGCCGGGTCGGCCTCCTCCTCGGTCAGGGCCCGCATCGTGGGATGGAGCGCGGCGACGCCCGAGGCCAGGAGCCCGAGGAACTGGGCCGCGGCCCACAGCACTTCCGGCGGCGCACCACGGATCGTCCACGACGTGTAGCCGACGTCCCCGACGAACGTGGCCGCGAACCCCAGCGCCAGCGCCCCGACCGCCCACTGCCCCCGCCAGGTCGTGACCATCAGGAACCGGACCGTGCCGCCGAACAGCAGGACGTCGCCGACCACGTAGCACATCGTGGCCAGGCCGGCCGTGTACGACAGTTGGTCGCTGCCGAGGGCCGGGCCCACGAGGTAGAGCCAGGCGATCAGGGCGGCGACCGATCCGAGGATGACGGCGTCGATCCCCGCCCACGGGTCGAGCCCGGCGGACTGGCGGACCCGGACGGCGACGACGAGCCCGGCGAGGAGGAGCGGGTAGCCCGCCAGGTAGAAGACGTCCGAGGCCGACGGGAACGGGTCGTGGCCGATCGTGACCTCGTAGATGCCGGTGGTCACGTAGCCGACCGTGAACGCGGCGAGGCCCAGGCCGATGAGCAGCCAGGCCCGGGGCACGGCGGGCCGGTGGTGGCGCACGCCGACGACCACGCACCAGACCGAGAACGTCCCGGCCAGCGGGAACAGGATGAGGTCCGGCACCACGACCCAGGACGAGGGCGTCGCCACGTAGGCGAGGAACAGCGCCGCGGCGACGACGACGCCGGTCCGGACCAGGGTGGCGTCTGACGGGCGGGCGACCACGAGCAGCCTGCGACCCGCCGGGGCGGTCTCGGCCATGCTCCATGTTCGCGCGACCACTCGCAGTGGTGGCGCGCCTCACCCCCCGAGGCCCGGGCCGAAGCTGGGTCCGCCCCCCTGGCCGGCACGCCGGCCGGCCTGGGCCTGCGAGGTGGCGCTGTCGGGGAGCGCCTGATCGAGGTCGGCGAGGACGACCGCCTGACCGGGCTCGAGCCCGGAGGTGATCTCGGTCCAGGTCGGCCCGATCGCCCCGGTGCGGACGGTCACCGACCTGGTGCCGTCGCCGTCGGGGACGGTGACCGTGGTGCGCCCGCCGTCGACGTGGACCGCCGAGGTCGGCACGGCCACGGCCGAGCGGGCCCGGTCGGTGACGATGGCGACCGAGGCCGTCGTGCCGTTCCCCGGCCTCAGGTGGTCGTCGATGCCGATGACGACCGGGTAGGTCGTCACCCCGTTGGTCGTGGTCGGGGCGCCGATGGCCACGACCTTGCCGTCGACTGCCGTGCTCCGGCCGTCGGGGACCACGCCGGCGTCCTGCCCGACCTCGACGTGGGGCAGGTCGTCCACGGCGACGACGGCCGTCACCTCGAACCCGCCCGCCCCGACCACGACGACGGTGGCGGTCGAGGAGGCCGCGGTCACCGTGTCGCCCTCGGCCAGCCCCACGGCGGCCACCGTGCCCGACACCGGGCTCACGATCGTGGCCTGCGCCACCGCCTGGCGGGCGGCCGCCAGGCCGGCCGCCGCGGCGTCGACCGCGGCCTGGTCGGCGATGAGGTCGGCGGACGACGGGCCGGTCCCCGCGCCGGTCGAGGTGCCCGCGCCACCGCCCCGGCCCGAGCCCGGGGTCGAGGACGGCGCCGACGACGGCGTCGAGGACGACGGGGTGGAAAACGGGGTCGACGGCGGGGTGCGGGGCGTGGTGGAGGGCGCCGTGGGCGAGCGGGGCGTCGTGGTGGTCGTGGTCGGGCCGGGGCTGGCGGCCCGCTGGGCCAGCAGGTCGTCCAGCGCGGACGCTGCGGTGGCCAGCGCCTGCTGTGACGCCTGCACCGCCGTCTGGGCGTCGAGGACGGTGTCGAGCGCGGTCCGGCACGCGCTCACGTCCCCGCCGGCGCCGACGCTCTGGCAGATCTGGGACGCCGAGTCGAGCGCGGCCTGGGCGTCCGCCAACGTGGCGTCGACGTCCTTCTGGGCGTCGAGCACCGCTCGACGGGCCTTGTCGAGCGCGGGGTCGGAGACGTCGGCCGCGGGCACCAGGGCGAGCGCGTCGGCGCTGGCCGCCGCGCCGGTCGCCGCCGCCCGCTGGGTGGACTCGCCGTCGAGCGCCCGCTCCAGCGTGAGGTCGGCCTGGTCGTAGGCGGCCTGGGCCTGGTCGACCGCGGCCTGGAGGTCGTGCGGGTCGAGGGTGGCCAGGGTCTGGCCCCGGGCCACCTTGGCGCCGACGGTCACGTCGACCGTGGCCACGGTCCCGGCCACCGGGAACGCCACCGCGGCCTGGGTCACCGGCTCGACGGTCCCCACCGCGTCGAGCGTGGCGGCCACGTTGCGGGTGGCGGCGTTGACGGTGCGCAGGCCGCCGCCGTCGCCGCCGCCGACGACGCCCGAGGCGCGGGCGCCGGCCGCCACCAGGGCGACGGCGGCGAGGGGGACGGCGACGCGCAGGGTCGGGCGCATCACTCGCTCCGCAGGGCGTCGATGGGGGCCAGGCGGGCCGCCCGGGCCGCCGGGTAGACGCCGAACAGCGTGCCCACGCCGACGGCGACGACGATGGCGGCCAGCGCGGCGGGCAGCGACACGAGCACGTGCGAGTCGGTGAGGTGCGGGACGACCAGGGCGCCGATCGCCCCGACCAGCGCCCCGGCGACGCCGCCCGCCAGCCCGAGCACCGACGCCTCGACCAGGAACTGGCGCCGGATCAGCGCCGGCCGGGCCCCGAGCGCCTTGCGCAGGCCGATCTCCCGGACCCGCTCGGCCACCGACACCAGCATGATGTTCATGACCCCGATGCCGCCGACGAGCAGCGAGATCACGGCGATGCCGCCCAGCATGACGGTCATGGTCCGGTCGACCGAGGTGGCGGCCGACAGGATCGACTCCTGGGTGGCGACGGAGAAGTCGGCGTCGGCCGGGTCGGTCACGTGGTGGAGGTTGAGCAGCAGCGCGTCGGCCTCCTGGTAGGCGGCCGACAGCGTGCCGGCCGAGGTGGCCTTGACGTAGACGGCGGACACGGAGTCCCGGGTCGTGCCGCCGACCAGGCGTTGGGCGTAGGTCGCGAGCGGCACGACCGCCAGGTCGTTGTTGCTGGTCGACTCGGACGAGCTGAGAGCGTCGAGCACGCCGACGACCTCGAGCGTGGTGCCGTTGTAGGTGACGGTGCGGCCGACGGCCGCCCGGGCGGCCCCGAACAGCTCCGAGGCCGTGTCGGGGCCGAGGACGACGACCTTGGCCGCGTCGGCCTGGTCGGCGGCGTCGAGGAACCGGCCCGCCGACACGCCCCGGGACCGCACCGTGGCCCAGTCCGGCGTGGTGCCGGTCAGGGTGGTGGTCCAGTTGGTGTCGCCGGCCGTCAGCGACCCGGGCGTGGTGGCGACGGGGGCCACGGCCGCCACGTCGGGGGCCGCGTCGCGGTCGGCGAGGGCCGTGGCGTCGGCCGTCGTCAGCGTGGACGCCGACCCGAAGCCGCCCCGCAGCCCGGCGCTGTCGGTGCTGGAGCCGGGCGAGACCACGAGGATGTTGGTGCCGAGCTCCGCGATCTGGTCCCGGACCTGGGCCCGGGCCCCGTCGCCCATCCCGACGGTGAGGATCACCGCGGCGATGCCGATCAGGATGCCGAGCATGGTCAGCGCCGAGCGCAGCCGGTGGGTCCGCACGGCCTCGCCGGCCGTGCGGAGCGTGTCGCGCCACGTCATGGGGCGGCCGGCTCCGGCTGGCTCAGCCGACCGTCGTGGATGCGCAGCACCCGGCCGGCGGCCGCGGCGATGTCGGGCTCGTGGGTGATGAGCACGATCGTGCGGCCGCGGCCGTGGAGGTCGGCCAGCAGGCCGAGGACCTCCGCGGTCGACGCCGAGTCGAGGTTGCCGGTGGGCTCGTCGGCCAGGACGAGGGCGGGGTCGGTCACGATGGCCCGGGCGATGGCCACCCGCTGCTGCTGGCCCCCCGACAGCTCGCCGGGCCGGTGGTCGGCCCGGTCGGCCAGGCCGACCTGGGCGAGCGCCCGCCGCGCCCGGTCCCGCCGCTCCGCGGGCTCGATCCCGGCGTAGACGAGCGGCAGCTCGACGTTGCGCCAGGCGGTCAGGTACGGGAGCAGGTTGAACTGCTGGAACACGAAGCCGATCGACCGGTTGCGCACCTCGGCCAGCTCGTCCTCGGGCAGGGCGGCCACGTCCCGGCCGGCCAGGCGGAACGTGCCGGTGGTCGGGACGTCGAGGCAGCCGAGGATGTGCATCAGGGTCGACTTCCCGGACCCGGACGGGCCGACGATCGCCACCATCTCGCCCGCATCGATGGTGAGCGACACGTCGGCCAGCGCCTCGACCCGCAGGCTCCCGGCGGCGTAGGTCTTGCCCAGCCCGGTCAGCTCGATCACGGCGGCCATCAGCCGGCCCCCGCCCCGGGCCCGCCGAAGGTGCGGCCCGGGATCCGGAGGACGACCTGCTCGCCGGCCCTCAGGCCCTTGGTGATCTGGACGGAGGCACCCTGGGTCCGACCGGTGGTGACCGTGCGGGTCTCGTCGCCGTGGTCGGTGCGGACGGTGATCGTCGAGGTGCCGTCGTCGGCCGTGGTCACCGCGAACGAGGGGATCAGGATGGCCGTGGCCGCCTTGTCGACGGCCACGTCCACCTGCACGTTGGCGCCGGCGTTGAACTCCCCGCTGGTGTCGCTGAAGGTCACGGTCACCGGGTAGCTGGCCACGCCCGAGCTGGCGTCCGCGATCTGGGCGACCGCGGTGACCTTGCCCGTGGCCGAGGTGCCGGTGGTCGCCGGCGCCTGCTGTTGCTGCTGCTGGGCCTGGCCCTGCTGCGGTGGGCCGAACCCGCCGCCGCCGAACCCGCCGAAGCCGCCCCGGCCGGTGCCGGCGGCGGCCGTCGTCACGGCCACGGTGGCCGACTGGCCGATCTTGACCTTGCCGATGTCGCTGGCGTCGACGCCGATCTCGACGGTGAACGAGGACGGGGTGACGATCTGGACGTCGGGTGTGGTCGAGCCGCTCGACCCACTCGCCGGTTCGCTGGTCCCGGTGCGGTCGCCGGTGCCCGTCTGGCCACTGCTGCCGAGCGTGCCGGCCGAGCGGCCCGAGCCGCTGCCGGACCCGGTCGTGCTGGTCCCGCCGGAGCCGCTGCCGGTCAGCTGCTCGCCGACCGTGACGTCGACGCTCGCCACCTTGCCGGCGAACGGGGCGACCAGCGAGGCGCCCGCCAGGCCGGCCTGGGCGTCGGCCACCTGGTCGTCGGCGGTGGCGACCGACGAGCGGTCGGCCGCCAGCTGGGCGTCGGAGGCGCCGCCGTCGGCGTCGTCGGCCAGCTTGGCCTGGGCGTCCGCCCGGGTCGCCTGGGCGTCGGCCAGGGCCGCGGCGAGGTCGGCGGTGTCGATCGTGGCCAGGACCTGGCCCTTCCTCACGGTCTGGCCGGCCACGACCTTGACCGCCGTCACGGTGCCGGCGGCGGCGAAGCTGAGGTCGGCGGTGTCGGCGGCCGCCAGGGTGCCCTGGGCCGAGACCGTGGTGCCGATGGTGCCCTCGGTGGCGGTCACGACCCGTTCGCCGGCGTCGTCGGCGGCGGCGTCGCCCCCGCCGCCCCGGTGGACCACGACCCAGCCGCCGAGCACCAGCACGGCGAGGACCGGCATCACGAACCAGGGCTGGCGGACCAGGTGGCGCAGGCGGCTCATGTGGCGCTGCCGGCGGGACGGCCGCCGGGACCGCCCGGCCCGAAGCCGAGGTCGGCGTCGCCCCGGACCACCGACCGGGCGGTCACGGTGTCGCCGTCGGTCTCGCCGACCACCCGGACGGTGTCGCCCTTGGCCAGGTCGGACAGGCCGATCGCCTCGGTCGTCACCACGTCGGTGTCGCCGGAGGTCGTGACCTTCACCGTGTCGCCGGCCATCGTCTTCACGGTCAGCGTGCCGCCGTCGACCTTGGTGATGGTGCCGGCCGCGAAGCCGCGGCCGTCGGCATCGGGCGGCCCGCCCTGCCCGCCGTCGAACTGCCCGCCCTCGGGCGGCGTGGGCTGGTCACCCTGGCGCCGGCCGAAGCCGCCACCGGCGCCGTCACCCTCGCGGATCGTGGTGGCCGCGATCGACCCGCTCTTCTCGGTGCCGGCGACGAGCACGGTGTCGCCGGCGCGCAGGTCGCTCACCTTGCCGCTCACCTGGTCGCGGTAGACCGTCGAGTCGTCGGTCTTCACGGTGACGGTCGAGGAGTCGCCGCTGCGGTCGGTCGCCTGCACGGTGAACGAGTCGCCGTCGATGGCGGTGATCTCGCCCCGGGCGCCCATGCCGCCCGGGAACCCCCGGCCGCCGAAGCGCCCGTCCTCGCCGCCGGGATAGCCCGGCGGCGAGGCGGACGCCGGCGTGGCGTCGCTCGGGCTGCTGTCCCGCTTGCTGAGCGCGACGATCCCGCCGACGGCCACGATGGCGCAGAGGGCGCCCGCCGCGGCCCAGGAGCGCCACGAGGGCCCGGCGCCCGGCGCCGGGGGCACGGGCGGGTCCGGGGGAACCGGCGGTCCCGGAGGGACGGTCGCGCCGGTCGGCGGCGCCGCCCAGGCGTGCGGGTCGCCGACGGGAGCGGCCGCCGGGGCCCCGGAGGCCGCGGCGCCGCCGGCGGGCCCCACCGGCGGAACGGGCTCAGACCCCGGCACACCCACACCGGGCACACCGGCACCGACGGCGGGCACCACCGGCGGAACGGGCTCAGCCGCCGGCACACCCTCACCGGGCACACCGGGATCGGCGGGCGCCACCGGCGGAACGGGCTCAGACCGCGACACACCCTCACCGGGCGCTACCGGCGGAACGGGCTCAGCCGCCGGCACACCCCCGGCGGGCACACCGGCGCCGACGGCGGGCGCTGCCGGCGGAGCGGGGTCGGTCCACGGCGCACCCTCACCGGGCGCACCCGGGTCACCGGGTGCAGGCGGGCCGCCGGCGTCGGCGGGTGCGGGCGTGGTCGGTTCGCCGGCCGGCACGCGGCCGGTGGGCACGCCGCGGTCCGGCTCGGGCGGCTGGTCGGGATCTTGCATCCGGGCAGCTTGGACAGCCTCGCTTGGAGATCCCTTAGAGCACGCTCCCAATCTGTCGAGTCCGGCGCGGGACGCGCTCCCGGCTAGCGCGAGCCCGCCGGCGCCAGAGCGTCCGCCAGCTCGCCCCGCCCGGCCACCCCCAGCTTGTCGTAGACCCGCTGCAGACGGTTCTCGACCGTGCGCGGCGAGAGGTGCAACTGCTCGGCGATCTCCTTGTTGGCCCGGCCGTTGGCCGCCAGCACGGCCGTCTCCCGCTCGGCGGGGGTGAGGACGGCGCGGGTCTCGACGGCGTGGAGGCCGGGCGTGACCGGGTCCTCGGCCCGGGCCGCCAGCTCGCTGGACCGGCGGGCCGCGGCCGCGGCCAGGCGCCGGTCGCCGGCGCGCTGGTGGGCGACGGCGGCGTCGGCCGCCGCCTCGGCGGCCAGCAGGTCGGCCCCGAGGTCCTCGAAGCGGACCGAGGCCGCGCCGAGGGCGGCGGCGTCGCCCGCGGCCAGGGCCTCGGTGTGCGCCAGGCGGGCGGGGACGAGCTCGCCGTCGACCTGCGCCGCGACCGAGGCCAGCCGCTCCCGCACGGCGGCGGCCCGGCCGAGGCGGGCGAGGGCGTGCAGCGCGGCCGCCGCGCCGACGAGGTCGCCCCACCGCTCGCCCCGCTCGGCGGCCTTCTCGAGCAGGCCGGACGCCCGGGGCAGGTCGCCGACGGCGACGGCCGCCCACGCCCGGGCCTGGAGCAGGTCGGCCTGGTCCCGCCGGACGGGCGGCAGGTCGAGGGCGTCGAGCTCGGCGAGGTCGCCGGCGGCGGCGGCGCCGTCGCCCGCCAGCGCGTGGGCGAGCGCGCTGGCGATGAGGTCGCGCCGGACCAGGATGTCCCGCCCGAGGCGGCGGTGCAGCGCGAGCGCCTCGCGGGCCCGCGCCGCCGCGGTGCGCACGCCGCCCCGGTCGGCGACGGACGTGGGCTCGAGCACGGCGAAGGCGGCCTGGGCGTCGACGGCCCCGCGGGCCAGCGCGGCGGCGTGGTGGCTCGCCGCCAGCCCGTCCGCCTCGGCGTAGCGCCCGGCGTGGACGAGCGCCGACGCACGGACGACCGCGTGCCACCACGGCGCCCAGGTCGGCTCCTCGCCCGTCGCCGCCCCGGGCTCGGCCGGCGCGGGATCGGCGATCACGGACAGCGCCTCGTCGAGCCGCCCCGAGCGGACGAGCGCATCGGCCCGGACGATGCGGGCGACGTCGGCCGCCTCCGGGTCCTCCCCGCCGGGCAGGACGGCGGCGGCGTCGAGGGTGGCGCGCGGGCCCTCGGCCAGCAGCACGAGCGCCAGCCGGCGGGCGGCGAGGCGGTCGTGCCACGCCGGGTCGTCGACGGCGGCCGCGGCCCGGCCGAGCACGTCGCCCTCGTCGCGCGCTGACCACACGACCGCCGTGTCGAACCGGGCCAGGGCGGCCCGGCTGCGCTCGCGGTCGTCGGCGGCCCCGGCCATGAGCTCCGCCAGGTCGGCGTCGGCCTCCTCGAGCCGGCCCTGGAGCGCGGCCGCCTGCGCGGCCAGCAGCGCGGCGTCGAAGCCGGCCCCGGCGTCGGCGGCGGCCCGGGCCAGGGCCTCGGCCCGGGGCAGGTCGGCCCGGTCGCGGGCGATGGCGGCGCCGTCGAGCAGCACGTCGGGGTCGGGCTCGCCGGAGGACAGGCCAAGCGTGGCCAGCCGCAGGACGTCGTCGTGGTCGGTGGAGTCGCGGCGGGCGGCGGCGCCGGCCAGCGTCTCGGCGATGGCCCGGGCCCGCAGCGCGGGGGTGCGGGCCCGGACGACGTCGCCGACCAGGGGCTGGGCGATGTGGACCCGCAGGCGGTCGCCGTCCTGCTCGCCGGCGAGCAGGCCGCGGCGTTCCAGGTCCTCGGCCAGGGCCGGGTCGGCGAGGGCCTCCAGCTCCGCGGCGCCGACGGGCTCGCCCAGGGCGACGACCTCGAGGAGCGCCCGCTCGTCGTCGCCGAGACCGGCGAGGTCGGTCGCCTCGACGAGCTCGGTGAGCCGGGTCGAGGGCGTCAGCTCGCCCTCGAGCCGCCAGATCCCGCCGTCGTCGCGCAGCCGGCCGTCGTCGACGGCGGCGGCCACCAGCTCCCGGAGGAACAGCACGTTGCCCTGGCTGCGGGCGGCCAGCTGCACGACCGACGCCGGGTCGACCGGGCCGCCGAGGACGTCGCGCACCAGCTCGCCGGTCCCGTCGGGGCCGAGCGGGCCGAGCTCGACCCGCAGGCACAGCTCGTCCTTCCACAGGGCGACGACGGGATCGGGCGCCGGCTCCCCGGCCCGCACCGTGGCGAGCACGGCGGCGGTGCCGACGGCGGCGACGTGGTGCACGAGGGTGGCCGAGGCGTCGTCGAGCAGGTGGGCGTCGTCGACGACCAGGAGGAGGCGCCGGTCCCGGGCCCGCTCGGCCAGGGCGCCGAGCGTGCGGCGGAGCAGCCAGGCCCGGTCGCCGACCTCCCGGGCGGGATCGGCCGGCAGCAGCGGGGCCATGGCGGCGAGCGGCACGCGGGCGGCGGCGCGGGTGCCGGTCACGAAGGCGGTGTCGACGGCGTGCTCGCCGGCCAGGCGCACCAGGGCGCGGGCCACCGCCGTGCGACCCACGCCGGCCGGCCCGGCGAGGACCACGCCGCCCGGCTCGGGGCCGAGCAGCCGGGCCTCGAGCCCGGCGATCGTCTCCGCCCGCCCGACGAGCGACCGCGCCTCGGCCGCTCCGCTGTCTCCGTTCGACTGCGATGACATTGCTTTCCCATGACTTTGATTACGGAAAGGTAACGCTACCCCGGCCGAGAGTAGTCACCACTCCTGACGGAAGGTGGTCGTTGGTGTCTCTATGTGGCTGCACATCACCCGCCGACGACCTAGCTGGGAACCGTGTCCGCGCCCTGGGGTGCGCGCGCGTCGAGCTGGGGCGGGTTCTCCCCGACCAGAAGGACTTTCCCCTTGCGCATACGAACCATCCAGCGCGCCGCGGCCGCGGCCGCGATCGCCACCGTGGGCCTCATCGGCTTCGCCGGGACCGCGGGCGCCAGCGCGCCCACGACCCACTACACCGTGAAGCCCGGCGACACGCTGTCCAAGCTCGCCCCCCACAACTGGCGTGAGGTCGCCGCCGGCAACCACATCGCCAACCCCGACCTCATCTTCGTCGGCCAGGTGATCGACCTGACCGCCACGGCGCCCGCCCCGGCCTACCGGCCGGCGCAGTCGCACCACGTCTCCTCGACCCGGTCGCACCGCGCGGCCCCCGCCGCCACCCCGACCCGGCAGCGGACGTCGAGCGCCAGCAACGCGCCGGCCGGCGGCACGGTCTGGGACCGGCTCGCCCAGTGCGAGTCGGGCGGCAACTGGGGCATCAGCACCGGCAACGGCTACTACGGCGGCCTGCAGTTCACGCAGGGCAGCTGGAACGCCGCCGGCGGCTCGGGCAACCCGGCCAACGCCTCCCGCGCCGAGCAGATCCGCGTCGCCGAGAACCTGCGGAGCCAGCAGGGCTGGGGTGCCTGGCCTGCCTGCTCCAGCAAGCTGGGCCTGCGCTGATCCTCGCGTAGACACGTCGACAGACACGAGGGGACCCTCCGGGGTCCCCTCGTGCGCGCCCGGCGATGGGCCTCTCCAGGCGCACCACGTGACCGTCAAGACCGTCATAGTGATTGGTAGCGTATCGATCATGAGCAGACAGACGGCGCCTGGCTTCGGGGCCGTGCGGGGCACGATCCGGAGCCGGCTCCTGGTGAACGCCCTGGTCGACCCCGAGGAGGCGGCCCGGCGGCTCCCGGCCGGGCTGCGACCCCACGTCACCGGGGAGGGGACGGTCGTGGGCTGCTGTCTCCTGGACCTCGCCGCCGTCCGCCCCGCCCGGTTGCCGGCCGCGGTGGGCACGTCCTTCCGCGCGGCTGCGCACCGCATCTCGGTGGAGTGGGACGACGGCGAGGTCACGACGGTCGGCGTGTTCGTCCCGCTCCGGCTGAGCCCCTCGCGTGCGGCCGTCGCGCTCGGCGGTCGCGCCTTCCCCGGGGTCCACCGGCGTGCGTCGGTGGGCCTGACCGGGGCCGGTCCACGGGTGGCGTGGTCCGTCGAGCCCGGCGACGCGCTCGGCTCGTACGCGGTGCGGGTCGAGGCGTCGCCACAGGACGTCTCGCCGGCGGCTGCGTGCGAGCCCGTCGCCGGCACCTGCCTCGGCGCCGACGTCGGATTGTCCCCCGGCCACGACGGAGCGCTCGAGGCAGCGCGGATGACGCCGCGCCATCGGCAGGCGCAGCCGGTCGACGTCCACGACCTCGACTCGGCGTTCCTGGCCGGCTTCGCCAGCGCCAGGCCGGCGCCGTCCTACCTCATGCGCAACGTCGACGTGACCTGGACCCGCTACCCGACCACGGTCGCCCACCAGCCCGCCTCGGGGCGGAACGGCGCGGCCGGGCGGCCGGTGGCGTCGGTCTCGAACCGGTAGGTGAGGCCGGCGCCGGGCTCGGCCCGGCGCTGCTCGTCGCTCCAGTGCTCGGTGGCGGTGGTGACGTAGAGCCGGTGCAGACCGGGCCCGGCGAACGCGCACGAGGTCGTCTCCCGGGCCGGAACCCGCAGGACCTGCCGCAGCTCGCCGCCGGGCGAGTAGCGCTCGACCCGGCCGCCGCCGAAGATCGCGACCCAGATGTCGCCGGCGGCGTCCACGGTCAGGCCGTCGGGCCCGGCGCCGGAGCCGGTGACCTCGACGAAGACCCGGCCGTCG
>DATFRN010000201.1:0-8539 GCA_035263165.1 Acidimicrobiales bacterium | reverse complement strand
TTCCTCGGCCGCCGGGAGGTGGCCGGCGTGACCGTGAACACCCGCCTGGAGGTCGTCGGCACGGCCGGCATCCACCAGAACCGCCTGGCCGTCCTCAACCCCGCCTACCGCCTGCTGGCGCCGGGCGACCTGGCGGGCTAGCTGCAGAACCGACGGAGGTCGTCGACAGGTCGGGGTCTCCTGCGGGAGGAGAACCCGATGGACGATCGAGACCAGCAGCGGAAGGTGCGGCACCGCCTGGCAGTGCTGCGCCACGCTGAGGAGATCACCGGCAACGTCGCGGCGACATGCCGGTACTACGGGATCATCGACCGCGTCGTCATCGACGACACCCAACTCTTCAACGACAAGCTCCAAGAGTGGGAGGACTTCTACAACGTCAACCGACCCCACGGCAGCCTCGGTGGCCAAGCTCCCTACGAACGCCTACGACAGAAGACAACGACCCGACCGCGTAAACGCCCTACGTCCGTTGCACACCTAGCCCACCGGCGTCAGAACCAGGCGGGCAGGAGGCGGGCCACCGTCTCGGCGACGAGGAACGTCCCCGCCACCAGTGGTGGCGCGGTCAGCAGGTAGGCGGTGCGCACGCTGCCGCGGCGGTAGATCACCAGCGCGGCGGCCGCCGTCGCCGTGTAGGCCACCAGGGCCAGCAGGATCGGGGCGAGGACGTCGCTGTCGCCGCCCCGGCCGTCCTGGGCGGTCGTGCGGCCGTTGGCCGGGGTGGGCTCGAACGGGTGGCCCTCCAGCGTGGCCACCGCCACCGTGGCCCGCCCGGTGGCCCACGGCCACCGGGACCCCGAGGTGACCAGCGTGAGCCGGTTGTCGGGGCTGGGGCCGAACAGGTCGTCGGTGCTGGCCTCGGCATCGAGGCGGGGGGCCGGGATGGTGGACGACGTCGTCGTGGTGGCGGCCGGCGTCTTCGCCTTGACCTTCGCCTTCGCCTTGGCCGGCGCCGTCGTGGTCGGGGCCTCGCTGGTGGTCGTGGACGCCACCCTGCCGGTGCCGGCGTGCACGTCGAGCTGGCGGACGACCCGCACCCGGTACACCGTCTGGCCCTGGGTGGTCGTGATCAGGATGCGGTCGCCGCGCTCCAGGTCGCGCAGGTGGCCGAACGACCCGCCGAACGCCGACCGCCGGGCCACGATTCCCGCGTTCCCCGGCTGGCCCGGCCCGGCCGTGCCCGGCACGTGGCCGGGCGCCCGCCGGGTCTGGCGGGGCCCCACGCCCTCCACCACGACCTGCTGGAGGTGGAGGTCGGAGACGTCGAGGATGGCGACCGGGTCGCCGTAGCCCGGCGCCGTCGTCACCTGGGCCGGCTCCGAGAAGCCGTTCTGGGCGCCGACCGCATGGGCCACCTCGGTGCGGTACTGGTCGAGCAGCCGGCGCTGCTCCCGCTGGTGCAGCAGCGGGCCGGCGCCGTACAGCACGAGCACGACCGCCCCGAGCGTGGCACCCAGCCAGACGGCGGCCGCCAGCGCGATGCGCCACGGCGTGAACGCCGCTCCCGGCGGGGTGGGCGGCCGCCGGTACGCGGGCCGGGTGACGACCGGGCGGGGCGGGGCGTCCGCCGGGTCGGGGCCCGGCGGCGCGAGCGGCGTGAGCGACGACATCAGCGGCGGCGCCGGGGGCGGATGCGGCGGGCCATCCTCCCGGGGACGGCCGCCACGCCCGGCGGCACCGGCCGCCCCGACGTGACCAGCGCCGCC
Organism: Acidimicrobiales bacterium; assembly: GCA_035263165.1. GTDB lineage: Bacteria > Actinomycetota > Acidimicrobiia > Acidimicrobiales > VFJN01 > ZC4RG19. The sequence goes on along the minus strand of DATFRN010000201.1, from coordinate 6,830 downwards.
CCCGAGGTCAGCAGGACCACCAGCAGCAGCGCCAAGGGCGCGGCCACGGTGCTGAGGGAGGCGATGCCGAGGAACGGCGGCGTCTCGATCTCCGCCTCGGCGACCGCCTTGGCGGCCGCCCGCCGGCTGGCGTTCGACGCCGGGACCGCGGCGTCGGCGCCGAGCGACGCCGCCCCGTCGGCCCCGAAGTCGGCGTCCAGCCCCGTGCCTCCGAGCGAGTCGCTCCCGCCGAACCCGTCGCCGGTCCCGCCGAACCCGGCCGCGCCCCCGAACCCACCGGTGCCGCCGGTCCCCGTCGGGGTGGCGGCGGGCGGGGTCGTCCCCGGCGGGGCGCAACCGGGGAGTGCCGCCACCTTGTCGATGGTGGCGGCCGCCTCGCCCTTCAGCGCGGGCGTCAGCGGCACGAGCCCGTCGGACAGGACGTCCTGCCCCGGGCCGGTGATGTAGCGCAGCCACGGCGCCAGCAGCGGCTGGCCGGCGCAGCGCCCGGCCGGCAACGGCTCGGAGGGCGTCAGCGCGTACTCGACCATCGTCAGCGGGTAGGCGCCGGGCGCCAGCTTGGCCGGGTCGGGCTCGAGCAGGCCGTCGGGCTGGCGGGTCAGGGCGGCGGCGCCCGCCGCGATCGTCGCCGGCGTCGGCTTGACGAACTCGCCGCCCGCCTGGAACTGGATCGCCACCGGCGTCATCCCCAGCCGGATCGCCGTGGCGTAGTCGGTCAGCGCCCACAGGGCGCCGAACTGGTCGGACGACGCCTTGAGGCCCAGGCTGAACACGCTCTTCTCCAGGGCCGCGCCGCTGCTGTAGCGGGTGGAGAAGTTGGGCAGGAACGGCGGCACCGCCGTGGAGAAGTCGGCGCTCACGCCGCGGGGCCCGGCGTCCTGGAAGCCGGGGGTCACCCAGGCGGCCGGGGCCAGCGCCCTGAAGAACGTCGAGCCGAACAGCGAGCGGGCGTCGGGCGTGCCGGGGATCTGCGGCAGCGTCCCGGCCATCACGCAGCAGTTGCTGCCGAGCGTGTTGAGCTCGGGGTTGCGGGCCTTGACCGCGTCCACGTCGAGGGCGAAGCCCGACTGGCCGAGCAGGGTGGCGACCTCCCCGATCGTCATCCTCACGTCCGTGTACGGCTGGGGCACCCGCAGCGGCCACGTGTCCGGCGTGAGCGTGACGTGCCCGCCGGCCACGGCCAGCACGGTGGCGTTGAGGGCGGTCGGGGTGGCCAGGTAGCCGCGGGGCTTGGCCGGCGTGTCGAGCGGCGAGGGGTAGCCGGCCGCGGTGTAGACGATGTCGGCGTTCCCGGCGGCGAAGTCCTCCAGCCCGGAGCGCTCGTCCGACAGCACCGACAGGGTGGGCGCCACCGCGTCGGCGCCCTTCGCCCGGCAGTCGGACGAGGTCCAGTCCCGCCAGGCGCCGCCCATCCGCTCGGTGCCGACCGACCGCAGCGCGTCGGGGGCCACGCCGGCGCAGCCGGGCGCCGCGCTCTGGTCGCTGTCGCGGAAGGTGAGCAGCGTCGAGCTGTCGACGACGATGACGTTGGTCCCGTTGTCGTTGACCATGTACTGCACGACGAGCCGGCAGGGCTGGGCCGGCGAGCACGTCAGCTGGCGCTCGCCCGAGAAGTGGCCGCCCGTGCTGGTCCATGTGACCGTGCCGATCCCCACGTTCATCGACCCCCGGCCGGTGCCGTCGGGGAAGGCGTGGATCTCGCCCACCTGACTCGACACCGGCGACAGCGCCGTCTGGGTCAGGCCCTGGCCGAGGCACTTGCCCCCCAGGTCGGGCGACGTGTCGACGACGGTGTTGTTGACCTTGGCGTTCGTGTAGGTCTCGCCGTCCCGGCAGAACTCGGCGAGGGCGTCGGGGCTCTCGACCACCTTCACCCCGGCCCGCGCCGGCGTGATCGTGATCTCGACCCGCTGCCCGTCGGTGAGGTCGGACGTGGCGCTGACGTGGACCGTGGCCGCCGCCCCTGGGGTCTGGGCGCCCGAGTCGCCGGCGGGCAGGGCCAGCCAGGCGAGCGGCGAGGCGCACAGCCCGAGCGCCAGCGCGACCGTGAGGCTGCGGCCGCGGCGGACGCGAGCCCGGAGGATGTGGTGAGGCATCGAGGAGCTCCCCAGCCGGCGGCCGGTCGGTTGTGACACGTCGGATGATGACAAACGCAGGTGAACGGCCATCTCAGCGAGGGCGAACGCGGCGTGAACAGCGTGCGGCCCCCGGCCTCGTCGCCGGGGGCCGCACAGGGGGTCAGCCGGGTCGCTGGCTCAGAAGAGCCGGCAGGTGGCCCCGGCCAGGTTGTTGGCACCGCCGTCGGTGCCGTTGAGCGGGCCGAAGCCGAACGACGCCAGCGTGGAGGCGTAGGCCCCGCCGCAGAGGGGCGAGGTCGAGCCGTTGGCGACGTTGTCGAAGCCGACGTAGCGCAGCGCGCTCTGGTAGCTCCTGGCGGTGTTGTCGGTCACGTTGAACACGTACCGGATGCCGACATAGGGCGGCGACGGGTTGTTCAGCCGCACGTTGGACTCACGCACCGGGGCGTTCGGGTCGCCCGTGTGCTCGGGCGTGGCCAGCACGGTCTGGCTGCCGTTGTTGAACGTGATGTTCTGGCCGTCCAGGTTGCGCATCGTCTGGCCGGCCCGCTGGTCGGGGATGGTCCCGTTGGCCATGGCGCTGAAGTTGGCGCCCGAGTAGGGGAAGACGGCCGTCTGGAGGTCGCCGTTGAAGAAGATCCCCAGGCCCTCGTTCTCCTGGATCTCGACGGGCAGCGGGCAGGAGGCGCTCTGGAAGGTGAACGGGTCGAAGCCGAGCACCTCGCTCTGGAAGAAGCTGCGCGTCCCCGAGCCGGGCTGCGGGTAGTACCGCTCGATCGGCCCGTTGCCGCCGCCGACCTGGCTCCAGTTGGTGAACGTGCAGTTGTAGATGCCGCGCAGCTGGGCGAGGCTCAGGTTGGCCGGGGCCAGCGAGCTGGCCGACGTCCAGCCGACGGCGTCGAGGGCGTAGGCGTAGTACTCGAACGACGCCGGGTCCTGGCCGGCGGCGGGACCGATCGGCCGGGGGGCGCCCGAGGACCGGGCCACGTCGATGCAGCCGTCGCCGGCGATGATCGACGCCTTCAGGGCGTCACGGCCGGCACCCGAGCCGTTGGGGGCGATGACCTCGCCGCTGCCCGGGGGCGAGTGGTAGGTGATGGCGCTGGGGCAGTCCTCGTCGCCCGCCACCGTGTGCGGGCTGGCCTCGACGGACAGGACGTTCTCCAGCGTGTCCCGGTCGTCGCCGGGGATGTTGGTGTCGTCGTTGTAGGCGGTGTCGTTGCGGTAGTTGGTGATGATCTGCGTCATCACGTCCTGGGTCGTGTCGGAGCCCACGAAGGCGACGACGTCCGGGTCCCCGTCGGGCCCGTAGTTGCAGGCCGCGGCCAGGCCGGTGAGCACCAGCGCTCCGGTCGCGCCCACGATGATCCGGCGCGCGCGCCGGGGAAGGTGGAAGTGCATGTAGTGTCCTGCTCCTCGTTGTTCGCCCCCGCAGGGCTGGATCACGGCGGCCGGCACGGCAACCGCAACGAAGTTGTGACATGACCAGGTGAACGCCACAGGCGCGCACGGCCGAACGCAGGCTGAACACCTGGCCGCCGGCACGCCACGGCCCGATCCGCGGCGCCGGGCCGTTGACCAGGGTTAACGCACGGGGTCGGGAGTTGGCGCGCCGTTCATCCGGCGTGTGTTGTCCGCCCCCGACCCGGTTGGTTTGATCCCAGGCGACATGGTCACGTCGTCCGTCCGCGCCCGGGATCTCGGCGGCACCCCGGTGCCGGACGACCACCAGCCGCGCCCGGTCGAGGACATCCCGGCCCGGGCCGACCGCCTCTTCGGGGTCACGACGACCGGCGCCGGCCTCTCCGTGCTCGTGCTGCTCACGCTCGTCGGGCTGTTCCTGCTGCTGCGCAGCGACGACGCCTTCCGGCTCATGGGCGGGCGCTTCTTCACCACCAGCGAGTGGCGCACGGACACGACGCCGGTGCGCATCGGCGTGCTCGGCCTCGTCGTCGGCACGGTCGAGGTGGCGCTGGTGGCGGTGGCGGTCGCCATCCCGCTCGGCATCTGCGCCGCCCTGTTCATCACCGAGTACTCGTCGCCCCGCTGGCGGGGCATGCTCACCGGCCTCGTCGACCTGCTGGCCGCCATCCCCAGCCTGCTCTACGGCCTATGGGGGGCGATCGTGGTCGCCAACCAGCTCACCCCGCTGTCCAAGTGGCTGGCCGACCACGGCGGCTGGATCCCCATCTTCCGGGTGTCCGGCGACAACCCGCAGTACCAGGGGTCGATCTTCATCGCCGGGCTGATCGTGTCGCTGATGGTGCTGCCGATCATCGCCGCCATCACCCGGGAGGTGTTCGCCCAGACGCCGCCGGGCGAGAGGGAGGCGGCGCTGGCCCTCGGCGGCACCCGCTGGGGCATGGTGCGGATGGTCGTGCTGCCCTACGGCCGGTCCGGCATCGTCGGGGGGTCGATGCTCGGCCTGGGCCGGGCTCTGGGCGAGACGATCGCGGTGACGCTGCTGCTGCCCCAGGCACCGATCATCAACGGGCAGATCCTCAAAAACGGCGGCGCCACCGTGTCCGGCTTCATCGCCAACTCGGCCGGGGTGATCAAGGGCATCACCGTGTCGGGCCTCATGGCGGCCGGGCTGGTGCTGTTCCTCATGACCCTGCTGACCAACATGGTCGCGTCGGTCATCGTCAACCGCAGCCGGTCCGGGGTCGGGGTCGAGCTGTGACGGCGGTCGTCGCGCCCCCCGTCGCCGGCAGCGAGGCCCGCCCGGCCGCGCCCGTCGACCGGCCCCGCCGCCGGCCCCGGGAGCTGACCGCGCTCGACTACGCCACCATGACCGGCTGCGCCCTCAGCTCGATCGCGCTCAACTGGCTCATCTTCACCCGGCTCACCGACGGGGTCGGCTGGTTCGGGTTCCTGGTCGTCGCCTACCTCACCTTCCTCGGCCTGTTCTTCGTGGTGACCGCCGACCGCCTGGGCCGGCTGGTGGCGACCGACCGCCTGGCCACCGTGGCCATCACGTCAGGCGCGGCCGTGCTGGCCGCGCCGCTGCTGTGGCTGGTCGGCTACATCGTCGTGAAGGGGCTGCCCAACCTGCGGCCCAACTTCTTCACCGACGACCAGCAGGGCATCACCCCGACCCAGCCGGCGACCGACGGCGGCGGCTCCCACGCGCTGGTGGGCACGCTGGAGCAGGTCGGGCTGGCGCTGTTCATGACGCTGCCGCTGGCGCTGGCCACCGCCGTCTTCCTCAACGAGACCCGCAGCCGGCTGCGCCGCCCGGTGCGGATCTTCGTGGACGCCATGAGCGGGCTGCCGTCGATCGTGGCCGGCCTGTTCATCTTCGCCGTGCTGATCCTGCCCTACGCCGGCGACAAGGGGCCGTTCGGGCTCGACGTGTTCGGGTTCAACGGGTTCATGGCCAGCCTGGCGCTGGCGCTGGTCATGCTGCCGACGATCACCCGCACGATCGAGGTGGTCCTGCGGCTGGTGCCCGACGGGCTGCGGGAGGCCAGCCTGGCCACCGGCGCGTCCCGGGCCCGGACGGTGTGGTCGGTGGTCCTGCCCACCGCCCGCTCGGGCATGGCCACCGCCATCATCCTCGGCATCGCCCGGGCTGTGGGCGAGACCGCGCCGCTGCTGTTCACGGCGTTCGGCTACGACCTGATCAACGGCGACCCGTTCAGCCGCCCGCAGGAGAGCCTGCCCCTCTACGTCTACCGGTTCATCCGGCTGCCCAACGCCACCGCCCGCGCCCGGGGCTTCACCGGGGCGCTGGTGCTGATCGTCGTCGTGCTCACCCTGTTCGCCGTCGCCCGCATCGTCGGGCGCGACCGCACGGCCAACCGCAGCCGGCGCCGGCGCCGGACGGCGCGCGCCACCGGGACGGCCCTCGAACCCCTCGAGCCCCAGGAGCCCCTGTTCTCGTGACCGCGTCCTCCCCCGACACCGCGGACCCCACCGACCCGGTCCCGGCCGGCGGGCCGGTGCCGGTCCCTCCCCCGCCGCCCCCGCCGCCGCCCCCGCCCGTGCCGGCGGTGCCCCGGCCGATCACGCTCGTCGGCGGGCCGCCGGTGGGCGCCGCCCGGCTGGAGAGCCGGGCCGCGTGCGCCTGGTTCGGCGACCACCTGGTGCTGGAGGACGTGGACCTGGCCATGCCGGCCAACGAGGTCACCGCCCTCATCGGCCCGTCCGGCTGCGGCAAGTCGACCTTCCTGCGCCTGCTCAACCGCATGCACGAGCTGGTGCCGGGGGCCAGCCTGGCCGGCGAGATCCTGCTCGACGGCCAGGACATCTACGAGGCCGGCATGCGGGCCCAGCAGGTCCGGGTGCGGGTGGGCATGGTGTTCCAGAAGCCCAACCCGTTCCCGGCCATGAGCATCCGGGACAACGTGCTCGCCGGGCTCAAGCTGGCCCGCATCCGCTGCACCGACCGCCACGCGCTGGTCGAGCAGTCGCTGCGGCGGGCCGGCCTGTGGCGCGAGGTGCGCGACCGCCTGAGCGCGGCCGGCGGGGCGCTGTCGGGCGGCCAGCAGCAGCGGCTGTGCATCGCCCGGGCGTTGGCGGTGCAGCCGAACGTGCTGCTGATGGACGAGCCGTGCTCGGCGCTCGACCCCACCTCCACCCGCCGCATCGAGGAGACGATCGCCGAGCTGCGCAACGACGTCACCGTGGTGATCGTCACCCACAACATGCAGCAGGCCTACCGGGTGTCCGACCGGTGCGCCTTCTTCCTGGCCGCCGAGAACGAGCCGGGGCGGGTGGTCGAGCACGGCCCGACCGAGAAGCTGTTCT
>DATFRN010000200.1:0-16935 GCA_035263165.1 Acidimicrobiales bacterium | reverse complement strand
CCCGAGCAGGAGGCGCTGGTGGCCCTGGCCGACCCGGCGCTGGTGCTGGACGACCCCGGCGACGTCGCCGGCCTGGCCGCGGCCGGCGACGGGCACCCGGCGCCCCTGCTCGACCCCGACCCCGACCGGCCCGTCGCCATCGTGTTCACCTCGGGCACCACCGGGCTGCCCAAGGCCGCGCTGTTCTGCGAGCGCCAGCTGGAGGCCGTCGCCGTGGCCGACACGGGCGGCGCCTGGGCCGAGCCGGGCACGCAGGGGCCGGCCATGCTGGCGTCGACCCAGTTCGCCCACATCGGGTTCACCACCAAGCTGCCCTGGTACCTGCGGCTGGCCAGCCGCACCCACATCCTCGGCCGCTGGCGGGCCGCCGACGCCCTGCGCACGATCGCCGAGCAGCGCATGCCGTCGATCGGCGGGGTGGCGCCCCAGCTGGCGCTCATGGTGCGCTCGCCCGAGGCCGCCCGCCACGACTGGTCCCACGTGGCCACGCTGGTGGTCGGCGGTGCGGCGTCGCCGCCGGCGCTGGTGGCCGCGGCCCGGGATATCTTCGGGGCCGCCTACTCCATCCGCTACTCCTCGACCGAGTCGGGCGGGTGCGGCACCGGCACCGCCTTCGACGCCGACGACGAGGAGGCGCTGCACACGGTGGGCTCGCCCCGGCCCGGCATCGAGGTCTCGGTGCGGGACGAGGACGGCCGGCCGGTGCGCGGCGGGGTGGGCGAGCTGTGGCTGCGCTCCCCCACCCAGATGGCCGGCTACTGGCGCGACCCCGAGGGCACGGCGGCGGCCATCGTCGAGGGCTGGCTGCGCACCGGCGACCTGGCCCGTGTCGACGAGCGGGGGCTGGTGCGGCTGGCCGGGCGGCGCAAGGAGATGTTCGTGCGGGGCGGGTACAACGTGTACCCCGCCGAGGTCGAGGCCGCCCTGGCCGCCCACCCCGGGGTCGCCGACGTGGCGGTGGTGCCCCGGCCCGACCCGGTGATGGGCGAGATCGGCGTGGCGGTGGTGGTGCCGGCCGACCCGGCGACCCCGCCGTCGCTGGCCGACCTCAGGGGTCACCTCGACGGCCGGCTGGCGGCCTGGAAGCAGCCCGAGGCCCTCCGGGTGGTCGCCGACCTGCCGCTCACACCGATGCAGAAGCTCGACCGCCGGGCCCTCGTCGCCCACGAGGCGGAGGTCGCCGCGACCGCCGGTTGACACAACGGAGTTGTTGTACAACACTCTTGTTGTGACGATGGTCGAGGAGGATCTCAGCCTCACGTTCGCCGCCCTCGCCGATCCCACCCGGCGGGCGATCCTCGGGCGGCTGGCGGAGGGCGACGCCACCGTGACCGAGCTGGCGGCGCCGTTCGCCATCTCGCAGCAGGCCGTGTCCCGGCACCTCAAGGTGCTGGAGCGGGCCGGGCTGATCTCCCGGTCCGTCGCCGCCCAGTCCCGGCCGTGCCGGCTCGAGGCCGGGCGGCTCGACGACGCCGCCGAGTGGATCGCCCGCCACCGCCAGCTCTGGTCCGACCGCTACGACCGGTTGGACGCCCACCTCGCCGCGCTGCGGCAGGCACCCCCACCCACCGATCCCGAAGAGGACACGCCATGACCGACACCACCCCCGCGACCGGCGAGCTGACCCACGTGCGCACCCACAACGCGCCCCCGGCGCTGCTGTTCGAGTGCATGACCCGGCCCGAGCACCTCACCCACTTCTGGGGGCCGACCGGCACCGTGACGCCGGTGGACAAGATCACCGTCGACCTGCGGCCCGGCGGGGCGTTCGAGACGATCATGGTCAACGAGGAGACGGGCGAGGAGTACCCGATGCGGGCCGTCTACGTCGAGGTCGACCCGCCCCACAAGCTGGTGTGGACCGAGCCCGACGTCCAGGGCGGCATGACCACGACGATCACCTTCGCCGACCTCGGCGACGGCCGCACCGAGGTGACCACCCACCAGATCAACGTGCCCGAGTGGGTCATGTCCCCCGAGGCCCAGGCCGGCTTCGAGACCAGCCTCGACCGCTGCGACGCCTACGTGGCGTCGCTGGTCGCCTAGCTCGACCCGCGACCGGCTGGCAGCAGCGTGGCCCCCCGGTCGGGGGGCCACGTCCGCGCCCGGGGTCAGGCGGCGTCGGCCAGCGAGGCGGCGTAGGCGGCGGCCAGGGCCCGGAGCTCGGTGGCGCCGTCGCCGTGGAAGGACGAGCCGTGCATGGTCGCCAGCGTCGTCGGGTCGAGCGCGGCCAGGCGGTCCAGGGTCGGCAGCAGGTCGGGCCCGCGGGACGTGCTGTGGAACAGCTCCTCGGCGGCCAGGGCCGGCTCGACGATGCCGGCCTCGGTGAGCGCCGGCCCCGTGCCGGCGTGGGTGAACAGGTCGCCCGCCAGCAGGGTGCGGGTGGTCTCGTCGAACCAAAGGCCGCTCTCCCAGTTGTGGGGCACGTGCGGCGTGGGCAGGAAGCGCAGCCGGTGGCGGCCGAGGTCGAGCGGCTCGTCGCCGATCGTCACGGGGGGCCGGTCGGCCAGGTCGTTCAGCGAGACCAGGCAGGCCAGCGGCCCGTGGACCACCTCGGCCCCCGGAGCGTCGGCCAGCAGCAGGTTCATCGCGCCGCACTCGTCGGCCTCCACGTGGGCGAAGGAGATCCAGCGCAGGTCGGACAGCGGGACGATCCGGTCGATGGCGGCCGACACCAGCGGGTGCAGGCCCCGCATGCCGGTGTGGAACAGGAACGGCCGCTCGTCCCGCACCAGGAACTGGTTGAAGGTGAACCCGCCGGGCGCCACGTCGGGCACGGCGGTCGAGAGGCGGAAGATGTCGGGGGCGATCTCGTCGATGGTCGTTTCCATGGGCGCAGCATCGACCGGCCCGGCCCGGCTGTCGTCGGGCGAACCCCTGATGTCCCGCCCCTATTTCTCGGCGGCCAGCCGCACGGCCAGCGCCGCCGCCTCGGCCCGGCTGCGCACGCCCAGCTTGGCCAGCACCCGCCCGACGTGGTGCTCGGCGGTCTTGGGCGAGATGTACAGCCGCTCGGCGATCTCGGCGTTGGTCAGCCCGGCCCGCACCAGGTCGAGCACCTCCCGCTCGCGCCGGGTGAGGTCGGCCGCCCGCTCGACCGCCGGCCCGCCGCCGGGCCGCCCGGAGTCGCCCCAGGCCCGCAGCCGCGCCGCCGCCTCGTCCCGCGCCGCCGTCGCCCCCAGCCGGTCGAAGGCGGCCAGCGCCGCCCGGCCCTCGGCCACCGCACCGGCCCGGTCGCCGCCGTCGGCCAGGGTCCCGGCCAGCTCCAGGCGCACCCGCCCCAGCGCCAGCGGCCGCTCGCCCCCGGCCAGCGCGGCCTTGGCCCGCCCGAGGGCGTCGACCGCCCCGGCGCCGTCGCCCGCGGCCGCCGCCACCCGGCCCTCCGCCAGCGCCGCCTCGGCCCGCACCGCCGGCACCTCCACCGCTGCGGCCAGGGCGCCCAGGTCCGCGGCAGCGGCCCGCGCCGCGGCGATGTCGCCCCGGGCCAGCTCGGCCTCGACCAGCGTGGCCAGCAGCGGCGCCACCCGCAGGGCGTCGCCCACCATCTCGGCCGCGCCCCGGCGGGCCACGGCCGCGGCCAGGTCGGCGTCGCCCCGCACCAGGTGGGCCCGGGCCAGCGGCCCGCAGCTCTCCACCCAGTCCTCGAACGGGGCCAGCAGCTCGGCCGCCTCCTCGACCCGGCCCTGGTCGACCCGCAGGCCGGCCAGGTGGGCCACGGTCAGCGCCCGGTGGGCCACGCTCGGGTTGTCGGCCGGGCCCAGCGCCTCGATCATCAGGGCCTCGGCCTCGGGCCACCGCCCGGCGGCGCACAGCACCGAGCCGTAGGCCACCCGGCAGTGGGTGTGCAGCGCCCGGGGCTTGTCGCCCAGCGGGGCCAGCAGGCCCCGCACCAGCGAGGTCCACTCCTCGGCCCGGCGCACGTCGCCGGCCCGGTCGCAGGCGGTCAGCATCGAGCAGAAGCAGATGCCGGCGGTCGGGACGTCGACCTCGCCGGCGGAGATGGCGGCCAGCGCGGCGTCGAGCCGGGCGAAGCCCTCGCGGGCCCGGCCCCGGGTCACCAGCGCCAGCCCGCTGTCGGCCAGCGCCTGGGCCTCGAGCGCGGCGTCGCCGAACTCGGCGGCGATGGCCAGCGCCCGCTCGGCGCCGGCCAGCAGGTCGTCGGTGTCGGGCCGGTCGCAGGCCATGACCGCGAGCTCCAGCCGGCCCCACTCGGGGCACGGGCCGACCTGGTCGAGCAGCAGCCGGGCCCGCTCGGCCCAGCCCTGGCCGGCGGCGCGGTGGTCGAAGTCGCCGCCGAGCGTCCGGGCCAGCTCGATGGCGACCTGGGCCGCCTCCCGCCGCTCCCCCGCGTCCCGCAGCAGCCGGAAGGCCGCCTGCCACTCGGGCACCGCCTCCACGTAGCGGTCGTCGATGGACAGGAGGTCGCCGAGCAGCCGGCGGGCCTCGGCCCGCTCGCCGTCCGCCGCCACGGCCGCGCCGGCGGCGGCCAGGGCGCCGTCGTAGTCGCCGACCGCGAGTGCATCCCGGGCCGCGACCACCGGGTCCTCGGCCGTCCCGTCCACGACCGGCATGCTACGGAGCTAGGCGGACGGCGCCGAGCCCAGGATCGACACGAAGCTGACCATCTCGCCCGGGTAGCCGCCCAGGTTGTGGGTCAGGGCCAGGCTGCGCTCGGGAACGGTGGCGATGCGGCGGCCCTCGGGCGCCTCGCCCCGCAGCTGGAGCCAGGCCTCGAACATCATGCGCAGCCCGCTGGCGCCCACCGGGTGGCCGAACGATTTGAGCCCGCCGTCGGGGTTGACCGGCAGCTCGCCGTCGAGGTCGAAGGTGCCGGCCAGCACCTCCTTCCACGCCGTGCCCCGGTCGCAGAACCCGAGGTCCTCCATGAGCACCAGCTCGGTGGGGGTGAAGCAGTCGTGGACCTCGGCCATGGCCAGCTCGGCCCGGGGGTCGGTCACCCCCGCCTGGGCATAGGCGTCGGCCGCGCACCGGGCGATCTCGGGGAAGGTCGTGTAGTCGTAGCCCGGGTCCGTCAGGCCCGAGCCGTTGCCGGCCACGAACGACAGCGCCTTCACGTACAGGGGCCGATCGGTGTAGCGGTGGGCGTCCTCCGCCCGCACGACCACGGCCGCCGCCGCCCCGTCGGCCACCCCCGCGCAGTCGAACACCGACAGGTCGCCGGCCACCGCGGGCATGGCGCAGATGGCGTCGACCGAGATCTCCCGGCGGAACTGGGCCCGCTCGTTGCGGGCGCCGTTGTGGTGGTTCTTGGAGGCGATGCGGGCCAGCACCCGGCGCAGCTCGTCGCGCTCGACGCCGTAGCGGCGGGCGTAGGCCGGCGCCACCATCGAGAACATGGCCGCCGCGGTCAGCGTGCGGTTGGTGCCGTCGGTGGGGATGGGGAAGGCGTTGAGCCCCTGGTAGCCCGAGTCCTTGACCTTCTCGACGCCCACGGCCATGGCCATGTCGTAGGCGCCGGAGGCCACGGCGTAGGCCGCCTGGCGCAGGGCCTCCGATCCGGTGGCGCACATGTTCTCGACCCGGGTCACCGGCTTGCCCTCGAGCGCCAGGGGCTTGGCCAGCAGCATCCCGCTCATGCCCGACTGGGCGGTGCCGACCCAGTAGGCGTCGACCTCGTCCTTGGTCACCCCGGCCGAGGCGAACGCGTCGCCGGCGGCGTCGCGCAGCAGGTCGTCGACGCCCTTGTCCCAGTGCTCGGCGAAGCGGGTGCAGCCCATGCCGACGATGGCCACCCGGTCGCGGATGCCGTGCGAGCCCATGGTCAGCCCCCCTCCCCCCGCACCGGGCGGGCCTTCCAGAAGTAGTTGTGGATGCCGTCGGCGGTGAACAGCCGGCGGAAGGTCATCTCGACCCGGTCGCCGATGGCCACGTCGGCCGCGTCGACGTCGGTGAGCTCGACCGGCAGGCGGCCGGCGCCGCCGTCCAGGTCGACGACGGCGAACACGACCGGCGGCGAGGGCGAGTAGGCCAGCCGGTCGATGGTGAAGGTGGCGATGGTGCCGGTGGCGTCGGCCCGCGGGCCGGCCTCGGCGTCGACCAGGGCGTACTTCCACTCCCGGGACCGGGCGGCGGCGGTGGCGGACGGACGGGCCGGCTCGGGGCGGCGGGGCGGCTCGACCGCCAGCTGGCCCCGCCAGGCCAGGAACGTGCCGTAGGCGATGGGGCCGCCGGCGGCGACCTGGGCGGCCACCGACCGGGCCGGCCGGGCCGCGGCCAGGGCCTCGGTGGTGCGCAGCAGCACGACGTCGGCGCCGTCGGCCAGGACGACCAGCGCCACCGTCTCGCCGGGGCCGGCCTCGTCGAGGGCGGCGGCCAGGGCCAGAGCCGGGTGGGCGGCGCCGGCGAAACCGACCGTGGCCTCCAGGCCCGGCGCCACCCGGTCGGTCACACCCAGGCGCTTGGCCAGCGACGCCCCGGCCCGGGCGTGGGCGGCGGCCACGACGACCCGGTCGACCTGCTCGCCGAGCACACCCGCGTCCTTGAGGGCGTCGTCCCAGGCCCGGGCGCCGAGGGCGGCGTAGGCCTGCTCGCCGAAGCGCTCCTCCCACTGCCGGGAGCGGGTGTCGCCGGGCGTGCGCCAGCGGTCGAGGAACTCCTCGGTGGCGCTCCCCCACCCGACCACCTCGGCGGCCAGCGGGCCCTCGTCGGCCGAGCCGACCAGCAGCGCGGCCCCGGCGTCGCCGCCCGCGGCCTCGTCGGCCGAGCCGGGCAGGCCGGTGCGGACGTCGGCGGCCACCACCAGCGCCGGCCCCTCGCCGGCCGAAGCGGCGGCCAGGCCGGCCCGCAGGGTGCCGACGGCCGAGCGCACGGCGCCGCAGGCGTCGAAGGCGGGGGCGGCGGCGTCGAGGTGCAGGGCGGCGTGGACCGCGGTGGCGTTGGTCTTGTCGGCGTAGGCGGGCGCGACGGTGGCGAACCACAGCGACGCCGGGCGCACGCCGCCGGGCGCGGCGGCCAGCGCCGGGCGGGCGGCGGCGACACCCAGCGTGGTGGTGTCCTCGTCGTAGCCGGCCACCGTGCGGGTCCCGGTGCCCCCGCCGGTCCCGGCGACGGGCCGGATGCCGGCCCGGTCGAGGCGGCGGAACGGCAGGTAGGCGCCGTAGCTCAGGATCCCGCGGGCCGTGGCCATGGGCGCCAGGCTACGGCGACATCTGACGGGTCGTCACATTTCTCACCGGACCCGGGTGAGCCCGGCCCGCAGCTGCCCGGGCGTGACCAGCAGGCGCCCGCAGAAGGCGATGTGGGCGCCCAGCAGCCGGTTGGGCACGGCGGCGTCGTTGCCCACGATGGCCAGCGGCCCGACCACCCGGCAGTAGCGGGCCAGCTCGCGCCGCCCGAAGCCGACGAACAGCACGGTGCCGGCCGGCTGGCCGTCGGGCCAGAACCCGGCGTAGGCGCCCTCGCCCGACAGGGCGGTGCCCGGGGGGATGCCCCGGGCCGGGCCGTAGCGGTCGAGGGCGGCGGCGGCCCCGGCCGAGGCGGTCACGACCCGCAGCTCTCCCAGCTCGTCGGCGGGCAGCACGTCCCGTACGCCCGCCACCAGGTGCACCATGCCCTGCCAGCCCACCTCCTCGCCGACGTCCGCGTCGACGTCGTGGAACAGGGTGGCGTAGTCGCGCGGGGCCAGCAGCGGCGTCGTGGCCGGCACCGCCACCAGGGCGGCCAGCACCAGGAACGTCATCACCTGGCGCCAGCGGTCGGCGTCGACGCCGATCCAGCCGTCGAACGCCACCGCCCCGGCCGCCAGCAGCAGCACGTACAGCGGTCCCAGCGTCCCCGCCGGCAGCCCGGCCGCCACGGACACCGCCACGGCGGCGAGCGCCACCGCGGCCGGCACCCGCCAGCGGCGGCGCCGGGCCAGCCACACCCCGCCGGCCACCGCGATCACCAGCGCCCCCGGTCCCGCCGCCACCAGCTGGCGCACCAGCGGGCCGAGCGGCCCGCCGTCGGCCCGGGCGCCGCCCGTCACCTCCCGGTACACGTCGAGCGCCGGCCAGCCGTGGGCCGCCTGCCACGCCAGGTTGGGCAGCCACAGGGCCAGGGCCAGCACCCCGCCCAGCCACGGCCAGCGGGTGGCCAGGTGGCGCCGGCCCTCGGGCAGCGCCGCGAACCCGACCGCGATCGCCGCCGCCAGGGCCAGGATCGTCCACCGGGTCTCGAGGCCGAGGCCGAGCACCAGCCCGAGCGCCAGCCACTCCCGGGGATCGGCGCCGTCGACCAGCCGCACGACCAGCACCAGCGCCAGGCCCCACCACAGCTCGTCGAGCACCGGGGCGCGGAACAGCGAGCCCTCGGCCAGGAACACCGGCAGCAGCGCGGCGGCGATGGCGGCCAGCGCCAGCGCCTGGCGCCGCCCGCCGAACCGCCAGGCCAGGTAGGCGGTGGCCGCCACCAGCCCGGTGTGCACCACGCCGGCCGCCACCCGCAGGGGCCACAGCCCGTCGCCGAACACGAACCCGATGCCCCGAGCCAGCAGCGGCACGGCCGGCGCCCGGTCGAGGTAGCCGAGCGCGGGGTGGCGGGCGGCCGACAGCGTCACCAGCTCGTCTCCGTGGAAGCCGTAGCGTCCGCTGAGGATGACGTGCAGGGCCAGGACGCCGGCGGCCGCCATGGCCGCGGGCGCGAGGTCCCCCCGCCGCACCCCCTGCGGCGACTGGACGGTCAGCGCCACCGGCACATCATGCCCGCGCTACGCAGGCGGCGCCCAGCGGGGCGGAGCGTGCGGACCGGCCCGTGCGGCCCAGGGATCTGACGGTCCGTCAGGTTCGGCTCTAGCATGCCCGCCATGCGGCTCGGCGAGGTGGTGAACGGCGAGGCCGGCGACGACCGGCCGCTGGCCGGCGTGCGGGTGCTGGCGGCCGAGCAGATGCAGGCCCTCCCCTACGGCACCCAGCTGCTCGCCCGCCTCGGGGCCGACGTCGTCAAGGTCGAGCACCCGGTGACCGGCGAGACCGGCCGGGGCTCCTACCCCTGGGTGGTCGACCCCGAGGGCCGCCGGGTCGGCGCCACCTTCCTGCGCAACAACCTGGGCAAGCGCAGCGTCGGGCTCGACCTCAAGCACCCCCGGGGCCGCGAGCTGTTCCTCGACCTGGCCGGCCGCTTCGACGTCGTGTGCGAGAACTTCAAGGCCGGCACCATGGACCGCCTGGGCCTCGGCTACGCCGACGTCGCCGCCCGCCACCCGGCCGTCGTCTACCTGTCGCTGTCCGGCTTCGGCAACGACGAGGCCTCGCCCTACCGGGCCCGGCCCGCCTACGCCGCCATCGTCGAGGCCATGTCGGGCATCTACGAGTACAAGCGCGAGCCGGGCCGCTCGCCGCGGGCCAACCCGGTCGGCGCGCTGGGCGACATCAGCTCGGCCCTGTTCGGCACCATCGGCGTCCTGGCCGCGCTGCGCCAGCGCGACCGCACCGGCCGGGGCCAGCTGGTCGACGTGGCCATGCTCGACGCGGTCATGGCCATGACCGACATCGTCACCAACATGTGGTCGCTCGGCATCCACGGCACGATCGAGGACGAGATCGGCGCCATCATCGACACCTTCGCCTGCGGCGACGGGCACTTCGTGCTCCAGGCCATCCGGCCCCAGCACTTCACCGCGCTGGCCGAGGTCATCGGGCGGCCGGACTGGAACGACGACCCCCGCTTCGCCACCGGCCACGACTGGATCGCCCACGCCGGCGAGGTGCGGGAGGCCGTCGAGGCCTGGGCCAACGGCCGCACCCGGGCCGAGGCGGTGGCGGCGCTCAGCGCCGCCGGCCTGGCCGCCGGGCCCTGCCTCACCCCGCCCGAGGTCATCGCCGACGCCCACGTCGCCGCCCGCCACATGCTGGTCGAGGCGCCCCGGCCCGACGGCGGCGACCCCGTCCTCGTCCCGGGCAACCCGGTCAAGCTGTCGGCCGCGCCCGAGGGGCCCGAGACCCGGGTCCCGTGGCTGGGCGAGCACACCGGTGAGGTGCTGGCCGCCGAGCTGGGGCTGGACGAGGCCGAGCTGGCCCGCCTGCGGGGGGAGGGCGTCATCGGGTGACCCGCCGCCCGCGGCCCGCGTCTGGTTGACTCCCCCACCGGATGCGCTACTCGCTGGAGGCGGCCCGCACCGGGCTGCGGCTGCGGCACAAGCGGGCCCACGGCCTGCTGGTGCGGGACTTCGTGGGGTGGCTGCGGGTCGAGTTCCTCGGGTCCGCCGCCCGCACCGGGCTGCTGGCCGCCCTGGGCGGGGGCGCCCGCACGCTCGACGACCTGGTCGACGCCCTGGGCGGCGTCGACCGCGAGCTGCTGGCCTCGCTGCTGGAGGTGGGCGTGGCCGTGGGCGTGCTGCGACGCAGCCGGGGCGGCAGCCGCTGGCGGCTGGCCGGCGCCCGGGCCCGGGCCATGGTCGACCCGGCGGTCGACGGGCTGGCGGCGCTGCCCGAGGAGGCGGTCATGTACGGCGCCGACGTCTACCGCCACGTGGGCGACCGGCTGGCCGGGGCGCCGTCCGGCGACTACCTGGCCGAGCACGCCGAGCTGGTGGCCCGCACCTCCCGGGTGGCCGAGCCCATCTTCTCGACCCTGGTGGCCGACGTCGTGCGGGACCGCCGGCCCCGGCGGGTGCTCGACATCGGCTGCGGGTCCGGCGTCTACCTGCGGACGGTGGCGGAGACGGCCCCCACGGCCTCGGGCGCCGGGGTGGACCTGGCCGCCGACGTGGTGTCGCTGGCCCGCCGCAACCTCACCGCCTGGGGGCTGGGCGGGCGCTTCCCCGTCCACCAGGCCGACGTGCGCGCCCTGCCCGGCGACCTCGACGGCCCCTGGGACCTGGTGCTGCTGTTCCAGAACATCTACTACTTCGCCCCCGCCGACCGGCCGGCGGTGCTGGCCGGGCTGCGCCGGCTGGCGCCGGGCGGCGCCCTGGTGGTCGGGACCGCGGTGCGGGGCACCGGCGACCCGGCGGCCGCCCACCTCGACCTGGTGCTGCGGTCGACGGCCGGCAGCGTCGGGCTGCCCACGGCGGCCGAGATGCGCGACGCCCTCGACGCCGCCGGGTACGCCGCGGTCGACGAGCGCCGCCTGGCCCCGCTCCAGCCCCTGCGGGGGTTCGTCGCCACCTGAGCGCCCGATCGACGTGCCTGTCCGCGCACGCCCGGCCACGCGACGACAGAGCGGCGTCAGATCCTGTTCGCGCGGCGGTCGCGCGCCGTTGAGGCCCCGGCAACGGACGGGCGTCACGCTGTCGGGGATGGTGCGCCACGAGCTGTGGGTCGAGCTGGAGGACCGGCCCGGGAACCTCGCCGCGGTGGCCGCCGACCTGGCCGCCTGCGGCGCCAGCATCGTGCAGCTCGACGTCCATGCACGGGCCGAGGGCACGGTGGTCGACCGGCTGGTCGTGCAGGTGCCCGACGACCGCAGCGCCGACCTGGAGGCGGCCGCCGCCCGGCTGGCCGGCCACCTGGCCGCCCCCGCACGGGCCCCGGTCCCGCGGCGGCCGCCGACCACCCTGGAGCGGCTGGTCGTGCTGCGCGACGGCGGCCTGGTCCGGCTGCGGCACCCGGCCCCCGGCGACCGCGAGGCGCTGGTCGCCCACCGCCGCCGCTGCTCGCTGCCCGACGCCGGGCCCGGGGACGTGGCGCTGGCCGCGCTGGTGGGGGCCGACATCGTGGGCGTCGGCCACTACGACCTCGACCCGGGCGGCGTCGACGCCGACCTGGCCGTGGTGGTCGAGGACCGGCACCGCCGCCGGGGTATCGGCACCCTGCTGCTCGCCGAGCTGTCCGCCCTCGCTCGCCACGGACGTACGCGGTAGGTCACGTCATCTCGGCCTGGCTGATCTGACGGCGCGTCAGGGGCCGGGTTAGCGTGCCGGGCATGGCCGACGACCTGCTGGTGCGGGAGGACGGGGGCGTGCTGTGGCTCACGCTCAACCGTCCCGACGCCGCCAACGCCGTGACCCCCGACCAGCGGGACCGGCTGATCGAGCTGCTGGCCGATGCCGGGGCCCGGGTCGAGGTGCGGGCGGTCGTGCTCGGCGCCACCGGCCGCCACTTCTGCACCGGCGCCGACCTGCGGGCCTCCCGGCCCGGGCCGGTCCGCCCCGAGGGCGTGCCCGACAAGGTGGCCGGCGACGTGTCCCGCATGCTCCAGGAGGGCTCGCAGCGCCTGATCGGCGGCGTGCTCGACTGCCCCAAGCCCGTCATCGCCGCGGTCAACGGCACCGCCGCCGGCATCGGCGCCCACCTGGCGCTGGCCTGCGACCTGGTGCTGGCGGCCGAGGGCGTGCGGTTCATCGAGCTGTTCGTGCGCCGGGGCCTGGTCCCCGACGGCGGCGGCTGCTGGCTGCTCCCCCGGCTGGTCGGGCTCCAGCGGGTCAAGGAGCTGATGTTCTTCGGCGACGACCTGCCCGCCGCCGAGGCCGAGCGGCTGGGCCTGGTCAACCGGGTCGTGCCCGCCGACGACCTCGACAAGCTGGCCGGCGAGTGGGCCGCCCGCCTGGCCGCGGGGCCCACCCGGTCGATCGGCCTGACCAAAGGGCTGCTGAACCGGTCGCTCGACGTCGACCGGGCCACCGCCTTCCGGGAGGAGGCGCTGGCACAGGAGCTCAACATGACGACCCGGGACGCCAACGAGGGCGTCGCCGCCTTCGTCGAGCGCCGCGACCCCACCTACGAGGGCTGGTGAGGCGGGCCACCGTCGTCACCCTGGCCGGGACCGGGGCGGTGGCGGCGGGCGTGGCCCTGGCCGCCGCCCGCCGGCGCGCCGCCGCCCGGGAGGACGGGGAGGACGGGGAGGCGCCCGAGGATCCCGGGCCGGTCCGGGGCCAGACCCGGGGGCAGCGCCGGGCCGAGCTGGCCCGGCTGGGCGGGCGGGCCGGGGCCGGCTTCGCCCTCCACCGGGCCCGGCGCACGTTCGCCGGCGCCGAGCGCCAGGCCGAGCTCGACCGCCGCTTCGAGCTGCGGACCGCCGCCCAGGTGGCCGAGGTCCTCGGGGGCATGAAGGGCGCCTTCATGAAGCTGGGGCAGATGGCGTCCTACCTCGACGTCGGCCTGCCCGACCACGTGCGGGAGGCGCTGGCCGGCCTGCAGCAGGACGCCCCGCCCATGTCGCCCGAGCTGGCCGCCTCGGTGGTCGAGGCCGAGCTCGGGGCGCCGCCGGACGAGCTGTTCGCCGAGTGGGACCCCCGCCCCATCGCCGCCGCCTCGATCGGCCAGGTCCACCGGGCCATCACCCGCGACGACCGGGCGGTGGCGGTCAAGGTCCAGTACCCGGGGGTGGACGGCGCCATCGAGGGCGACCTCGACAGCGCCGGGATGATCTTCAAGACCATGAGCCTCGCCTTCCCCGCGTTCGACAGCGGGCCCATGGTCGACGAGCTGCGGGCCCGGGTCAGCGAGGAGCTCGACTACGCCCGCGAGGCCGCCAACCAGCAGCTGTTCGC
Source organism: Acidimicrobiales bacterium (assembly GCA_035263165.1). Lineage (GTDB taxonomy): Bacteria > Actinomycetota > Acidimicrobiia > Acidimicrobiales > VFJN01 > ZC4RG19. The sequence continues at coordinate 3,506 of DATFRN010000200.1, read as the reverse complement.
CGACTTCTACCGGGGCCACCCGTTCATCCACGTGCCCGACGTGGTGGCCGAGCTGTCGACCCCCCGGGTGCTGACCACCGACCTGGCCGAGGGCGTGCGGTTCGAGACCATGGCGACGTGGAGCCAGGACGAGCGCAACCTGGCCGCCGAGGCCATCTACCGGTTCGTCTTCCGCAGCCTGTACCGGCTGGCGGCCTTCAACGGTGACCCCCACCCCGGCAACTACCTGTTCCAGCCGGGCGGCCGGGTGACGTTCCTCGACTTCGGGCTGGTCAAGCACTTCACCGGGCCCGAGATCGCCGACTTCGGCGAGATGATCCAGGCCATGGTCATGGAGGGCGACCTCGCCCGCTTCCGCCGGGCCATCGAGCGGATCGGGCTGCTCAAGCCGGGGGCCGCGGCCACCGACGAGCAGGTGCGGGAGTACTACAGCCATTTCTACGAGTTCGTGCTGCGGGACGAGGTCGTGACCGTGACGCCCGCCTGGTCGACCGAGGCCGCCAGCCGCATCTTCGACCCGACCGGACCGCACGGGCCGATCCTCAAGGCGGCCAACATGCCGGCCAGCTTCGTGATCATCCAGCGGATCAACCTGGGGCTGATGGCGATCCTCGGCGACCTGGCGGCGACGGCCAACTACCGGCGCATCGCCAACGAGCTGTGGCCGTGGGTGGACGGGCCGCCCTCGACGCCGATGGGCGAGGCCGAGGCCGCCTGGCTGGCGTCGCACCACGCGGGCACGCCGGCTCCGGGGGCCTGAGCCTCCGCGGCGACAGGCGGTCGCCTCCCTACCATCGGGGCCGATGGCCGCCGTCTCGACCCGCCCGCCCCGGACGCTGGCCGACCTGCTGTCCGACCTGGCCGGGGCCGGGCCCGGCAGCGACGCCGCCTGGGTCGAGGCGCTGCGCCACGACCTGGACGCGGCGGCCGCCTCCGCCGCCGAGGTGGGCGGCTGGGACGCGGCCGACCCCCTGCGGCTGACCAAGCGCACGGTGGCGTGGCTGCTGCGCTGTCCCCGGCGGGCGGTGGCGGGCGAGAGCGGCGAGCCGCCGGGCGACGACGTGCTGATCGGCCACGCGGTGGACGCGGCGGCCAAGGTGGCCACGCTGGTCCCCCAGCGCCCGCCGACCGTGGACTCGGCCGTGGCCTTCCTGGCCGCCACCGGCGAGGACGCGGCCGCCGACCGCCTGGCCGAGGGCTCGCCGCTGCGGGCCGAGGCGTCGGCCCGGGTGACGGCTCTGGCGGCGGTGTGGCCGGCCATCGACCCGGCCTGGTGGCCGCGGGTGGAGGACCCGGTGCGCTGCCGCCTGGCCGGCGGGCGGGTGACGGTGGGCGGCCGGCTCGACCTGGCCCTCGGTGGCCCGCCGACCGACCGTCCGGCGGTGGTGGTGGAGGTCAAGGCCGGCCGCTGGTACGACGGCATGCGGGCCGACGGCCACCTCTACGCCCTGCTGCTGGCCCTGCGCGACGGCGTGGCGCCCCGCGCCGCGGTCACGGTGGTGGCCGACGGCACGACCCAGATCGAGCCGATCCGCCCGACGATCCTGGCCCACGCGGCCGAGCGCCTGGCCGAGGCCATGGCGGTGGCCGCCGACCTCGCCGCCGGCGCCACCCCCGAGGCCCGCCCCAACCCCGGCTGCCCCCACTGCCCCGCCCGCCCGGACTGCCCGCCCGGCCAGGCCTGGCGCCCATGACCGCCCCGACCGTCCCGGGCGTGCCCCTGGCCGGGCGGGGCCGCGATGCCGTGGGGGCGGCGGACCGGGTGCGGGAGGCCGTGGCCGCCGGGGTGGAGGCGGCGCTGGCCGGGGCGTCGGGGCCGGTGGGGAAGGTGCACGTGTCGTGGGTGGCGGCGCTGGACGTGGCCGCGTGCCCGGCGGCGTTCCGGGGGTCGGGGGCCGACGGGTGGGGGTTCCCCGGGTGGTCGGCCGCCACCGGGGCCGCGGCCGTGGGGCGGGCGGCGCTCGACGCCGCACTCGACGGGATCGACGAGCGCCGGGGCCTCGGCCCGCCGCTAGCACCGCTGGAGGTCGTGCGCGACTGGATCCGGACCGCGCCCGCCGGGGACGGCGGCGTCGCCGGGTGGGTCGCCGAGCTGCGGGCCGACGGCGACGCCGGGACGCTGGCCGCCCTGGCGGCCGGGGCGGGGCGCTGGGTCGCCGGCTTCCTGCGCACGTTCGGGTGGCCGCTGCCCGCCGACCTCGCCGTCGCCGCCGGGATGCGCCCGCCCGCCTGGCGGCCGCCCGGGGTCGCCGACGTCACCGTGGCCGGCGGGGCCGACGCCCGGCTCGGGCGGGTCAGCGGGGCCGGCCGCTTCGCCCTGGTCGTCCACCGGCCCGGCGGGGGCGGCGACGACGAGCTGCGGGACCGGGCCACGTTCGAGGCGGCCGCCGGCGCCCTGACCCGGGGCATCGCCCCCGAGGCCGTCGTCGTGTCGTCGGGCGACACCGGCGAGCGGGTCCGGCTGGCCGTCGACGACGGCGTGCTCGCCGCCGGCAGCCGCATGGTGGTGGCCGTGGTCGAGCAGCGGGTCGTCGCCCTCGACCGGGGCTTCGACCCCGCCGACGCGACCCCCTCCCCCCGCTGCCGGTGGTGCCCCCACCGTCCGGACTGCCCGCCCGGGCAGGCCCGGTCCTAGCGTCGGAGCTTGCTCACCGGGCCGTGGCCCGAGCCCAGGTCCCAGCCGGCCGACGCCACCAGGCCGTCGTGGACGAAGCGTTTGGCCTCGGCCAGCGCCGCCGGCACCGGCGCGCCCCGGGCCAGCAGCGCCGCGGTGGCGGCGCCGAAGGTGCAGCCGGTGCCGTGGTCGTTGCGGGTGGCGACCCGGGGCGAGCGCAGCTCGGTGAGCTCGCCCGACGCCGACTCGTAGACCACGTCGACCGCGTCGGGGTCCTCGACGTGGCCGCCCTTGACCACCACCCACGCCGGCCCCAGGTCGCCCAGGCGGCGGGCGGCCTCCCGGGCGTCGGCCACGCTGGCCACCGGCGAGCCGAGCAGGGCGGCCGCCTCGCGGGTGTTGGGCGTGGCCACCAGCGCCCGGGGCAGCAGCGCATCGAGGTAGGCGACCTCGGCGCCGGGATCGAGCAGCCGGGCCCCGGTCGACGACACCAGCACGGGGTCGACCACCAGCGCGCCCAGCCGGTCGTCTGCCGCCACCTCGGCCACCGCCCGCACCACCTCCTCGCTGGCCAGCATGCCGGTCTTGGTCGCCGCCACCGGCAGGTCGTCCAGCACGGCGTCGATCTGGTCGAGCAGGAACTCGACCGGCGGCACGTGGATGCCCCGGACCCCGACCGTGTTCTGGGCCGTGAGCGCCGTGATGGCGCTGGCCCCGTGGACGCCGAGGGCGGCGAAGGTCACCAGGTCGGTCTGGATCCCGGCCCCGCCGCCGGAGTCGGACCCGGCGATGGTCAGCGCCACCGGCGGCGTGGTGCCGCCGGTCATGCCGCGGCCTCCCGGAGCTCGGCCACCAGGGTGGCCACCAGGACGTCGGGGTCGGGGGCGCCCAT
>DATFRN010000199.1:0-7455 GCA_035263165.1 Acidimicrobiales bacterium | reverse complement strand
GTCCGAGATCGCCCAGCCCCGCTTGCGGACCTGCGCCAGGTCGCGGTCGAGGGCGCGACGCGACGGGGTGATGCGGGGGATGATCCCGGACTGCGACGGCGTCTCCAGCACGGCGGACAGCTCGTCACGCGGGAGGTCGGCCAGCAGCACCTGGCCCATCGACGTGGCCACCGCGGGGAAGCGGGTCCCGATGTGGACCGACAGGGCGATGATCTTGGGCACCGGCACCCGGGCCACGTACACGATGTCGCTGCCGTCGAGCTGCGACATCGAGCTCGACTCGCCGGTCTGGGCGACGAGCGCCTCGAGGTGGGGGCGGGCCAGCTCCCAGATGCCCAGCGTGGCGACGTAAGCCGTCCCCAGCTCCAGCACCTTGGTCGTGAGCGTGTACAGCCCGTTGCACGACCGGACGTACCCGAGCCTCTCCAGCGTCATGAGCAGGCGGCGCGCCGTCGGCCGTGGCAGGGAGACGCGGGCCGCGGCGTCGCTCACCGACAGCGCGGTGGCGGTGGGGCTGAAGGCCGTGATGATCGCCAGGCCGCGGGCGAGCGCCTCCACGAAGTCGGGGCTCGGCTCCTCGGGCATCGGCGCATCCTCCCACGCGACCCTGACCGCACCAAGACACCACATCCCCAGGTCGGGCTGTGTGACGAGGTGGTGACAACCAGGACCGGTGCCGTCCGCCTGGTGGTACCGTGCCCGCTAGTCGGACACACGTCCGCAGAAGGGGACCAAAGGGGGGGAAATATGGCAACTCCGACAGTTGTCACCACGACGACGGAGGAACGCAGCGCCGAGGGCGAGAAGGCCGCATTCGGCAGCGCGGCATCCTGGTGGTACGACTGGGTCGACGGTCACCGGGTCGGGGCCGCTGCGCTCGTCGGCCTGATCGCCACGCAGCTCGGCACCTACTTCGGCTACGTCTTCCCGGCGTTCGGCCTGCCGACGCTGCCGTGGCCGCTCTACAACGGGCTGCTCGCCACGCCCGCGGAGAAGTTCGGCACGACCGGGTCGTTCTTCGCCGGCCAGTCGCTGCACTACGTGAACGGCATCGTCTTCGCCATCCTCTACGCAGTGCTGGCGCTGCCGCTCATGCGGTTCAAGAACACCCACGGTGGCAACGTGCTGAGCGGGCTGCTCTACGCGGTCATCCTGACCGTCATCAGCCTCGGGGTGCTCGTGCCCTATGCCTACGTTCCGAGGCAGGGCTACGGGCTCTTCGCGTTCTACGGGCCCGACGGCTGGAAGCTCCCGGCCGCCGTGCTCCTGTGGCACCTGATCTACGGCTTCTTCCTCGGCACGCTGTTCCAAGTTCGCGGCCGCCGGGCGTAGCCCTACCGACAGCGCAACGATCCGGGTGGCCGACCCAGCGGGGTCGGCCACCCGGACTCGCGTCCGGGGTCAGACCGCCTCGACCACGACCGCGATGCCCTGGCCCACGCCGATGCACATCGTCGCCATCCCCCAGCGGCCGCCCCGCCGCCGGAGCTCGTGGACGAGCGTGGTGAGGATGCGGGCGCCCGACGCGCCGATCGGGTGGCCGAGGGCGATGGCGCCGCCGTTGGGGTTGACGATGGCCGGGTCCAGCTCGGGCCAGCCCGCCAGGCAGGCCAGCGCCTGGGCGGCGAAGGCCTCGTTCAGCTCCACCGCGCTGAGATCGCCCCAGGCGACCCCGGCCCGCTTCAGCGCCCGCTCGGCCGCCTCGACCGGCCCGATGCCGTAGAGATGGGGCTCGACGGCCGTCACCGCCCGGGCGGCGATGCGGGCGAGGGGCGCCGCGCCGATCTCGCCGGCCGCCCGCTCCCCCGCCAGCAGCACGGCGGCGGCGCCGTCGTTCATCGGCGACGCGTTGCCGGCCGTCACCGTGCCGCCGTCCCGGAACACCGGGCGCAGCCGGGCCAGGGCGTCCACGCTGGTGTCGGCCCGGAGGCTCTCGTCCCGGTCGAGCGCGACGTCGGGGACGGGGACGACCTCGTCCCCGAAGCGGCCGGACTCCCAGGCCGCCGCGGCGCGCTGGTGGCTGCCCACGGCGAACGCGTCCTGGTCCGGCCGGCCGATCCCGTAGCGCTCGGCCAGGATCTCGGCCCCCTCGCCGAGCGGCACCGTCCACTGACCCGGCATCCGGGGATTGACGAGCCGCCACCCCAGGGTGGTCGAGTGCATGGGACGGTCGCCGCGGTCGTAGGGCCGGTCGGGCTTGGCCACGACCCAGGGCGCCCGGCTCATCGACTCGACGCCGCCCGCCAGACAGACGTCCGCGTCGCCGGTGGCGATCTCGCGGCTGGCGGCGGCCACGGCCTCGAGACCCGATCCACACAGCCGGTTCTCGGTCACGCCCGGCACGCTCGTGGGCAGGCCGGCCAGCAGCGCGGCCATGCGGGCGACGTTGCGGTTCTCCTCGCCGGCCCCGTTGCCGTTGCCCAGGTGGACGTCGTCGATCCGGGCCGGGTCGAGGCCCGGCACGCGGTCGAGCAGGGCTCGCAGCGCGGCGGCGGCCAGGTCGTCGGGACGGACACCGGCCAGCCCGCCCCCGATCCGCCCCACGGGGGTCCGCACGGCATCCAGGATGTAGACGCCCGCGGTCATGGCTGCGCCTGGGCCGGGACGGTGGCCGGGCGGCGTCCCGCCCACGCGTCGTCGAGCATCCGGCGGATGCCGTCGGGCTCGGGCGGGCGCACGTTGCCGGCGGCCTCGGCCACGACCCGCCGGGTGGCCTCGTCGAGACCGTCCGGCGGCATCCCGATGGCCGCCAGGCTGGTCGGCGCCCCGACCGCCGCGGCCAGGTCGACGAGCGCACCGGGGGCGTCGCTCGTGCCCAGCGCGCCCTCGATGCGGGCCAGCGCCTCGGGGATCGCCGGTGCGTTGTACGCCAGGGCGTGCCCGAGCACCACCGCGTTGGCGTCGCCGTGGTCGAGGCCGAACAGCCCGCCGAGCACGTGGCACGTCCTGTGGTGCAGCGCGGTGCCGGCGCCGGCCAGCGCCGTCCCGCCGAGGTAGGCGCCGTACAGCGCATCGGTCCGGGGCCCGAGGTCGCCCGGGGCGGCCCGGACCGCCGGCAGGCTGCGGTGCAGGGTGCGGATCCCCTCCAGGGCCACCAGCGAGGTGACCGGGTTGGCCCGGGGCCCGTACAGGGCCTCCACGCAGTGGGCCATGGCGTTCATCCCCGAGGGCCCCGCCACGCGGGGCGGCAGGCCGAGCGTGAGCTCGGGGTCGTAGACGACGACCCGCGGCATGACCCGGGGATCGCTGCCCGTCCGCTTGTGGCCCCCCTCGCTCAGCCCCCAGATCGCCGTCATCTCCGAGCCCGAGTAGGTGGTCGGCACCGCCACGATCGGCGCGTCGTGCTCGAGGGCGACGGCCTTGGCGAAGCCGATCGCCGAGCCGCCCCCCACCGCCAGCAGGGCGTCGGGCCGCAGCCGCCGGGCCAGGTCCCGGGCCTCGCCGGCCGCCGCCACCGGGACGTGCTGGACCACGGCGCCGTAGCGGCCGACGACCCGGGGGCCGAGCGCGTCGAGCACGGCCCCGGCATGGCGGTCGCTCGCCAGCAGCAGCACGCGGGCGGCGCCGAGCGCGTCCAGCTCCCGGGGCAGGTCGGCGAGGGTGCCGGGGCCGAACACGACACGGCCGCCGGCGGGCTCGTAGGTGAACGGGGTCATCCGCTGCTGCTCCCCGCCAGCTCGAGGTGGCGCAGCGCGTCCAGCTCGTCGGCCGTGGGCGGGTCCGTCTCCGCCACGTCCCCGGCGACGGCGAGGTCCCAGCCGGTGGCGGCCCGGGCCTCGTCCACCGTGCGCCCCGGGTGGAGGGCGGACAGCACCAGCTCGTCCCGGTCGTCGTCGCGCCCGAGCACGCCGACGTCGGTGATGACCGTCGCCACCCGGTCGCCCAGCGAGGTGCGGAAGGCGACCCGCTCGACGAACGTGCGGGGGCTCTGGCGGACGATCACGACCACCCGCCCGCACGACCGGGCGATCTCGGGGGCGCCGCCCGCACCGGGGAGGCGGACACGGGGGGCGTCGTAGGGCCCGATGACCGTGGTGTTGATGTCGCCGCGGCGGTCGAGCTGCGCCGCCCCCAGGAAGCCGACGTCGATGCGGCCCGGCTGGAGCCAGTAGTTGAAGATCTCCGGCACGGGCACGACGGCGTCGGCGGTCTCGGCCAGCTCGCCGTCGCCGATCGAGAGGGGCACGACCTGGGGCTTGGAGCCGATCGTGCCCGACTCGTACACCAGCACCAGGTCGGGGGCGTGCGTGCGCCGGGCGAGGTTGGCGGCCAGCGACGGCATGCCGATGCCGACGAAGCACACCTCGCCGTCGGCGAGGTGACGCGCCGCCGCCACCGTCATCATCTCGTCCGCGGTCCAGGCCGCGGCGCTCAAGGGGCGGCCTCGCCGTCCAGCCAGGGGTAGCGGGCGGTGTCCTGCCCGGCGTAGTCGGGGTCGAGGTAGATGAACACGCGCTGGATCCGGAAGTCCCGGATCTCGAACACGTCGCACCAGCGGCCCGCGCCCCACTCCGGCACGCCCGACCGCCAGGGGCCATCGCGGTGCTCACCGTGGCTGGTGCCCTCGCACACCACCATGTCCGAGCCCGAGAAGATCCAGTTGAACTCGGAGTAGTGGTGCTCGATCCCCTTGAGGGTCCCGCCCACGTCGCCGAAGAGCTTGCCGATCTGCTCCTTGCCCGAGGCGACGCCCCACTTGGGGAAGTAGACCTGGGCGTCGTCGGCGAACAGGTCGAGGATGCTGCTGCCGTCCGAGGTCGTGCCCCCTCGATCGAACGCCTTCAGGTACTCGATCGCCACGCTCTTGCGCTGCTCGTCGGTCATGGTCTGGGTTGCGATAGCCATCGTTCCCTCCCTGTCACGCGGTGGTCGGCACGCGGTCGACCACGTTGTCCTGCATCCACCGCCGGAACGTCTCCCGGTCGCGGCTGATCCCGTCCCAGGCCGCGTAGGCGGCGTTGTCCCGCACCGAGTAGCCGTGGGCGTAGCTGGGCGCCGCGCCGCCCGGCACCTCGGCCACGGCGCTCACGACCCACGCGGGCAGCACCACGGCGCCCGGCCGGTCGTCGAGGTCGTCGACGATCTCCTCCACCGTCACGACGGCGCGCTCCGCGGCCAGCACCGCCTCCTTCTGGACCCCGGTGATCCCCCACAGCTGCACGGTCCCGGCCCGGTCGGCCCGCTGGGCGTGGACGATCGTCACGTCGGGCCGCAGCGCCGCGACCGCGGTGAGCTGCTCGCCGGTGAACGGGCACGTGATCGGGGCGACGTTGGCCGTGCAGTCGGCCAGGTCGGTCCCGGTGTAACCCCGCAGCACGGCGAACGGCAGCCCCGACGCGCCGGCGACGTAGCGGTTGGCCATCCCCGCGTGGCTGTGCTCCTCCAGCTCCAGCGGCCGGGGCCAGCCGTTCTCGACCGCGTCCCGGAACCGGTGGAGCGAGCCCACCCCGGGGTTGCCGCCCCAGGAGAACACCAGCTTGCGGGCGCACCCCATGCCGATGAGCTGGTCGTAGACGATGTCGGGCGTCATGCGGACGAGCGTCAGGTCACGGCGGCCCTGGCGGATGATCTCGTGGCCGGCGGCGTGCGGGATGAGGTGGGTGAACCCCTCCAGGGCGACGACGTCGCCGTCGTGCACGTGGGCCGCCACCGCCTCGGCGAGCGTGGTCACGGTGGCCACGCCATCAGCCCCGCGGGTACCAGGGCGGGATGGTGGCGTCGACGTTGACCCACACCGACTTGGGGTCGGTGTACCCCCGCACCGCCTCGAAGCCCATCTCGCGGCCGTAGCCCGACTGGCCCACGCCCCCGAAGGGCGAGGCGGGGCTCACCCGCTTGTAGCAGTTCACCCACACCATCCCGGCCCGGAACGCCCCGGCGACGCGGTGGGCCCGGGACAGGTCCCGCGTCCACAGCCCGGCGCCGAGGCCGTAGTCGGTGCCGTTGGCCACCGCCACCGCCTCCTCGTCGTCGGCGAAGGTGGACACGGTGACGAACGGCCCGAACACCTCCTCCCGGCACGCCCGGGAGGACGGGTCGGCGCGCACCACGGTGGGCAGCACGTAGCAGCCCCGGTCCAGCGACGGGTCGTCGGGCGCGGTGCCCCCGGCCAGCACCTCGCCCCCCTCGTCCTGGGCCAGCTTCACGTAGGACAGCACGCGGTCGCGATGCTCGGGCGAGGTCAGCGGCCCCATCTCCGTGCCGGGGGCCAGGGGGTCCCCGACCCGCAGCGAGCGGGCCAGCGCCAGGAAGCCGTCGAGGAACCGGTCGGCGATCGCCTCGTGGAGCAGCAGGCGCGACCCGGCGATGCAGGCCTGGCCCTGGTTGTGGAAGATGGCGAACGCCGATCCGTTCACGGCGGCGTCGACGTCGGCGTCGGCGAAGACCACGTTCGCCCCCTTGCCGCCCAGCTCCAGGTGGACGCGCTTGAGGTTGCCGGCCGAGGCCGCGACGACGGAGCGCCCGGTGCGGGTGGAGCCGGTGAAGCTCACCTTGTCGATGCCGGGGTGCGCCGCGATGCGGGCGCCGGCGTCGTGGCCGTACCCCGGGACGACGTTCACCACGCCGGGCGGGAAGCCCACCTCCGCGACGAGCTCGCACAGCCGCAGGGTCGACAGGGGCACCAGCTCCGACGGCTTCATCACCGCCGTGTTGCCGGCGGCCAGCGCCGGGCCCAGCTTCCAGCTGGTGAACATGATCGGGAAGTTCCAGGGCACGATCTGGCCGACCACGCCCACCGGCTCGGGGGTCACGTAGTTGAGGAACCCGGCGTCGACCGGGATGACCGAGCCCTCGACCTTGTCGGCCAGGCCGCCGAAGTAGCGGTAGGTCGCGGCCGTGCGGGGGACGTCGAGGACCGACGTGTCCTTCAGCGGGTGGCCGGTGTCGGTCGACTCGAGCCGGGCCAGCTCGTCGGCGTGGTCCTCGATGGCGTCGGCCAGGCGGGCCAGCAGCCGCCCCCGCTCGGCCGCCGGTGTGGCCGCCCACCCGGGGAAGGCCGACCGCGCGGCGGCGACGGCCCGGTCGACGTCCGCGGCCCGGGCCTCGGCCACGTCCGCCAGCAGCGACCCGTCGTGGGGGTTGCGGACCTCGACGGTGCCGCCCTCGAGCGCGTCGACGAAGTCGCCACCGATGAACAGCCGGGTCTGCACCTCAGAACTCGACGGCGGTCTTCGGGGCCTTGCCCTCGGCGATGAGGTCGGGAAGGGCGGGCGAGCCGTTCTCCCACACGAGCAGCATCGCCCGCTTGGGCGAGTAGCCCTGGTGGCGGATGTCGGCCGGCATGGCGGCCACGTCGCCCGAGCGCATCACCACGTTGGCCCGCGGCGCCCCCGTCTCCCGGTCCTCGACCTTCCAGTGGATCTCGTCCGAGAGCTGGACGAACCACTCGACCCGGTCGTTGCCGTGGATGATCGGGAGGATGAACTCCTCGGTGGTCGGGCAGTACAGGCTGTC
>DATFRN010000198.1:0-10259 GCA_035263165.1 Acidimicrobiales bacterium | reverse complement strand
GCCCGACGGGGCAGGACACGCCGGTGCCCCCGAGGCCGCAGTAGCCCATCGGGTTCTTGTGCAGGTACTGCTGGTGGTAGTCCTCGGCGTACCAGAACTCGCCCGCCGGGGCGATCTCGGTCGAGATCGTGCCGTAGCCGGTCGCGTCCAGCTCGGCCTGGTAGGCGTCCCGGCTGGCCTCGGCCGACTTCTGCTGGGCGTCGCCCGTCACGTAGATCGCCGATCGGTACTGGGTGCCGACGTCGTTCCCTTGGCGCATGCCCTGGGTCGGGTCGTGGCCCTCCCAGAACACCCGCAGCAACTCCTCGTAGCTCACCTTGGCCGGGTCGAACACGACCAGCACGGCCTCGGTGTGCCCGGTGCGCCCCGAGCACACCTCCTCGTAGGTCGGGTTGGGGGTGAACCCGCCCGAGTAGCCGACCGCCGTCGACCACACCCCCTCGGTCTGCCAGAACAGGCGCTCGGCCCCCCAGAAGCACCCGAGCCCGAACACGGCCCGCTCGAGCCCGTCGGGGAAGGGCGGTTCCAGCGCCGTGCCCAGCACCGCGTGCGTCGCGGGCACGGCGAAGATCCGGTGGTCGCGGCCCGGGAGCGCCTCGTCCTGGGCCACCATGCGCGTCTTGTCCCGGCCGAACAGCATGGGCCAGAGGGTATCGGCCGACGGTCCCTTCCCGGCGTGCGACAGTGGGGTCGACACATCGTCTCGCCGTGTTGGGGGAACCGTCCATGAGCACGACGCCACCGCCGCCGTCCGGCCCGCCGCCGTCCGGCCCGCCGGGCGAGCCCGAGGGCTTCCCGACCCCGCCGCCGGCGCCCCAGGGCCCGTGGGCGTCCGACAGCCTGCCGCCGCACCCCACGGCGGCGGCCAACCAGGTCGAGCAGCCGCCGAGCATCCGCCTGGCCGTGCGGTTGATGTGGCTCGGCGCGGTGGTGACCGTGCTCGGCAGCCTGTCGGTCTTCGTCCAGACCGACGCCCTGCGCGACCGGCTCAAGGACAACGACGCGACGCTGACCAAGAGCGACCTCGACGCCGCGGTGGCCGCCATCATCGGCTTCACCATCGTCATCGGCCTGGTCATCGTCGCCTTGTGGCTGTGGATGGCCTACACCAACGGCCAGGGCAAGAGCTGGGCCCGGGTGGTGGCCACCGTGCTCGGCGTGCTGAACGTCCTGTTCCTGGTGGGCGGGCTGGCGATGGGCAACCAGACCGGCCTCGGCCTGGTGTTCAACTTCGTCAACCTGGTGCTGGCGATCGTCATCCTGGTGCTGCTCTACCGGCCCGACTCGTCGAGCTACTACCAGGCCAACGCCGTGTGACGGTCAGGTGAGCCCGGCCAGCCGCAGCATCGCGTCCGGCACCCGGTCGTCGCCCGCCGCCAGCAGCGCCGCCCGCTCGACGTTGACCGCGTCGTGCTCGCGGTCGGCCCAGCCGTCCCACGGGCCCGTCCCGAGGGCGGCCGGGTCGCCGGCGGCGTCGGCGCACGCCCGCAGGTAGGCCTGGAGGTCGCGCACCTCCTCCTCGCCGCCGATGGGCCCGTGCCCCGGCACGATGATCGGCGCCCGCTCGACCAGCCGGTCCAGCTCGTCGGCCCACCGCCGGGGGTCGCCCTGCCAGCACAGCGGGGCGGCCCCGAAGCTGCACATGGCGCCGGCGAAGGCGATCTGGGCGCCGGGGACGACCGCCACCAGGTTGTCCGCCATCTGCCCGCCGGTGCTCACCACGGTGATCGACGCGGTGAGCTGGACGTCCGAGGCGACGACGTGGCTGACCGGCCGGGTCGTCACCTCCTCGAACGCCGCCGCCTCCTCCGGGAACAGCGCCCGCCAGCTGTCGACGTTGGGCGGCTGGTCGAGGTGGACGCTGGCCTGGCGGCTGCCGTAGACGGCGGCGAGCTTGAAGTGGCCGGTGCCGCCGGCCTGCTCGACGCCGCTGCCCGTCAGCACCGCCCGCCGCACCGGCATCCCCAGCTCGGCGAGCGCGGCGGCGAACGGCTCGTACTGGTCGGGCGTCATCAGCGTGTCGACGACGGTGATCCCGTCGGCGTCGACGACCGCGCCGGCGTTGGGGTGGCCCCGGCCGGGGGCGTCGGCGAGCCAGGCGTAGACGCCGGCGTCGATCGGGACGAGGGGCATCCCCGCGGAGGCTAGGCGGGGCGCGGGCACCCCGGCGATGCGCGCCAGTTCACCGGCGCCGCCGCCGGTGACTACTGTCTCGGCCGGGACGGGAGTTGTCTGACAAGGGCGGGTACGTGGTGACTGCGGGCATTCGGCAGCCTGTGCTGCTGTGGCATACCCCGGCGGGGGCGCATGGACGCGCCGGCCGGGCCGAGGAGTGAGGCCGTGGCGCGCCCGGCCCCGGGGGCCGATCGGTCGGTGGCGGTGCTGGAGCTGCTGGCCGGCCACCCCGACGAGCGGTTCACCCTCTCGGAGGTGGCCCGCCGCTGCGGGCTCAACAAGGCGACCGCCCACGCGCTGCTCAACGCGCTGAGCGAGCACGGCGTGCTGCTCCGCCATCCGGGGGAGAAGCGCTACTCGCTGGGGCCCCGGCTCGTCGTCATCGGCGAGGCGGCCCGGCGCGGCTACACCGCGATCGACTTCGTCGGCCCCGTCCTCGACCGGCTGGCCTCGGCCACCGGCCTGTGGGCCCGGGCCTGGCAGATGGCCGACGACCACGTGGCCGTCGTGGCCTCGGCCGGCGGGCCGGGCGGGGCCGACCCCCTGGCCCTGCGGCTGCCGGCGGCGCCGCCGGTGGGCGCCCTGTTCGTGGCCTGGAGCGACGACCCGACGATCGAGGCCTGGCTGGCCCGGGCCGCGACCGCCGACGCCGTCGGCCCGGCCATCGGGACCCTGCCCCGGCTCCGCGGGGCGGGGTTCGCGGTCACGCTGGCCTCCCCCGAGTGGCGGGCGCTCACCGAGTGGCCGCCCCGGACCGCCCCGGTGGCCGCGGCTGCCGGCGGTGCGGGCGGCGGGCCCCCGGTCCCGGCGTCGGCCCCCGCCGACCCCCGGGCGCTGCTCCAGGCCGTGTCCCGGCAGACGCTGCTGGTGCCCGACCTCGACGACGCCGCGTCGTACGCCGCCGCCGACGTGGCCGCGCCGGTGTTCGCCGCCTCCGGACGGGTCGAGCTCACGCTGTCGGTGTCGGGCCTGGCCCCGGGGCCGCGCACCGGCGCGCAGATCCGGGCGCTGGCCGCCGAGGTGGTCGCCGCCGCCGCCGAACTGACGACCGCGGTGCGTGGTCATGCACCCCACGAGGTCGGCGCGACCTGACGCCCGCGCCACCTTTCCGTCCTGGCGGGAGCGTGCCTACCGTTCAGGCATGGCCGACTACGCTCCGCCGCTCGCCGACATGCGCTTCGTGCTCGAGAACCTGGTGGACCTCGCCGCGCTGTCCGGGCTCCCCGGGTACGAGCACGCCGATCCCGAGATGGTCTTCGGGATCCTGGAGGAGTCGGGGCGGTTCTTCGCCCAGGAGTACGCGCCGCTCAACCGGGTCGGCGACACCCAGCACTCCCGGCGCAACGGCGACGGGTCGGTCACCACGCCCGACGGCTTCCGAGCCGCCTACCGGCGCTACGTCGAGGCCGGCTGGGCCGGGGTGCCGTTCCCGTCCGAGTACGGGGGCGGCGGCTTCCCCTGGCTGATCGCCGTGTCCATGCAGGAGATGATGACCGCCGCCAACATGGCGTTCTCGCTCTGCCCGCTGCTCACCCAGGGCGCCATCGACATGCTGCTCCACTACGGCTCGGAGGAGCAGAAGGAGACCTACCTGCCGAGGATGGTGACCGGCGAGTGGAGCGGCACCATGAACCTCACCGAGCCCCAGGCCGGCTCGGACGTCGGCGCTCTCACCACCAGGGCGGTGCCCGAGGGCGACGGCGCCTGGCGCATCACCGGGCAGAAGATCTTCATCACCTACGGCGAGCACGACCTCACCGACAACATCGTCCACCTGGTGCTGGCCCGGGTGCCCGACGCCCCGCCGGGCACCAAGGGCATCTCGTGCTTCATCGTCCCCAAGTTCCTCGTGGGCGACGACGGCTCGATCGGGGAGCGCAACGCGGTCGAGTGCGTGTCGATCGAGCAGAAGATGGGGATCAACGCCAGCCCCACCTGCGTCATGGCCTACGACGGCGCGGTCGGCTACCTCATCGGCGAGGCCAACCAGGGCATGCGCTACATGTTCAAGATGATGAACAACGCCCGGCTGTCGGTGGGCGTCGAGGGCCTGTCGCTGGGGGAGCGGGCCTACCAGCAGGCCGTGGCCTACGCCGCCGAGCGCCGCCAGGGCCGGGCGGTGGGCGCGCCCGCCGGGGCGTCGTCGCCGATCGTCGACCACCCCGACGTCCGGCGCATGCTGCTGACCATGCGGGCCCAGATCGAGGCGCTGCGCTGCCTCGCCTACCTCAACGCCGAGTGCCTCGACCTGGCCGCCCGCCATCCCGACGAGGCCGTGCGCACGGCCCGCCAGGAGCTGGCCGACCTGCTCACCCCCATCACCAAGGGGTGGGGCACCGACCTCGGCGTCGAGCTCACCTCGCTGGCCGTGCAGGTGCACGGGGGCATGGGCTACATCGAGGAGACCGGGGTGGCCCAGCACTTCCGGGACGCCCGCATCGCCCCCATCTACGAGGGCACCAACGGCATCCAGGCCATGGACCTGGTCGGCCGCAAGCTGCCGCTGCGGGCCGGCGGCGCCATCGTCGACTACCTGGCCGGCATCGAGGCCACCGCGGGCGAGCTGTCGGGCGCCGGCGGCGAGCTGGACACCATCGGCAAGCACCTGGCCGACGCCGTGGCCGGGCTGCGCCAGGCCACCGACTGGCTGCTGGCCAACGGCCTGGCCGACCCCAACAACGCGCTGGCCGGGGCCACCCCCTACCTGCGCATGTGCGGGATCGTGACCGGCGGCTGGCTGCTGGCCCGCTCGGCCCTGGCCGCCCAGCGGCGCCTCGACGAGGGGACCGGCGACACCGCGTTCCTGGGCCAGAAGATCCTGACCGCCCGCTTCTACGCCGAGCAGCTGCTGCCCCAGGCGGCGGGCCTGATCCCCGCGGTCACCGCAGGCCCCGGGGACCTGCTGGGCGCCGAGTTCTAGTGCCCCGAGTCGTAAGTCCGCCCGCGGTTTCGGCGAGCACTGGGCGTCGCTCGCAAGGACGCACGACGAGTCGCAGCCGACCCTGCGGCGAGGAGGAGGACGCCGCGAGCGGCGTCCAGGGCCGGCGAAACTGCGGCATGACTTGCGACTCGGGGCACTAGCCGGAGGCGGCCAGGACGTCGGCCGACACGGCCGACCACAGGGGCGGCGCCCAGTCGCCGAACTCGCGATCGGTCAGGACCACGCAGGCCACCGCGGCGTCGGGGTCGACCCACAGGAACGTGCCGCTGCCGCCGAAGTGGCCGAACGTGCGGGGCGAGCCGCCCGGTGCGGTCCAGTGGGGCGCCTTGGCCCCCTTGAGCTCGAACCCGAGCCCCCAGGGGTTGGGGTCGTAGCTGCCGAGGTCGGGCACGACCCCGGCCAGGCCGGGGAACTGCTCGCTGGTCGCCTCGGCCAGCGTCCCGGGGGCGATCAGCGTGGGGGCCAGCAGTTCGGCGGCCAGGCGGGCCAGGTCGGCGACGGTCGACCAGCCATCCTTGGCCGGCGAGCCCCGCAGCGAGGTGGCGGCCAGGCCGAGCGGGTCGAGGACGGCCTCGGCCAGATAATCGCCGACGCCCATCCCGGTCCCGGCGGCCAGGGCCTCGGCGGCCTGCTCGAAGCCGGTGTTGCTGTAGATCCGGCGGGTGCCGGGCCGGGCGATCGGCGTGGTGCCGACGAACGGCAGGCCCGAGGCGTGGGCCAGCAGGTGGCGCACGGTCGACCCCGGCGGGCCGGCCGGGGCGTCGAGGGCGAGCGTGCCCTCCTCCACGGCCACCAGGCAGGCGACGGCGACGAGCGGCTTGGTGACCGAGGCGATGCGGGTCACCCACCCCGTGTCGCCGGTGGCCTCGGCCACCCCGGCGGGCGTGACCACCGCTCCCGCCGCCGTCGCCACCGGCCAGCCGGCGAGGGCGTCGAGGGCGGCCATGGCCGCCACCCTACGGGCGGATCCGGCTCGGGCCGGGAAGTTGCCGACCAGTAGCATCCCGCTCGTGCTGCCCGACCCTGACGACGAGAACGCCGACGCCCTCGTACGCCGCAACTTCGCCTTCATCGACCTCTGCGGGTTCACCGCGCTGACCGACGAGCAGGGCGTCGGGGCGGCGGTGGCCGCGCTGTCGACCTTCCGGGCGGTCGTCCGGGAGCGGGCCGGTTGGCGGGGCGTGCGGGTCACCAAGTGGCTGGGCGACGGGGCCATGCTGGTGGCGACCGAGCCCCGGCCGCTGCTCGACGCCGTGCTGCGCATGGAGCAGGCGCTCGACATGCGGGGCTGTGCCCTGCCGCTGCGGGGCGGCGTGGCGGCCGGGCGGGTCATCCTGTTCGAGGGTGACGACTACATCGGCCGGCCGGTCAACCTGGCGGCCCGGCTGTGCGACGAGGCTCAGCCCCACCAGATCCTGGTCACTGCCTCCCTGTTCGACGCGTCGGGCGAGGGCCTGGCCCACACGCGTTTGGGCCCCCACGCCATCCGGGGGTTCAGCCGGCGGGTCGAGGTGGTGGACATGGGGGCGGGCGGTCACCACGTCACCGCCAACTGACGTGAGACACGCGCCCGCCCCCGTCCGTTAAGCTACCCGCGAGTAACTGAGCAGGGGGGAGGGGGACATGGCGCAGACCGAGGTCGGCCGCGCGCACGACCCCACGCCCGAGGGCGCCGCGCCCCCGGCGCCCGACCCCGGTCCGCCCCCGCACCTGCCCTACCGGCCCGGCCTCGACGGCCTGCGGGCGGTGGCCGTGCTGGCGGTGATGGTCCAGCACGCGGGCCTCCACATCCCCGGGGGGAGGGGCGTGGCCCTGCCCGGCGGCTTCCTCGGGGTCGACGTCTTCTTCGTCATCTCCGGCTTCCTCATCACCTCGCTGCTGCTGGCCGAGCACCGCCGGGACGGCGGCATCGCCCTGCGCCGGTTCTGGCTGCGGCGGGCCCGCCGGCTGCTGCCGGCGGTCGCCCTGGTGGTGGCCGGCACCTGCCTGCTGATCACGCTGGCCGACCTGCCCCTCGACGTCCCGTCGGCCCGGGGCGACGCCCTGGCCTCGCTCGGCTACGTGGCCAACTGGCGCTTCGTGCTCACCCGGCAGTCGTACTTCGACGCCTTCGGGCTGCCCTCGCCGTTCCGCCACCTGTGGTCGCTGTCGGTCGAAGAGCAGTGGTACCTGCTGTTCCCGCCCGTGCTCGCCGTGGCCCTGGCGTGGCGGCCGCTGCGCCGGCGCCCGGGGCTGCTGGTGGCCGGGCTGCTGGCGGCGGGCGCGCTGTCGGCCGCCCGGATGGCCGCCCTGTACCACCCGGGCGACGACCCCTCCCGCGTGTACTACGGCACCGACACCCGGGCCTACACGCTGCTGGCCGGGGCGGCGCTGGCCGCGGCGGCCGCCGCCCACCCCCGGGCGGTGGCCCGGCTGCGCCCGCTGCTACCGGTGCTGGCCGTGGCCGGCCTGGCCGCGCTGGCGGTCGACTTCCGGGTCTACGACGGCCACGAGGCGTCGCTCTACCGGGGCGGCCTGGGCGGCGTGGCGCTGGCCTCCGCCGCCGTGGTGGCCGGCGTGGCGCTGCCGGGCGCGTCCGGACCGGTCCACTGGGTGCTGAGCCGGCGGGTGCCGGTGGCGATCGGCACGATCTCCTACGGGCTCTACCTGTGGCACTGGCCGATCTTCGTGTGGCTCACCCCCGAGCGGGCCGGCTTCCACGGCCTGCGGCTGACGGCGCTGCGGTTCGGGCTCACCTTCGCGGTGGCGGCGCTGTCGTACCGGCTGGTCGAGCGGCCGATCCGCCGCCACGGCTGGGCCGGCATGCGGGCCCGCCTGGCCCGGGCCGGGATGCCGGCGGCCCCGCCCGCGGCCCTGACCGCGGTGGCCTGCGCCGTGGTGGTGGCCGTCGTCGCGGTCAGCACCGTGGGCGGCGGCGCCTCGCCCGCCCTGGCCGTCCACAACTCGATGACCACGCTGGGGCCGATCGACTTCCCGGTCTCGACCGTGCCGGTGGCCCCGGGCCGGACGCTGCCCACCGTGCCCCGCTGGCGCCCGCTGCGGGTCGTGATCGGCGGCGACTCGGTGGCGTGGTCGATCACGCTCGGGCTCACCCAGGGCAAGCGGACGCCCCGCGACGTCGACCTGCTCACGGTGGCCAACCTCGGCTGCACCGCCAGCCCGGGCGAGGTGCTCGACGCCTCGGGCGTCGTCCGCCACAGCCTTTGCAAGGACTGGCAGCGCGAGTGGCAGGCGGCGGCCGCGTCCTACCGGGCCGACGTGGTGGTGGCGCTGTGGGGGCCGTGGGAGGTGTTCGACCACAAGGTCGACGGCCGGGTGCGCCACGCGGGCACGCCCGCGGCCGGGGCGGCCTACCGGGCCGCGCTGCGCTCGGGCCTCGACGCCACCGTGGCCGCCGCGCCCGACATCCGCTTCGCCCTGCTCACCGTTCCGTGCATGCGCGACAAGGACGCCGCGCTGGGCGGGCCCGCCAGCCCGCGCAACGATCCGGCGCTGCTGGCGTGGATCAACCGCCAGACCGCGGCGGTCGCCGCCGACTACGGCGGGCGGGTGCTGATGATCGACCTCGGGCCGCTCGTGTGCCCGGGCGGGCGCTTCGCCGAGCGGGTCGGCGGGGTCGTCGCCCGCCGCGACGGCATCCACTTCACGACCGCGTTCGCGCCCGTCGTGTGGGACTACATCGCCGCCCGGCTCCGCCCGTGGCTCGCGCATCCCGTGGTCAGCGGGCCGCGCTGACTTCGGAGCGGATGGCACCCCCCGATAGACTCGATCGGAACCATGCGCAACGAAGAACAAGAGACGTTCTCCGCGCTGGGCGTGTCCTCCGATCTCGTGGCGGTGCTCGATGCCGCCGGGCTGACGACGCCATTCCCCGTCCAGCGCCTCTGTATCCCCGACGCCCTCGCCGGCCGCGACGTCTGCGGCAAGGCCAAGACCGGCTCGGGCAAGACCCTCGCGTTCGGCCTCCCGCTCGTCGAGCGGGTCGCCCCCGCGTCCGCCCGCCGGCCCACCGGGCTCGTCCTCGTCCCCACCCGCGAGCTGTGCCTCCAGGTGTCCGAGGTGCTGCGCCCGCTGGCCGAAGCCCGCAACCTGCGCCTCGTCGCCGTGTACGGCGGCGCACAGATGGGCGCCCAGATCGCCGGGCTCGAGGCCGGGGCCGAGATCGTGGTGGCCACGCCCGGCCGGCTCATCGACCTGATCGACCGCAAGGCCGCCGACCTGTCCCAGCTGGGGCTGGTGGTCATCGACGAGGCCGACCGGATGGCCGACATGGGCTTCCTGCCCCAGGTCGAGTGGGTGCTCCGCCACGTCGGCGGGCGCCACCAGACCCTGCTGTTCTCGGCCACGCTCGACGGCGGCATCCAGAGCCTCGTCGACCGCTACCAGCGCGACCCCGTGTTCCACGAGGTCGGCTCGCCCACCCAGACCGTCGAGCAGATGGCCCACCGCTTCCTGCTGGTCCACGAGATGGACAAGCACCGGGTGGCCGCCGCCATCAGCCGCTCAGGCACCCGCTGCCTGGTCTTCGCCAACACCAAGCGGGCGGTCGACAAGCTGGCCCGCCAGCTGGCCGACATCGGCGTCGACGCCCGCGCCATCCACGGCGACCTGCGCCAGGAGGTGCGGGAGCGGGCGCTCAAGCGCTTCAGCGCCGGCAAGCTGCCGGTGCTGGTGGCCACCGACGTGGCGGCCCGGGGCCTCGACATCGACGACATCGACATCGTGGTCCACTACGACCCGCCGCAGGACCCCAAGGACTACCTGCACCGCTCGGGCCGCACGGCGCGCGCGGGGGAGAGCGGCATCGTCGTCACCCTCGTGCTGTGGAACGAGGAGCTCGAGGTGCGGCGGTTGAAGCGCCGCCTCGGTCTCGACGAGCCCATCGTCGAGATGTTCTCGAACGACGAGCGCCTGGCCGACCTGGCGAGCTGGAACCCGGCGGCCGAGGGCGCGGCCTGACCGCCGCGGGACGCCGAGGGTTCAGATCTCGGCGGTGGCGAGCGCCCAGAGCAGGCTGGTCAGCGACAGCCCGTCGGTGATCTGACCGGTGGTGACGAGGTCGCGGACCTCGTCGACCGGCACCCAGGCGATGCGCTCGCTCTCGCCCACATCGGTCGGTTCGCCGATGTGGGTGGCCCCGCCG
>DATFRN010000197.1:0-3355 GCA_035263165.1 Acidimicrobiales bacterium | reverse complement strand
CCACGCCGCTGGCCCCCATCGCCGCGTTCGTCGCGCCCGAGGACCAGGCCGGTGTCGAGCCGCTGTACGAGGAGCGGATGCTCCACGAGCTCGCCGGCATCTTCGAGGTCATCCCGCACGACCAGCTCGCGATCCAGTGGGACACGAACTTCGAGTTCGCCATGCTCGACGAGGTCATGCCGACCTGGTTCGAGGACCCCCGGGCCGGCATCGTCGAGCGCCTCGTCCGGCTCGGTCGCAGCGTCCCGGCGGGCGTCCAGCTCGGGTACCACTTCTGCCACGGCCACGAGAGCCACCATCGCGACCGGCCCTACCGGGCCCAGCCCCTCGTCGACATGGCCAACGCGCTGTCGCTCAGCCTCGGCCGGTCGCTCGACTGGGTCCACCTCCCGGTGCAGTGCCACGCCGTCGACCTGCCGTTCTTCGAGACGCTGGCCAAGCTGAGCCTGCGCCCCGAGACCCGGCTGTACCTCGGCCTGCTCGACCCGTCCGACGGCGAGCTCGGCGCCCGGGCCCGCATCGTCGCCGCGCAGCGCTTCGTCCACGACTTCGGCGTGGCCACCGCCTGCGGCTGGGCCCGCCACCGCCCCGGGGACGTGGCGGCGCTGATCGAGCTCCACCGGGCCGCGACCGCCGCGATCCGGCCGGCGACCCGGTCGCGCCGGAGCTTCGCCTGGCCGGCCGGCTGGCAGCGGATACCCGACGACGACTGGGTCCGCCAGCCGGTGGACGCGTTCGGCGAGGCCTACGACAGCGTCGACCACCACGGTTGGTACCGGAACCTGGACGCCACGGTCGAGGAGCTGTCCCACCTGCTCGAGGACGGCGACGTCCTCGTCGACTACTCGGGCGGGACCGGCATCCTCCTGGACCGGCTCAAGCTGCGCATGTTCGACACCCGCGCCGGGGCGGTGATCGTCGACAGCTCGCCGAAGTTCCTGCGGGTGGCGATGGAGAAGTTCCGCGACGACCCCGACGTGGGGCTGCGGCTGCTCCGCTACCTGAAGCCCGAGCGGCGGCTCGAACGGCTCGACGAGGTGCTCGGCCCCGAGCTGCTCGACCGGGGGGTCGACGCGATCGTGTCGACCAACGCGATCCACCTCTACCCCGACCTGGCCGACACCGCGGCCGCGTGGCTGCGGGCCCTGCGTCCCGGCGGCTCGGTGCTGATCAACTCGGGCAACATCCGCAACCCGCGGGCCCGCCGCAACGAGTGGATCCTCGACGAGACCGTGTGGGTCGTCGGCGACCTGGCCGAGGGCCTCGTGCGCACCGACCCGGCCTACGCGGCGTACCGGGCGGACGTCGACGACGGTGAGCGCATGGCGGCGCACGCGGCCTACCGCGACCGCGTGTTCCTCCAGCCCCGGCCCCTGGACTTCTACCTCGAGACGCTGGAGCTGGCCGGCCTCAAGGTCGAGTCGGTGCGGGAGGCGAGCATCGAGGCCCGGGTCGAGGACTGGTACGGGCTGCTCCGCACCTATCACGACGCGGTGCTCGGCTGGGTCGGCGGCACCGAGAAGATCGACGGCGCCGCGCCGTCGCCCGAGGCCGTCGGCGACCGCCTGGCGCTCATCCGCCACGCGATGGACGTGCTGTTCCACGGGCGGCCGAAGTTCCAGGCGTGCTGGACGTACATCACCTGTGCCAAGGGCCGGTAGCTAAGGTCGCAATCACGCCTGACGACGTGGGGGAGAGCCGATGAAGCGCAGCACCGAACGCATCCTGACGACGCACGCGGGCAGCCTGGCCCGGCCGACCGAGCTGCTGGACACCATGCGCGAGCGCGAGAACGGGCGGCCCTACGACGCCGATCTCCTCGACCGGCAGGTCCACGACGCCGTCGCCGATCGGGTGCGTCAGCAGGTCGAGAACGGCATCGACATCGTGACCGACGGCGAGATGAGCAAGGTCAGCTTCCTCGGCTACGTCAAGGACCGGCTGGGCGGCTTCGAGCCCGATATGGACACGGCCCGCATGGCGCCGTCGTGGCAGAAGGAGGTCGACGACTTCCCCGAGTACTACGAGCAGTACTTCAAGAAGTACTCGTCCACCGTTACCCCGCTGCGCCGCATCATCTGCCGGGGACCGGTCAGCTACGTCGGCCAGGACCTGCTGCAGACCGACATCGACAACCTCCGGGCGGCCACCGCACCCTTCGACGTGGCCGACGTGTTCATGCCCTCGACCGGGCCGAGCGGGTTCGGGCGCAACGACTACTACGCCAGCCACGAGGAGTACCTGGCGGCGGTGGCCGAGGCCATGCGGGAGGAGTACCTGGCCATCGTCGCGGCCGGGTTCATCCTCCAGATCGACGACCCGTTCCTGATCGACATGCTGAGCGACCCGTCCATGGAGCAGGCCGAGCGTGAGCGGATGGCCTGGATGCACGTCGAGGCGCTCAACCACGCCCTGCGGGGCATCCCGGCGGACCAGATCCGCCACCACACGTGCTACGGGCTGAACCACGGCCCCCGCATGAACGACATCCCGCTCATCGAGGCCGTGCCGTTCATGCTGGCGATCAACGCCGGGGCCCACAGCTTCGAGGTGGCCAACCCCCGCCACTACCACGAGTGGCGCATCTGGGAGGACGTGAAGCTGCCGGACGGCAAGATCCTCATCCCCGGGCTGATCGGGCACGCCACCAACTACGTCGAGCACCCGGACCTCGTCGCCGACTACATCCTGAAGTACGCGGGCCTGGTCGGGCGCGAGAACGTCATCGCCGGCTCCGACTGCGGCTTCTCGTCGCGGGCGTCCTACGCCCCCGAGGTGCACCCGACGGTCGTGTGGCCCAAGTTCCGGGCGCTGGCCGAGGGCGCGGCCCAGGCCAGCAAGCAGCTCTGGGGCTAGGCGTCCACGGCGTCCAATTCTCATCGCCTTCGGCGAGAAGGGCACGCGGGCGGCCAGGGCGGTGCTCGCCGGGGCACCGGCGGCGCCGGGTGCAGGCGGCGGCCGGCATTCTCCGGTGACCTGGGGCCCGCCCGCCGTTGCGCCTGAGCGGGCAGAGGCCGTGCCCCGTCGCCACTGCTCTCAGCATCGCAGTCGCCGTGTGGGAGCATCGGTGGCGCCCCGCCGGGTGCCCGCCCGAGCGTCACGCCGCACATGCAGCAAGCAGCTCTGGGGCTGACGCCCCCGGCGGGCGCGGCTACCAGGCGGTGTGGGACGTGGTGGCCTCGGACGCGCTGCGGCCGTCGAGGTAGACGAGCCCCTTGGTGCCGTCGACGGTGATGGTCTGGCCCGTCTGGATGGCGGTCGTGCCGGTATCGGTGCCGACCACGGCCGGGACGCCGAACTCGCGGGCCACGATCGCCGTGTGGCAGAGCACGCCGCCGGTGTCGGTGACGATGGC
>DATFRN010000196.1:0-4721 GCA_035263165.1 Acidimicrobiales bacterium | reverse complement strand
GATCGTCGTTGCCGTGGTCGTCGCCGTGCTCGCTGCCGTGGTCGCTGCCGTGATCGTCGTTGCCGTCCTCGTTGCCGTGGTCGTCGTTGCCGTGGCCGTCGCCGTGGTCGTGGCCGTCGCCGACGGTCATCGACTCCATGTCGTGGCCGTGGCCGCCGGGGCCGTGGGTGTGGGAGCCCGTCGCCACCATGCCGGTCAGCACCAGCACCGCGATGGCCGCCGCCACCGGCACGTGGGTGACGGGGGCGCCGCGGGACCGCAGCCAGGCGGGGTCGAACAGGCACGCCAGCGCGCCCGCGACGGCGGCCAGGCCGAGCGCCATGGACAGCGTGTCGGGAACGCCCGGGCCCTCGGGGGTCTCGAGCCCGGGCACGAACCCGATGCCGGAGGTCTTGGCCAGCACCCAGCCGCCGACGGCGGCGCCGTTGACGGCCAGGCCGGCCCATGGCAACCATCGCCGCGGGCCGGGCCCCTGGGCGAGGGGGGCCAGGGCCAGCAGGCCCCAGCCGATCTGGAGGACGGCGAGGACGCCGAAGGCGATGGCCGCCGCCCGTTCGGAGCCGTGGACGCCCACGGCGGTGGCATGGATCGCGCCGGCGCCGATCGACGCCAGCACTGCCCACTTGGGCAGGGGTGGGGGAGAAGTTGTCGGTCGCACGTCCAGTCAGACGCGGCGTCACCCCGGCCGGTTCACGCGGCCGCCGGACCGCAACGCAGAAGCAACGCGGCTGTAAAGCCGGCGGGCTAAGCCGCCGGCGCCTCTGCGCCCACCGTCCCCAGGTGCTCGGCGAAGAACGCCTCGGCCGCGTCCCGCTCGAACAGCGGCACCTCGACGTGGCGGCCCGGGTTGGCGTGCATCGTCTTGCGGGTCGACCCGAAGATCCCGAACAGCTCGGCCGCGTGGTGGTGGTCGACCACCTCGTCGTCCCACTGCACGATGAACAGCAGGGGCACGGTGACGGCCCGGGCCAGGTCGTCGTAGCCGACCAGCCGCGACCCCTCGGCCCAGCCGAACAGGCCCAGCACGGCGGCGTCGATGCGGGGCTCGCCGGCGATCAGCGGCACGCCGAAGGCGCACCCCATCGACAGCCCCCAGTACCCGATCGGGCCGCCGGCGCCGACCTCGGGCAGGTCGGTGACGGCGTCGACGGTGCCGATCCAGTCGCCCACCGCCAGCTGGGTGGTCTCGCCCCGGCCCCGGCCGAACAGCCGGCCGCCGAGGCGCTGGCGCCGCTCCTCCCGGGACAGGCTCCGCTCGGCCTCGGGGATGCGGTCGCCGTGGTGGGGCAGGTCGATGGCCACCGCCGCGAAGTCGTGGTGGCGGACCAGCCGGCGGGCAAGGGCGAGGACGTTGGGCACCCGCTTGTGCTGGGTGCCGCCGTGGCCGAACAGCACCAGCGGCCGGGGGCCGGCGGCGCCCTCGGGCGTCCACAGGATGCCGGGCACCGGCTCGGCGGGCCGGTCGAGCGTGAAGGCGCGCTCGGTCACGCCCTTCTCGGTGGACTCCGCGGTGAACTCGAGCATCAGACCCGCACCGCCTTGGTGCCGAAGCGCCGGGTGTGCTGGGAGGTGTCGAGCTCCTCGAGCTCGATGTCGCCGGCCATCACGGCCGCCTTCCATTCCTCGTGGGCAGGCACGTTGGCATGGAACTCCTCCATCACGTCGCGGGCGAACAGCTCGAGGCTGTGGCAGATGTCGGCATGCGTGTTGCGGCCCGCCTGGTTGAGGAGGATCACCTGGTCGATGTTCGACTCCTCGAACCGGCGCAGCTTGCGGCGGATCGTCTCGGGCGACCCGATGAGCCCGCCGGTCAACGCCCGCTCGGCGGCCTCGGGGTTGGCGTTCTTCCACGCCGTGTACTCGTCCCACATGTTGACCTCGCCCGGCTCGGGGCGCTTGCGGTCGGGCGTGTTGTAGTAGCGCAGGCAGAACTGGAAGAAGGTGGCGCCGTCGGCCCGGGCCCGCGCCTCCTCGTCGGTCTCGGCACACATGAACATGCTGACGAGGGCGATGTTGGGGTTGATCGGGTACTCGCACAGCGGGTCGAGCTGGCGGGTGATGGCGTTGTAGTAGGCGTGCACCCAGGCGTGGGCGGCATCGGCGCTGACGAACTGGAAGCCGAGCGCCCCGAGGCCCCGCCGGCCGGCGTACTCGATGGTCTCCAGCTGCGAGCAGGCGGTCCACAGCGGGGGATGGGGCTTCTGGCGGGGCTTGGGGAGCACGTTGCGCAGCGGGAAGTCGAAGTGGGGCCCGTGGTACTCGACCCCGCCGTCGCCGAACATCGGGATGGCGCAGCGGACGGCGTCCTCCCAGATCTCCCGCTTGTCCCGGAAGCGCACACCGAAGGGGTGCAGCTCGGTGATGCTGGCGCTCTC
Source organism: Acidimicrobiales bacterium (assembly GCA_035263165.1). Taxonomy (GTDB): domain Bacteria; phylum Actinomycetota; class Acidimicrobiia; order Acidimicrobiales; family VFJN01; genus ZC4RG19. The sequence goes on along the minus strand of DATFRN010000196.1, from coordinate 2,346 downwards.
GCCCATCCCGAACTCGACCCGGCCGTCGCTGATGAGGTCGAGGGCCGACACCTTCTCGACCACCTTGGCCGGGTGGGTCGTCGTGAGCTGGAGGATCCCGTGGCCGAGGCGGATGTTCTCGGTCCGCTGGCTGGCGGCGGCCAGGAACACCTCGGGCGCCGAGGAGTGCGAGTACTCCTCGAGGAAGTGGTGCTCGACCTCCCAGGCGTAGTCGTAGCCCAGCTTGTCGGCCAGCTCGAGCTCGTCGAGGGCGTCGTGGTAGAGGCGCCACTCGCTGTCGGGCTCCCACGGGCGCGCCAGCTGGAGCTCGTAGAACACGCCGAACTTCATCGCTCCCCCCTCGCTTGAACGAGGGTCAGGATACCGCCGCGGTCAAACGCCGATCTTGTTCCAGGGACCCCAGATGGCGAAGGTCATGCCCCGGCTGGCCTGGATGTTGACGAACAGCGTGTGGCCGTCGGGGCTGAAGGTCGAGCCGGCGAACTCGTCGTTGGACCGGTCGACCCCGGTCGACGACACCAGCCGGTTGAGGGCGATGCTGAACAGCTCGCCCCGGCGCGACAGGCCCCGCACGAAGTTGTCGTTGACGTTGTCCTCGCACACGATCAGCGTGCCCCGCTTGCTGGTCGTCACGTTGTCCGGCAGGTCGAGCACGTCGGGCCCCGGCGACTCGAACAGCAGCCGCAGCCGCCCCGTCCCCGGGTCGTAGCCCCAGATCTGGCCCGATCCGTTGCCGAACCCGCCCACGGTGTCGCTCGACCCCGGCTCGGCCGGGCCGCCGCCCTGGGTCGAGGTGAAGTAGACGGTGCCGCGGTCGAAGGTGGCGCCCTCCAGCCGCGAGAACCAGGCCGCCCCCTGGGCCCGGCCCTGATCGCCGACGTGGGTCAGCGCGGCGTTGTTGGTCGTCGGCGCCGGCAGCCCGGGCGTGAACGGGAACGTCGGCGCCGGGTCGTCGATGTCGACCCACCTCGTCTGGTAGGTCGCCGCCGCGGGCTGGGTGGTGGCCAGGTTGGCGCCGGGCATCCCCCGCACGGCCAGCATCTGGAGCCGCCCGCCGTCGAGCAGCCGCTTCTCCCGCATCGGGTGGCGGGGCGGCGTGTAGCGGTACAGGCCGGACGGGAACCCGAAGTTGTCCTCGGTCATGTAGAGAACGCCCCGCACCGGGTCGAACGCCACCGCCTCGTGGGCGAAGCGCCCGGCCGCGGTCACCGGCTCGCGGCTGGACTGGCCGCCCGCCGGCACCTCGAAGATGAACCCGTGGCGCTGGGTGAGCGGCACGTTGGACACGCCGGTGAAGTCGGCGCCCACGTCGGGGCCGTTGACGGTCTCCTCGCACGACACCCACGAGTCCCACGGCATCGGGCCGCCGGAGCAGTTCATCTGCGTGCCGTTGAGGCTGGTGAAGGCGCTGATGACCTCGCCGAACCGGGTCACCAGCGTGGTCGTCGTGCCGCCGCCGGCCATGCGGTCGTAGGCCTGGTTCGCGTCGCCGAAGGCGGGCACGGGGTTGTTGACCTCGTGGTTGCGCACCAGCAGGACGTTGCCCTTGGGGCCCCGGAAGGCGGCCATGCCGTCGTGGCGGCCGGGCAGCGTCGTGCCGTCGTCCAGCGTGACGGTCTGCTCGGTGTCGTGGAACGAGCGGTACTGGAAGCCGGACGGCAGCCACAGCCGCACCTTGCCGTCCCGCAGGTCGGGGATCGGGCCCAGCGTGGGCGAGGCGGCGCCCGCCGCCGGGGCCGACAGGAACCCGGCGAAGGGCCCCATCCCGGTCAGCGCCGCGCCGCCGGCCGCGGCGGCCCCGGCGAGGAAGGTGCGTCGATCCAGACCCGGCATGTTGCCCCCCGTTTTTCCGTCTGAGGGGACAGATGGTGCCACGGAAGACTGCCTTCCGTGGACGTTTCTGGTTGGGAGTCAACCAGAAACGTCCACGGAACGGCTCAGACCGAGGCGGGCTCGGCCACGTGCTCGCTGGGGCCCTGGCCGCCGACGGCGTCGGCGCCGTCGCCGCCCCGGCTGCCGCCGATGCCCTCCGACTCCCGCTTGGAGAAGGCGATGGCGCCGAGCAGCACGACCAGCGCCGCCGCCGCGATGGCGTAGCCCGCGGGCTTGGGCGTGGTCGACAGCACGTTGGTGTCGCTGACGTTCGACAGCGTGATGATGGCCGGGAGGATCAGCAGCGACACCAGGTTCATCACCTTGATGAGGGGGTTGAGCGCCGGGCCGGCCGTGTCCTTGAACGGGTCGCCGACCGTGTCGCCGATCACCGCGGCCATGTGGGCCTCGGAGCCCTTGCCGCCGTGCTTGCCGTCCTCGATGTACTTCTTGGCGTTGTCCCACGCCCCGCCG
>DATFRN010000195.1:0-2636 GCA_035263165.1 Acidimicrobiales bacterium | reverse complement strand
ACAGGGCCTGCTGCGCCTTCTCGGTGTCGCCGAACCCGCGGGCCAGCGTCGCCAGCGCCGGGCGCAGGTCGTCATCGGCGATCGCGGCCTGCTTCGACAGGTTCGAGATGAACTTCTCGGCGCCCGCGATCTGGGCGTCGGTCGCCCCCGTCGTGTTCTTCAACGCCGCCGCGAGCTGGGCCTGCGCGGCGGCGTCCTCCGACGCGGCCTGCACGCTCGCCTTGCCGAACTCGACGACCTTCGTCACCGCGAACGCCCCGCCGATCGCCAACGCCGCGTTCTTCGCGAAGTTGGTCAGCTTCGACTCGGACCCCGACGCCGCCTTGTCGACCTCGGAGGTGAGGTTCGACGTGTCGGCCATGAACTTGGCGACGATCGTCGGCCCGGCCGGCATGGTTCACCTCCTCCGTCTGGCGGCCCGCTCGCGGGCTTTGATCTCGTCTCGCATGTAGGCGACGAACACCCGGTACTCGTCGTCGTCGAGGGCGTACACGTCGCCCGGGGTCATCCTCCAGAACCGGCAGAAGGCGGCGAGGTTGCGGAGCCGGACAGCCTCGTAGGGTCCACGGCCTCGAGCACCCCTTCCTCGACTTGGATGTCCACGTCGGCGCATTCGTCCCAGCGCAGCCCGGGGAAGGAGCGGCGCAGCTTGATCCAGATCAGGGTCTGGATGCGGTCGGCGCCGTCGGCGTCCGGCCCGGCGAGCTCCTCGAACGACTTGCCGGTCTGCGCCCGCAGGTCGCGTTGCGTGCCCGGCGCCGGGATCCGGCGGGCCTCGGCGGCGTGCAGCTCGACGACGTCGGGCAGCACCCGGGTGACGTCACCGTTCACGATGTCGGTGTCGACCATGAGAACCTCCCCACGGTGTCGGCCGCGGTGTCGGCGGCCATCTGGGCGTACTCGTCGGCCGCCTCCGCCGCGGTCGGGTACAGGTAGCGGCCCTCCGGCAGGTAGGGCCGGCCGTGACCGCCGCCGAACTCGATCCACCCCGCATACGGCACCCCGTCGCCGATCCCGACGGTGACGCCGGCGCCGCCTTCGTCATCGATGCCGACCTCGACCGAGCCGGCGAGCTGGCCGGTCAGCACGGGGACCCGGCCGCGCACGATGTCGGCGACCCGCTCGACGAACGGCCCGGCGGCTTTGGCGACCTCGGGGGCGACCTGATCGGCCCAACGGCGGATGTCGGCCATCGCCTGGGGGCCGCCGACGAGCTCGACCCGGCCGCCGCTGGTGTCGGTCACGCCGCGGCCGTCTCGACCTGGGCGCCGGTCGGGGTGATGCTGGTGGTCGGCAGGTCGAGCCAACCCGAGATCGACCACTCGAGGTCGAAGCTGGAGGCGTCGCCGACGTCCCCCGACAACGGGGTGAACGGCTGCGGGATGAGGTTCCCTTCGAACTGCGGGTTGGTCGCCGAGACCGGCTGGTTCGAGTTCGGCACGACGGTGAACGGCACCGGAGCACGCCCGGCCACACAGGCGGTCAGGCACTCGTTCGTCCCCTCCGGGTCGAAGCTGTGATACAGGCTGGCTTTCAGCGTCCACTTGACGGTGCCCGGATACTCCTTCACGCCGCACGCCGTCGTCACCTCCACCGTCGACACATCGGGGATCATCTCGATGTGCGACATCAGGCACTTCAGCTCGACCGCGTTGATCGTCAACGACGGCGAGTAGAGGATCACCGGCTCTGGTTCAGCCATCAGGGGCCTCCTGTGATGGGGACACGCAGCGTGAGACGCGCCGCGAGGTAGTTGACGTTGCCGATCGTGAACACCCGCGGTGAGCCGACCGCGTCGAGCGGCCACGGCGCCCCGTCCGCGCCGAGCCGGCCGAGGGTGTAATCGACCAGCTGCTCCAGCATCTCGACGCCCGCCCCGGGCACCAGCCGGCCCGCCACACACGTGACGACCAGGCGGCCGGTACGCCAGCAGGCGGTGTCGGGGGTCAGCCACGGCTCACCCCAGCCGAGCATCAGGGCCGGCGGCTCGAGGGCGTCGACCAGGTCGACGAGCACCGTCGGGTCGTCATCGTCGACCGGGGCGAGCGCCGCGGCGAGCTTGGCCCGGGCGTCGAGCAGGTTCACGTCACGCCCCAGCCGATCTTGTAGGCAGTGATCGTCACGGCGTGACGAGCGAACCCGTCCTTCGGGGCGTGCAGCAGCCCGACCTGCTCGAAGCCGACGATGCCGTAGGCGGCATCGGCGGCCTTGAACCACTCGACGGCCCGGTTGACGTTGCAGCGCTTGATCTCGGCCGGCGTCGGGGACGGTAGGGGAACGTCGCCGCGGTCCAGGTCGAAGTCGATCTCGCCCGCGGCGGCGTCCAGGCAGTCGTCGAGCAGCTGCTGATTGGTCGCCGTGACCCGGATGCGCAGCGCCTCGGCGAGGTCCTCCGCGGCGGCGTAGGCCATCAGGTCGCCCCCGACGTTCTGAGCCAGTCCAACAGGGTGACCCGCGCCTTGCCGGCCTGCTCGGCGGCGTAGACGGCGTCGAGCTCGGCCGGGTTGGCGGTCACATAGTCCTGGACCTCGGCGATCGTGTGGGCGCCGGGGTCGAACCCTGCGATGGTGGTCGAGTCCGGGGCAGGCCCCGCGCTAGCGGACTCGACCGTCAGGGCCCCGCCGGTGGGGTCACCA